>JAJEHI010000132.1 GCA_022823775.1 Defluviicoccus sp. | reverse complement strand
AATTCTGACAATACGACCGCGTCGACCCGTTTCCGCCCGAAAATCAGCCGCTGCCCTCGCCCCGAACGCCCGAACACAAGACCAAACCGACCTCACCAATGGGCAACCGAGAGCCAAAAAACACCACAGCGCAAATTTCTTTTTATAGAGGATGTACAAACCTTCCGTTTCCTGTCAGTCTTCGTACCTTGTACTTGGTGGGCTGCGTTTGTAAGTCGACATCCGGGAGAAGCAAGCAGATGATTGGAAAAATTCCGTTCGGGGCCGCACTGCTCGGCGCTGGCGCTGCGTTCGTTCTGGCGCTCGGGCCCGTCAATGCCGCCGACGTGAACGCGGAGATCGAAGCATTGAAGAAACGGGTGGCCGAACTCGAGGGCAAGACCTCGGTCTCGATCAGCGGCTACGTCAAGGGCGATTTCTATATCGACAGCGACAACGATCTCGGCAACGCTTTCGGCAATGCCGCTTCCGTCAGGCTCGATGGCATGGAGGGAGACGACGACGACGACGGTGCCGTCGGGGCGCACGCCAATCAGTCGCGCCTCCGGCTGAGCAGCAGCACGAGCACCGATCACGGGGCGCTGAACACCGTCGTCGAAGGCGATTTCTGGGGTGGCACGCTCCGGCTGCGTCAAGCCTATGGCGAGCTCGGCCCGGTGCTTGCGGGGCAGGCTTGGTCCATTCGCGGCGACGATCACACGGCTGCCGACACGGTCGATTTCGACGGGCCGGCGGGGGTTGTCGCCACACGTACACCGCAGCTCCGCCTGACCCTGCCTCTGGGCGCAGGACTCACCGGACAGTTGGCGCTCGAAGAGCCGATAAGCGGCAACGAGGTGCCGACCTTCCTGGCGGCTCTCCGCTACAGTTCGGGCTGGGGCGCCGTTAACGTGACCGGCGCCGTGGGGCGGTATGATGATGACAGCGGGCAGAACGTGACCACCCACTCATTGCACGTCGGCGCCCATCTCAATGCGACCGACGCCACCAGGGTGATGGCGACGCTGAACATGACGAGAGGCGACGGGCAGATATACGGTGCCGGCGATGTCACCGGCATGGACGCTTCCGGCGACCTCAAGGCCTACGATGCGATCGGCGGATTCGCCGGGGTCTCCCATGGCTGGAGCGACAGCATACGCAGCGGGCTGTATTACGGCTGGGCGGAGAACGATAACCCGGCCTTGATGACTGACGGGGACGATCCGGTGCCGTTTAACAAGAGGGTGCAGACGGTGCACGCCAATGTCATCTGGAGCCCGGTGCCCGCGGCCAATATCGGCGCGGAGGTCATCTACGGCAGGCGCGAGACCAACGGCGGCGCGGAGGGCGAGGCCACGCGCTTCCAGATCGGCGTCCAGTACAGCTTCTAGGCGTCTTCGGTCAGGGCGCGGGCGGGCGGCTTCCGTCCGCGCCCTGCGCCACCCCGAACAGCTCGTCCATCGGAACCACGTCGGTGTTGCGGGGCTCGATGCCCAGCAGCCGCGCCGGGTTGCGGATCGCCATGGCGGCGATGGCGTCGAGCGACACGCCCTTCTCGTGCAGCACCTGGGCGAAGCTGCGGAACATGTCGGGCAGTTTGGGGCTGAACGGCTGGCCGGAATCGGTGGCGATGACCGAGTTCTCCGGCCCGACCGCGTCGATCGCCTCCTTCATCTGGTCCGACGTCACGGCCTGGAACATCGGCATGCAGTTGACCGCGCAATACTCCATCAGGCAGCCCGCCCGGGCGAGCTCGACCTGGGCGTCGATCGAGAGGTCGGGGCACTGCATCTCGGGGTGGGTGACGATGATGCGCCGGTGCCCGCGGCCGATGGCGTAGTCGACGACGGCGCGGATCTC
This sequence comes from Defluviicoccus sp., assembly GCA_022823775.1. GTDB lineage: Bacteria > Pseudomonadota > Alphaproteobacteria > MPNO01 > MPNO01 > MPNO01. The sequence goes on along the minus strand of JAJEHI010000132.1, from coordinate 6,369 downwards.
CTCCTCGCTCAGGTGCCCGGTCGCCAGCACCGCGCCGTAATCGGCGACGATGTCGATCACCGTCCTCGCGTCCGCCGTCAGCCTGCCGCCGTCGAGCACGGTATAGGTGCCGTCGATTCCGTATTTCGACTCGTTGGCGTAGCTCCCCGCCCCGATCGCGCCGAACGCCCCAGGCGCGCCGAACACGCGGACATGGTTCTCGGCGTCGATGGTGGGCATCCAGACCACCTTGGCGTCCTGCTTCAGCGCCTGTTCGACCGCGCCGGGATTGATGCCGCCGACCCCCCGGTTGAGCGCGATCCCGGCATAGAGGCCGAGATCGGGCACCTCCTTGCGGGCGTGGTAGACCTTGGCGATCGTCGCCTCGAAATGGCTTTTCACCACGATCCCCAGCATCCCGGCCTCGCGGCACCAGCGCGCGACGTCGATCGAGTCGCCGATCCGGCGGAACGGCGCCGGCCCGGTATGGACGTGGGTGTCGATGAAGCCCTGCACCGAGATGATCGTCATGGCGCGGCACTCTCCCCTATCGTCATGGTCGGCGGAGGCCGACCGTCCACGAGTTTTTTTCCGCAGTCCAACCTGCAACAACAAATCAGAAAGAAACAGAAAAGAAAACGTGGACGGTCGGCCTCCGCCGACCATGACGCGTGAGTGGGGGGCACGCGGATCTCTCCCCCGGGAACCCTTGCGGCGGGCGGCGCGGTGCGCGAATAAACGGCCGCCGGTTTCGAGGACGGGAGCCCTTCGCATGGATCGACTGACCCGGGTCTGCGCGCGCATCGTGGACGCGCGTTCCTTCAACATCCTGATCGTCGCGATGATCCTGGTCACCGCGCTCGGGCTCGGGCTCGAGACCAGCCGGTCGCTCGGCGCCGAGTGGGGCCGCACGATCCTGCTCGCCTACGACATCGCGCTCGCGGTCTTCGCGGTGGAGGCCCTGATCAAGCTCACCGCCGTCGCGCCCCGTTTCGGACGCTATTTCGGGAACGGCTGGGACCTGTTCGATTTCGTCGTCCTGGTGCTGGCCTTCCTGCCCGAGACCGGCGATTTCGCGCTGATCGCCCGGCTCGCCCGGCTGCTTCGGGTGCTGCGCGTCGCCACCGTCCTGCCCCAACTCCGCCTGATCGTTTCCACCCTGATCCGCTCGCTCCCGGGTCTCGGCAACGTGATGCTGCTGCTCTCGGTCCTCTATTACGTCTACGCGGTGGCCGGCGTGCATTTGTTCCAGGACCACGACCCGACCCATTGGCGCTCGCTCGGGATCGGGCTGCTCACCCTGTTCCGGGTGATGACGCTCGAGGACTGGACGGACGTGATGTACACCGCGATGGAGCTCCACCCGATGGCCTGGCTGTTCTTCGTCTCGTTCGTGATGCTGGCGGCGGTGATCATGATCAACCTGGTGATCGCGGTGGTGATCAACAATCTGCAGGACGCCCGTCTTGAGGTCTCGGTCGCCGGCGGCGAGGACACGCTCAGGACCATCCGCGAGGAGGCGGCAAGCGCCCGCGACGCGCTGCACCGCATCGAGGCCATGGTCGCGGAGATGAAGAAATAGGGGAGGGCAAGACCCGGATCGACCCGAAACGGCATGCCGGCGAAGTGCTGGTATATTCAATCTGAGCGTGTATCATATCGAAATTATGCGAGAGCCGATCGACCGATGAATTTGGCGCAAGCGCTCGACATTGCACTGCCTCTGGCCGCCGTACTGGTTCCGGCCTTCGTGCTCGGCTTCGGTGCGGTCTGGCTAGCCATGCATAACGGATTCGCACAGATACGCAGCGAGATCGCTGACGTGAGGAGCGAGATCGGCGACGTCCGAAGCGAGATCGGCGACCTGCGAAAGGAGCTTCACCGGCTCTCCGAGCGCGTTCACAGCCTCGCCGAACGGGTCTCCAGGATCGAAGGACGGCTCGATCCGTACGGCGCCGGCGGCCTCGCCGATCCCAGCCTTCCGGCAGGGGAATAGATGCGGCCGCTAGCGGCCCTGGACGCCCTGCAGCAGCGACGCCATTTCGCGCAGCCCGATCGCCTCGACCCCTTCGCCCCTGGGGTAACGGTCTTCCCCGGAATAGACGACGAAGGACCGTTCGGGCTCGAGGTCCTCGCGAGCGCGGTGGAACCCTCTGTCGAGCTTCGGCGCGAGGCCGCGCTTGATCTCGACGGCCCACAGCCCGGCGCCCGGCATTTCCAGCACGAGGTCGATTTCGGCGCCCGCCGACGTCCGGTAGAAGCTCGCGCGGGCACGCTCGGGCGCGCTGCCGACGAGGGTTTCGAGCACGAACCCTTCCCAGCTCCCGCCGGCCGCCGGATGTCCGAGAACCGCTTCGTAATCGTCCAGCCCGAGCAGGGCGTGGACGATGCCGCTGTCCCGCACATAGACCTTGGGGGATTTGACCAGGCGCTTGCCGACATTGGCGTGAAGCGGCGGCAGGCGCCGCACCAGCAGCAGATCGACCAGGAGGTCGAGATAGCGGGCGACCGTCTTGCCGTCCACGGCAAGGCTGCGAGCGAGCTGGGCGGCGTTCAGCAGGCCGCCCTGGACATGAGCGAGCATGATCCAGAACCGGCGCAGCGTCTCGGCCGGCACGCGCGGACCCAGCTGCGGGATGTCGCGTTCGAGATAGGTGCGGATGAAGTTCTCCCGCCAGACGACGCTCGCCTCGTCGCTGTCCGCCAGAAAGCTGTCCGGGAAGCCGCCCCTGATCCACAACCTGTCGCGATCCCCGCCATCGACTTCCATCGCGTCGAAGGGGCTGAGCTCCACACAGGCGATGCGGCCGGCCAGCGTCTCGCCCGATTGCTTGAGGAGGTCGATCGAGGCCGACCCCAGCAGAAGAAACCGGCCGGCCCGCGCGCCGCGGCTCCGGCCCCGGTCGATCAGGCCGCGGAGCGACCGGAACAACTCGGGCATCCGCTGCACTTCGTCGACGATAACCAGCCTGTCCTCGTGCCCCGCCAGGTACAGCTCGGCATCGGCGAGCCTCTCGCGGTCGGCGGCGGATTCGAGGTCGAGATAGACGGTCTCGCGCCCGCTCAGACCCTGCCGCGCGACATACTTGGCCAGCGTCGTCTTACCGGTCTGCCTGGGACCGAGCAGGGCAACGGCCGGAAATTGCTTCAGCCGGTCGAGCACGACCGGTAATTGGCGGCGCGGTATCATCCTTGCAATTATGGAATACCGTGCCGGATTTGCAAGGTTAACGCCGTTCCTTTTCGGCGGATCCGGTTTGACGACCCAACCGTCCGCCCACCCGTCCCCAATAAGCCGTTTGGCAAACCGCGGGTTCGCGCTAGAGTCGGGGCAGGAACCACATCGTGGGAGCGAACGATGCAAGATTCGGAAGCCGCCCGCGGCCGCAAGGTCGTATTGCAGCCCGGCGAAGGTCGGTCGTTCTGGCAGCCCGTCCCGGCCAACGGCTTCGCGGAGCCGAGGCTGGTGCCCGAAGAGACCAAATTCGAAGGCGTGTCGCTGGGCTTCCAGTCCATCGCGCCGGGCAGCTACGTGCGCGAGCACAGCCATGACAACCAGATCGAGATGCTGGTCGGCTTCTCCGGCCGCGGCACGGTCAAGGTGGACGGCGTGCCGCACCCGATGGTGCCGGGCACGACCTGTTTCCTGGGCTACGACGTGAAGCACCAGATCATCAACGAGACCGACGAGGACCTGGTGATGATTTGGGCGATCGCGCCGGCCGGGCTCGAGGGGTTCTTCGAGACCATCGGCCGGCCGCGCGAGGAGGGCGAGCCCGCGCCCGAGCCCTTCCCGCGCCCCGTCGACACCGACGCGATCGACAGCCGGAGCGGCATGAACGCCACGGCGGAGGCCTAGATGCCGAAGGTCGATATCGGCGACGCGGAGATCCATTACGAGGAGGCGGGCAGCGGCCCGCCTCTCATGCTGGTGCCCGGCCTCGGCGGCAACGGCTCGTTCTGGGCCAGGCAGGTGGAGGCCTTCAAGGACGACTTCCGGGTCATAATCCACGACCACCGGGGGGCCGGCCAGAGCACGCATTCGCCGATCCGCTATTCGGTCGACCAGATGGCCGCCGACGTGCTCAAGCTGATGGACGCGCTCGATATCGACCGGGCCCATTTCGTCGGCCACTCGACCGGCGGAGCGATCGGCCAGACCATCGCCCAGGACAGCCCGGACCGGCTCAAGACCCTCGGGCTGAGCGCGACATGGGCGGGGAGCGACCCGTTCTTCCGGCGCTCCTTCGAGCTGCGCAAGGCGTTGCTCGAGACCTTCGGGCTGGAGCGCTACAGCGAGATGACCGCGCTGGTCCTCAACCCGCCCTTCTGGGTGGCGGAGAACGACGCGGCGATCTCCGCCGGCGCGAAGGCGGCGCTCGACAACGCCGCGCCGGTCGAGATCATGATCAGCCGGATCGACGGCATCATGGCCTTCGACCGGCGCGCCCGCATGGGCGAGATTTCGATGCCGACCCAGATCATCGTCGCCCGCGACGACATGGTGACGCCGATCCACATGACCGAAGAGTTGTCGGCCGGCATCCCGCACGCGGAAACGGTGGTGCTGGAGCGCGGCGGGCATTTCGTGCCCATCGTGCTGCCGGAGGATTACAACGCGCCGGTGCTCGAATTCCTCAGGAAGCACCGCGACCTCTGACCGCGCGGGCGGGGCGCCGGTGAGGCGGCTCGGCGTCATCGGAGCGGGCGCCTGGGGCACCGCGCTTGCCGTCGTCGCCCGCGAGGCCGGGCGCGAGGCCGTGCTGTGGGCACGGCGCGCAAGCCTCGCACGCTCGATCGCCGAAACCGGCCGGAACCCGGACTATCTGCCGGACATCGCGCTCGGCCCCGGAATCGCGGCGACCGCCGACCCGGCCGAGGCGGCGGCGGCCGATGCCGTCCTGCTGGCGGTGCCGGCGCAATCCGTGCGCGAGACCTGCGCCCTCCTCGCTCCCCATCTCGCGCCGTCCGTGCCGGTCGCGGTCTGCGCCAAGGGGATCGAGCGGGACACCGCGAGGACGATGAGCGAGGTCGTCGGCGAGGCGCTTCCAGGAAATCCGGCCGCGATCCTGTCGGGACCGACCTTCGCCGCCGAGGTCGCGCGGGGACAGCCGACGGCGGTGACGCTCGCCTGCCGCGACATGGCGATCGCCGAGGCGCTGGCAACCGCGCTGGCGACGCCGTCCTTCCGCCCCTATCACTCGGATGACGTGGCGGGAGCCGAGATCGGCGGCGCGGTCAAGAACGTGCTCGCCATCGCCTGCGGCATCGTCGAGGGTCGGGGGCTGGGCGAGAATGCGCGCGCGGCGCTGATCACCCGCGGGCTCGCCGAGATGACCCGGCTCGCCCGCGCGCGCGGCGGGCGGGCGGAGACCCTGATGGGGCTCGCCGGGCTCGGCGACCTCACCCTCACCTGCGCCAGCCGGACCTCGCGCAACTACAGCCACGGGGTCGCGCTCGCCGCCGGCGGGACGGCAAAGGAAGGCGCGGTCGTCGAGGGGGTGGCGACGAGCGCGGCGCTCGCCCGCCTCGCCCGGCGCCACGAGGTCGAGATGCCGATCGCGGAAGCGGTCGAGGCGATCCTTCATCGCGGTGCCGAAATCGACGCGGCGATCGCCGGACTGCTCGCCAGACCGCGCCGTGCCGAGGCATGATGGGCGCCGGACCGGACGGGGAGGTGCGAGATGGCGTATTGGCTGTTCAAGTCGGAGCCGGGGGCGTGGTCGTGGGACGACCAGGTCAAGGCCGGCACCGCCGAATGGGACGGGGTCCGCAACTACCAGGCGGACAACAACATGAAGGCGATGAAGATCGGCGACCGGGGGTTCTTCTACCATTCGGTCAACGCGCGCGAGATCGTCGGCGTGGTCGAGATCGTGCGCGAGCACTACCCCGACCCGACCGACGCCAAGGGCCGCTTCGGCATGGTCGACGTGAAGGCGCTGATGCCGGTGAAGTCGCCGGTGACACTCGCCGACATTAAGGCCGAGCCGGCGCTGTCCGGCATGGCGCTGGTGCGCCAGTCGCGGCTCTCGGTGTGTCCGGTGGCGAATGAGGAATGGGCGCTGATCTGCAAGATGGCGGGCATCGAGGCGTGAGCCGGACCGTCCTCTGCGCGCTCGAGGACATCGACGACCCGGGCGGCAAGGGGTTCGTTCTGGGCGACGGGAGGCGGATCTTCGTGATCCGCCTGGGCGCGGGCGTCCGGGGCTACGTCAACGAGTGCCCGCACCAGGGGGTGCCGCTCGACTGGCGCCCGGACGTGTTCCTGAGCGTCGACAAGTCGGTCATCCAGTGCTCCACCCACGGCGCGCAATTCCGCATCGAGGACGGGGAATGCCTCGCCGGCCCGTGTCTCGGCAGCGCTCTGCGCCCGGTCCCGGTCGCGGT
>JAJEHI010000175.1 GCA_022823775.1 Defluviicoccus sp. | reverse complement strand
GAAGAAAAAGCCCCGGGCCAGGGCTTGTATCGAGACCGTCGGTGCCCCAGGATAGAGGCACTTTCAATACCGATCCCGACTCCGCCTAAACCTCAAGTCAACCTCTCCGTTCAGGCTCATGTCGGTATTGGATTAGACTATTTTAGTCGCCCGCCACAAACTTCAGTCTTGCCCAACAGCAATTCCCGTTCCCGCCTCGAACGCCGTTCCGATCGCCTTGGCGGAATTGCCGGCCGCAGCCATGGATTTGCTGGGCAAAGCGGCCCATAACCGATATAGTCCGAACCCATCGAGCCTTTTCACCGGTCTGGCCGGCAACTGCTTCCCGGCGCGGCCTCCGGGGGGGCGCTGACCGCCGCAAGGGACACCTACCGATGCTTATTGTCGTCATGATCGCCCTGCCGCTGATCGCCGTCAGGATGCACTACGAACTCCTGATCCTGGCCGAGAACGCGGTTGCCGCGCTGTCGCGATACCTGCGCGCCCGCGTGGCGCTGGCGGTGACCCTGGCGCTGGCCGCGCACATCGCCGAAGTGATCGTTTTCGGTCTTGGCTGGCATCTGCTGATCGTTGCGGGCGCCGTTGAGATCGCACCGTCCGCTCCGGCTTTGCTCGATGTCATCTACTTCTCGGGCTCGATCTATACGACTCTCGGCTTCGGAGACATCGTTCCCGTGAGCGGCGGCGGCCGCCTGCTGGCAACGCTGGAAGCCGTCACGGGGCTCGTGCTGATTGCGTGGACCGCATCCTTCACGTTCGACCAGATGCAGCGACGCGCCGGCGCGGGTACCGGCCGCGCATGAAGGCACTGCCTTCCACCGTTGAGTTCTACCGCAGGACGCCGGAATTTACCGAGGTAACGGTCCCGGACGGGCTGAGGAAATCGCATCGATCCCGGGCCGGTGTCTGGGGCCGGATCGTGGTCCTGGAGGGCAGGCTTCTCTATCGAATCCATGCGCCGCCCGCGGGGGAGTTCAGGCTGGACCCCGACAATCCCGGCGTCATCGAGCCCGCAGCCGAGCACGAGGTCGAACCGCTGGGGCAGGTGCGGTTCTTCGTTGAGTTCTATCGATGACCTCCGCACCCGCTACTGCGGATGCTCGCCGTAATAGAATCGCAGCCGCCAGTCGGTCAGGGTTCCGGTGTCCTCGGCGGCCAGATCGGCCACATGCAGGGTCCACGTGCCGTTGGGATTCTCGCCGTAGAAGGCATTGCTCAGCAACCGCCAGCCCCGAAATCCCCCGAACGCATCGCGCAACCCGTCGTTGAACGGCGGGTTGAGCACGCTTGGCGTGCCCGCGGGCGAGCGCAGCGAAATCCCCAGATCCGCCGCATTGGCGTGATCGACCCCGATCTCCAGCACCACCGCCTCGATGCTTGCGGCGCCGGGCAGGCCCGTCACCTCGATGCTCGCCGCCGTGCCGGCGCCGTCGGCATCGGGGACCGCCAGCGGAAGCTCCGGCTCCGCTGCGGCCGTCACCCACTCCGATTCCACGAACGTTCCGAGGCTGTCCGGCGCATGGCTCGCCGCCAGGGCTACCGCGGCATCCATGTCCACGGCGCCGAAGCCGTACCAATTGTGAAAGTCGTAACCTGCGGCGTTGGTCTGCCAGGCGTGTTGCGCGACATAGGGCGTGCCGCCGAACGCTGCGCGCACTTCGGGGCGGTCCGGGTCGATCGTCCGCGCCGAGCGGGCGAGTATGTGCCGTACGTCGCGCCATGTGAGATCCGGATTGACCCCCAGCAACACCGCGAGCGCCCCCGCCACGGCGGGAGCCGCCGAGGACGTGCCGCCGAATGCGCTGACGTAATCGCCGTCCGGATTCAGCGGATGCCCGTTCGCGAGGCGATTCTCGGGATACCGGCTGTATCCTCCGTATGCACCGGCCTGGTCCGTGGTGATCATGGCCGGCGCCGCCTCGCCGTCCTCGCCGGACGGCCCGACCACCCAAAGGTTGGCTCCGGCCACGCTGTACGAGGCCTTGACGTCGTCGGCGTTGAACCCGCCCACGACGATCAGCCAGGGGAGATTCTGGTCCGGGTCGGAATTGGCGGGAAGACAACCGACCTCGAGATTGAGCGGGTGGATCGGGCGGCAGAATTCGAACTCGTTGCCTGCCGCCTTCACGTACAGCGCGCCGCGGCCGCCGCGAAGCTCGCTCGTACCCATTCGAAACAGCCGCACGAACTCTTCCTGTGCATTCTCCGTCGGGGCAATGGCTCCGAAACTCATGTTGAAGATGTCCACGCTGGCCGAGTCCGGCTCCGATGCGCTTGCGCCGAGGCTCTGCAGCAGCGCCACGGAAAACTCGTCCGGCAGTTCGTCCTGCGCCGGCACCGCCTCAACCACTTCTCCCGGCTCGACATCTTCTCCCGGAGGTTCCTCGTCTCCACCCAGCGCTTCCATCGGATTGAATCCGACCAGGGTGACGTCCGGGGCCACGCCCCGTCCGCCGAGGCCGTTGCCGGCCACCGCCGCGGCGATGCCGGCCACACTCGTGCCGTGGTCGCCCAGCAGGCCGAAATGGAACGGCTCGTTCCTGCGGGCTCCCGCCCCGGCCATGCGCTCGTAACCGAAGTTGTACGACCCTTTCCCGTCCGCGTTGGCCGCCAGATCCGGATGACACGTTTCAAGCCCGGTATCCACCACCGCGAGCTTTATGCCTTCACCGGTGTGCCCAGCGGCGAGCGCACTGCCCATCCTCAGGTCCGCGCCAGCGACGCCGCCGCGATCCGAAAAGGCGGTCTGGCCCGTGTTGGCTATGTGCCATTGCTCGGCCAGCAGCGGGTCGGCGATGCCCGAAGCCGTGCGCTGCGGCGCCTCGCATCGCACCAGGACCCGGCCCTCGGCATCGGTTACGAACCCGTTGAAGAACATGTTGGCGTATTCGGTACCGAATTCGCCCGCCGGCGGTGCCTGGCCCAGCCAGGCCCTGATGAAGTACACCTCGTTCGGCGCCAGTTCGGACACGGGCACGCTGAATTGATGAACGTTGCCGAGGAAAAGCTCGAACGGATCGTCCGTGGACTCGATATCGATGCGGGCGATTTCGCGCACGCCGCCCTGGAACCGCTCGTCGTTCGACCACTCCGCCACCAGCGGCACCGATTCGCCGGAAGACAGGGGATTCATCGCCGCGACCACCAGCAACACGGCCTCACCGGTCACCGTGTACGCCAACGGCTGAAGACCGGGCGCCGGGGTCTCGCCCCCGTCGATTACGTCGTCCGGCATCTTGTTCGCGGCGGCGGCCTCCCCGTCGCGCACTGTCAGCGTGACGGAGGCATCGTCCGAAGCCCGGGCGTTGCCCGAAATCGTGCCCAGGCTGATGTCGATGGTTTCATCGCCCTCTTCGTCGAAGTCCCTGTAAACGTCGATTTCCACCGTCGCCGACGTAGCGCCCGCCGGGACGGTAACCGTGTCCCCGTCGATTTCGTAGTCGCTTCCTCGGGTGGCCGATCCGGCCAGGCTCAATTGCGCCGAAACCGACCCGGATGCCGCGGCGCTCAACGCCACGGAGACCCGCACTTTCGCGTTGTCCGCTTCCTCCACCGCGGTATCCCCGGTTATGGCCAACGACACCGTCGCCGGTGGAGGCGGGGGCGGGGGCGGGGGCGGGGGTGGCGACGCATCGTCGGAGCCCCCGACGCAGCCGCCCAGCGCCAGCAGAAGGGCCAATGCCGACGCCGACTGTCCGCCGGGTTTCATCGCCATTCGATTCGGGGGCCGCGCAACCGCACGGCCGCGACCGGCTGTCCGGGCAGAACCTGCAACCGCGCCACCGCCTCGGCGGGATGCAGCTCGGCCGGAAGGCCGACGATGGCGAAACCCAGCGATTCGAAAACGGTGGACTCGTCCGCCCCGAGCGCCTGGAGTACGGCATCGATGTCCACGCCCGGGGACAGCTCGACGCGGATGCTCGGCAACAAGGACGCAAATGTTCGCCGCGCCGGATCGAACGCGATCCTCGACCGGGGTCCGTCCAGGGGTGCGGCCGCCCGGTACGTTTCGCCGCTCATCGAAACTACGTAGATTCGACGCGAGGCCGTTTCGAATGACCGCACCGCGAGGCTGCCGTACGATGCCGGTGGCGCTTCGGAAGCGTATGCGCCGGGGGCCAGGGCAATCATCTGGCGGCCCTCCGCGGCAAACATGCGGATGGCGCCCGCCGCCGGTTCCTGTGCCGCAACGGGCATGCCGAGCAGGAGGCAAACGGCAATCGCCCCCCAGGCAAGGCGGGAGCGAGTCCCGGGTCCGTGCAGAAATCGGGCGGCCGCGACCGCCAATTTTCGCGGAGTTGCACGAGAAGGGATAGTGCGGAACATGCATTGGGATCATAGCATCAATGTCACGCTCAAGCAGAATTCGCAGCCGGTGCGCGCACGTGCCGGATTGTTCGCTGCGCGAACCGGGCCGAACCGATCGGAGCAGGCCGCAAGCGCATGGGGACGCCTCCCTCTCCGCTTCGGTGGAATCGAAGTGGCGATGCCCCTCTTACTGGCTCCAGACGCCGGGTTCCGGGATCCCTCGGCTGTAGAGACCCGGCGGCGCCAACTCGCGGAGCGCATCCGCAGTCGCAGGCTCGCGGAAAATGCCGGTGACCTGTCCGGACGGACCGTCGCGCAGGACGGCCACCGGCGGCCCCGCGTCCGCCTCCAGTGTGAACGATCCGCCGGGACCCGAGAGCGCGATCGATTCCAGCGAGCCCGCCCACCCGGGCTGCGCCGGCAGCGCGAAGGCGAAGCCCGATCTCCCGTCTCCGTGCACCATTACCGGCATGGCGAAGGTCAGGTCGAATAGCACCGTTCCGTCCGCCGCCGACCCGGCGATGCGCCAGGGTCCGGGGGCTTGCGGCAACGCGGGCGGCGCGTCGGTCACGAAAGCCGGCTCCAGGTATGGCGCGGCGCCCGCGTCCACGCCGCCCCAGACGATGAGCGACGATACGGGCGCCGGAGGTTCGCCCGCCGGCGGCGGGCGAAGCCGCCCCTCACTGTGCAGACGGTAGCGCATCGCCTTGTCGAAGCTGAAGTCGCTGATCCAGGACGGCCCGCAGTAGGACATGATGTCGTGATGCTCGTCCGGCGCCACCAGGCGCTGCCCGCTGAAGTCGTACCCCCACCCCCCCGGCGACGCGTTGGGGTACGGATAGGCGGGATCCACGCCCAACGGGTCGCCGCAGGGGGTATGATTCAGCGACAGGTTGTGGCCAAACTCGTGCGCGATCGTGGCGGCGTCCGTGATCGAGTAGGCGACCCGCCGGCCAAGGATGCCGATTCCCGCGGCGCCGGAGAATTCCCCCGACAGCAGCCCCATGTAGTAGCCGGTTGCGCCCTCCATTGTCGCGATCAGGCGGGTCTCGGCAGTCAGATCGTTCGCCTTGTTGCTGGAGGTCCGGACCGGCGCGTGCGCCGTCACTGCCAGGTCCGCGACGGGCAGCAGCGTGCGCACGTACCGCAACATGTCGTGACCCATCGGATCGGCCTCCATGGCGGTGACGAGTTCGACGACGGACGTATCGGGATTGGTCTCCCAGACGAACGGTACGAAGGTTACGTCGAACACCGGCATCGAGCGCACCTCCACCGCCAGCCGCCCGCTCTCCGGAATCCGCTTCGCCACGCCCAGGCTGCCGTCGAGCGTGCGCTGCGGATCGATCTCGATCACCATTTCCAGGCCCGGCTGCACCACCTCGGCGGGGATGGCCGCGTTAGCCGATCGGTCCAGCGACCCCTCCTCGATCTCCGTCGGAATGGGCCCGGGCCCCGCGGCAATGTCCACCGAGTGGGCGAGCGTTCCTTTGAGGTAGAAGTCCGCCCGCACCGCGGGCATGGGCCCGGGGGCGGAGCGTTCGGTTGTAGGAAAGACACGCAGCAGGGCGGGCTCGCCCGCCACCAGCGCGATGGGCAGTTCGCGCGACTGGATCGCCTGGGTGAGGTAGGCCACCTCGGGCTCGGTGCCGCACGGCCTTATCCGCCGGGTCAGCAGCCCGTCGAGCCACGCGAGAAACGCCGCGTCCGGCGGCGCGCACAGCGCCGTGCCAGCCGCCTGCAGATGGATCAGTTCGCCGAGGCCGGCCAGATCGACCGGGATCGGACCGGCCAATTCGGCGTTGCCGGTCAGGGCCAGCGAGTGCAGTCTCGGTAGGCCGGCCAGCTCCGGCGGAACGGGCCCGGAGAGCGAGTTGTTGGCCAGATAAAGTTCCGTCAGGTTTTCCAGGCGAGCCAACTCGGCCGGGATGGCGCCGAACAGATCGTTGTAGGAGAGATTCAGGTACTCCAGCCGCGCGAAATCGCCGAACGCCGCCGGCAGGTAGTCCGAGAGCTTGTTGCCGGAGAGGTCCAGAATCCGCAACTCGGCCAAACCCGCAAGCGAGGCGGGCAGCGCACCGGTCAGGTCATTGTTCTCGAGGTGGATCTGCTCCAGGCGCGCCGCGTTGGCGAGCTGATGCGGAATCGAACCGGTCAGGCTATTGTTGTCGAGATGCAGTTCGGTCAGCCTCGGCAGATTGCCGATTTCGGGCGGAATCGATCCGGACAATGGGTTGCCGGTGATTTCCAATACCTCGAGACGGGCAAGATTGCCCAACTGCGGCGGAATGGATCCGGCCGCACGGATGCTTCCGAGTATCAGCTTCCTGAGGTTGGGCAGTTCTCCCAGTTCCGGCGGTATCGGCGCCCCTTTTGAATCGATACCGAGCAAATTCAACTCCTCCAGCTTGTCGAGCGCGACGATATCGGCCGGGATGGCGCCGCTCAGCCTGTTGTGGGACAAGTTGATCCGGATGACCTTGCCCTGAGCGTCCGCATCTATCCCGTACCACTCGCGAAGCGGCGCCTCGGTCAGCCAGTTGCCGGTGTTGAACCAATGCCTCCCGTCCATGGCGTCATAGATTCTTGCGAGCACGTCCCGGTCGGCCGTGGGTTCGCAGTCCAGGCCCGTGCCTTGGTGCACCGCCACGCCGTCGAGCCAGTCGCGCAGGAAGTCTTCCCGGGGCACGCACAGGCCCGTCCCGGCATAGTCGAATTCCGACAGCTCTTCGAGGCGCCCCAGCGTGAACGGCACGCGCCCCGACAGGCCCGGGTTGCCGCCGAGCCGCAGTTCCGCCAGCGCCGCCAGGTCGCCGAGTTCCGGCGGCAGGTACCCCTCGAGCCCGTTGCCGGCAAGGTTGATCGCGATCACCCGGCCCGACGCATCGGCGCGGACGCCGTGCCGCGCGTCCGGAGGATCGTCGGGCCAGCCGTAGGAGACCGTCCATCCGGCGCCGCCCGCGGCGCGGTACAGCGCGTCCAACGCGGCGCGACCGAAGCCATTGCAGTAGTCTCCCCCGTAGTAACTCCCGATGGAACTCACCCATTCGGCAAAAATTGCCATGTCCGCGATGCACAGCTCCGGGTTGCCGCTCCACCAGAAATACGTCAGCGGCAACGCGGTCAACTCGCTCGGTACCGTCCCCGAAAAACCGTTGTCGCTGAGAGCGAGCTCGGCGAGCCTGCCGAGGTTGCCGAGTTCTGGCGGAATCGAACCGGTCAACCGGTTTCCCCAGAGGGCAAGAGCAGTCAAGCGGGCGAGGTTGCCGAGTTCTGGCGGAATCGGACCCGAAAGGCGGTTGCCTGCCAGATCGAGCGACTCCAGCCGGGCGAGATTGCCCAGTTCGCGGGGGATGGGCCCGGAAAAGTCGTTCAATGACAGGTGCAGTTCCACCAGATTCGCGAGCGCGCCAAGTGTCGGCGGAATCGGATCGGACAGAGCGTTCCCCTGCAGTGAAAGCGACTCCAGCCTGGCGAGATTGCCCAGTTCGCGGGGAAGTGCGCCGGACAGCTTGTTGTGATTCAGTGACAGCGTCTGCAGGTTCGTCAGGTCGCCCAGTTCCGGCGGGAGGCTTCCCGAAAGTTCGTTGCTGCCGAGATCCAAATAGATCAGCGCGGTGAGCTGCCCGATTTCCGGAGGGACCGGACCCGTCAGACCGTTGTCGAACAACGAGATGTATGCGACCCTGCCATCGTGATCGGCGTAGACTCCGTGCCACTCATCGAGCGGCCGGTCGCTCAACCAGTTCGCGCTGTTCACCCAGCGCTCGCCGCCGGTGCTCGAGTAAAGCGCGACGAGCGCCGCCCTGTCGGTCGCCACGGCCATGGGGTCGAGATCGTCCGCGACCAGTGTCGCCTCAGCCGCCGTTGCCGCAGTGGGCAACGCCGCGAGCGAACAGGCAAGCATAAGACAAGGCACTTTCATGATGGCATCCCAGTCTAATCCATCTTAATTCCCTGTTAAGCAGCCTACTATAGCGGGTTTCGGTCGTTTGAGGGTCGTGGATGGCAAGCGCGTCCACGGGATGGGGTCTCGCGGGATCAGGTGATGCCTGATTCGTCCGGAAACAGGCGTTTCGGCACC
>JAJEHI010000011.1 GCA_022823775.1 Defluviicoccus sp. | reverse complement strand
ATGGCCGTTTCGCTGCCTTCGGGAAACAGCGTCCTGCAGAGTTGTTCGAGACGCTGGCCGACATTCACGGCGTCGCCGATGATCGTATAGTTGACCCGGCCCGGCGAGCCGATATTGCCGACCGTGGCGGTGCCGGTATGGATGCCGATACGGATACGGAGCGGCGCTTCGTCCCCAGCTTGTCGCCGGATATTTTCTTCCCGGATTCCATCGGCGACCGCGAGCGCGGCACGGCAGGCGCGTTCGGCGGCATCGGGCTGTGTTTCCGGCGCTCCCCAGAAAGCCATCACCGAATCGCCGATGAACTTGTCGACCGTGCCGTCCTCGGCCTCGATGCAACCGGCAACGATCTCGAAATGACGATTGACGAGGGCGGCGACATCCGGGGCCGACAGATTTTCGGCCAACGACGAAAATCCGGCGATATCGGTGAACATGACCGTAATTTCGCGAGCCGACGAACCCGTCTCTTCGATACCGCCCTGTCTGACTAACCGTTCGACTATCTTCCTGGGAATATAGAGTTCGAACCATCGCAGGGCGCGCAGCATGACGTTGAATGCCCTCGCCTGTCGGTCAAGTTCCCGGAAGACGCTGCCCGGAAGTTCGCCTATGTCCGCGATATCCAGGTTCCGGACCTGATCCGCTGCCGCCGAGAAACGCACGATCGGCCGGGCTATCCGGCGGCCGAGGATCACGGCAGCGACGATCGACACCACAAGGGCGCCGAGCCCGACCAGAAACGCGACGACCATCCGCCGAAGTTCGGTACTGATGTCTCCGGTGTGGAAATAGATGCCGACCGTGAGCGGCTGCGACCCGAAGCCGTCCAGGCGGCGAAATATGAAGATATAATCCTCTCCGCCGATCCGGACTGAATGTCCGTTCGTATTAGTTGCAAGCGAAACGACCAGGTCGGATCGGTTCTCCGTCTGCCATATCCCGGCCAGGACGGGGTCCTGAAATCCCGCCAGTGGAGGCAGCGGACTGTCGATCGAAAGACCGGGGTAGCCGCGCGCCATGAGCGGATGGGCCAATACGCGGTCCGGCCCGTAAAGGACGAACCTCGTGCCGTGGTCGATCTCACCAACCTTGCGAACATGGGCCGAGAGTTCCCGGATCGATACCGTCGCAACCGTGGCCCCGACAAACCTGCCGCCCTGCCAGAGCGGATGCGACCGGCTGAAGAAGGTCCTCCCATGCCGCTCGAGCCAGAACGGTATCGTCCAATGCGGCTCTTCCGGCATCTTCGCCAGATAGTTGCGGAACCTCGGATCTCCCGAATGATCCACCTCGCCCAACTCGAGGCGGCGGCCTTCACGACGCGCGGCATAGAAGGATTTCAGGTCGGTATCGAAGAAGGATATCGATTCGATCTGCGGCACGCCGGCGAGAGCGCCCGTAAGCAGGCGGCCGAATGTCTGGCGGTCGCCGGGATCGATCTCGCCCTTCTCGATCCGCTCGGCGACGAAACGGGACTGGTCTTCGGCCGGCAGCAGATGCTGTTCGATCCGGTCGGCCGTGTTTGCGATGCTCCGATTGGCGTTGGCGCTCATCAACGCCAGGGTGTTCTTGCCGGCGAGCCAGATGCCGACGCCAAGCACGCTGCCGACCGATACGAGAACGAGAAGGGAGATTGCCGTTGCGAGCGTGACCGTGATCGAAAGCCGCCCGTTCCACCGGGCCGGGGAAAGGCAGTTCAGCTTGCCGGATTTGGTTGACATGGCGGATACAGCCGTCCAGTCCGTGTCGCAAGCAAGGGGAAGCGCTGGTCTGGATAGCACAGGCTCGGGACTGGCGCAGTCCCGGTCTTCCGTCTGGTGGCGGGTGGCGATTGGGGCCGGTGGTGCGCCGGATCCGAAACTGGAACCGGCGACGGCAGCTTCGCTGCCCGCGATGGGGTAGGCTGGAGGCATGGGCGCGACGGTGTTCAATCTCACCTCGGCTTCGTCGACGGTGCATTATTTCCGCCGCGAGGGGCACGAGCGTGGGCCTAACCAGCCGGCGAACGACGATGGCGAGGACTCCGAACCGATCGGTGACTTCCAGGGCGGTCACCGGAGCGCCGCGTCACCGGACCGATGGATAGCGACGGCAGATGATGCCAAACAGCGACTTTGGGGATGATGTCATCGTCGAACCTCCAGTCCGGCCGGTTCGACAAACCAACCGCCAGGCCCTCGGGGAGCCATGCGTTCCTGTCCGCGCCGACCGGCCATATCCTGTCCGGCGTTCACCTCTTCCATCCCGGTCTCGCCTTCGGGAGCCGCTGCCTCGATGATTTCCCGGATCGTCCAATTCACCGCCGCAATCCCGTCCCTTGTCGTCCTGGCGTTCGCGATCGGAGCCGGGACGGCGGAGGCCGAAGGGCGGTTTTCGCTCTGCACGGATCCGGAGACGCCTTCGGGCGCCCTCTGCCTGACGCCGGTCGACAATATCGCCGACTGCCATTTTGCCGGCGGGTTCGCACACGGGGGCGAGGCGCCGTTTGACTGGTCGGGGATCTGCAGGAACGGGCTGGCCGACGGCGAAGGCGTTCTCGAAGACCGGGAGGGCAACCGGCAGACGGGGCAGTTCTCGGCAGGGCTGCGTCAGGGGGTGTGGGTGCTGGAGCAGGTCGACGGCACACGCCGGGAAGGGCCGTTCGAGAATGGCCTGAAGCACGGAGGCTGGACCAATGACACCGCCGACGGCGAGCGGTGGACAGGGTTCTACGAGCATGGCGGGATTGCCGGGACCTGGACCATCGTGGGGCCCGATGGGGATGTCAGCCGCGGTCGGTTCCGGAATGGCAAGAAGCACGGGCGGTGGGTGATCGAACATCCCCCCGGCGGGCGGATCGAGGTCGGCTACGCCCATGGCAAGAGGACGGGCCGCTGGAAACACGTCTTTACCACAGGCCGGGTCGACGAGGGCCGTTTCGGCAACGGGCAGCGGGTCGGTCGATGGATGCTCCGCCGGCCGGATGGCTATTCGGAGACGGGGACCTACCGGGAGGGCAAGCGTCACGGCCTGTGGCGGATCGAGTGGCCGGACGGGCGGCGCGCGGAGGTCCTGTATGAGGCCGGCGCGCTTCACGGGGAGACGGTTCTGCGTCTTGCGGACGGGACGGAGGCGCGGCGGTTCTACCGGGAGGGCCGATTCGCCGTCGCCGGGCCGACGGTGGCCGGGGCGTCCGGGCCTGCGCGACCTCCGGTTCCGTCTCCGGGGCGGTGAACGTTATGGCGAGGCGGGCTCGGGATCGAAGACGGGACAAAGCATGGCCCGGCCTTGCCGTTCGGCCCGAATGACGCAGTCCTGAAGTTCACGGCCGTAACGCTCCCAGACATGGCCGCGCCAGCCGTTCGTGGGGTCGGCGGTTCCGAGAACGGCGAACTGCCACTGGACGACAAGGGTAGCCAGGACGGCGACCGCCAGGGCAATGGCGAACAGCACGGCCCGCGCGCGGCGGCGCGCCGGCCTGTGGATGCGGCGCTCGCGGTCGAGGACCTGCTCCAGCAGGGGTGCGATGCGGTCGACGGCCTCGCCCCGGGCCCGGGCCTCCCGGGTCCACTCCCCCAGTTGGTCCGCCGCCTGCTGCACCGGGGCGACCCCTTCCGCCACGGCGTCGATGGCGGCGGTCACGCGGCCCTCCATGCCGTCGATCTCGCCTTTCAGCCGACCGAACAGCGCCTCGACATCGTGCGCGGACGGCGCTGGCCGCGGCCCGTTACCCGACTGCCGGCCCGGCGCCGGGCTCCCGGCGGACTCCTGCGCCGACCGCTGCGCCTCCGCGCGCTCCCGCCGCGCGAGCTTTTCCTCGATCCTTTTGTCCTCGTCTTCTTCGGCCATGAGCCGTCCTCCCGCCTTCCACCGTGGCGCCCGCGCGG
>JAJEHI010000032.1 GCA_022823775.1 Defluviicoccus sp. | reverse complement strand
GGTCCCTCGGCGCCCTATTTCGTCGCCATCGACAATGGCTACTACGCCGATGCGGGCCTCGATGTCACCATCGACTCGGGCCCCGGCTCCGTGAAGGGCATCACCCGCATCGCGGCGGGCACCTATCCCATCGGTTTCATGGACATCAACTCACTGGCGAAGTTCCTCGACCAGAACCCGGGCGCGCCGGTGACCGCCGTGCTGATGGTCTACAACCGCCCGCCCTTCGCCATCGTCTCGACGACGGAGCGCGGCGTGCTCAAGCCCAAGGACCTCGAAGGCCGCATCCTCGGCGCGCCGGCCCCGGACGGGGCCTATGCCCAGTGGAAAGCCTTCGTGAAGGAAAACGGCATCGACGCCTCGAAGGTGCAGATCGAGAATGTCGGCTTCCCGGTGCGCGAGCCGATGCTGGCGCGCGGCGAGGTCGATGCGATCACCGGCTATTCCTTCTCGTCCCACTTCAACCTGATCCGCAACGGCGTCGCGGAGGAGGACGTGAAGGTCATGATGATGGCCGATTACGGGCTGAAGCTTTACGGCAACGCGATCATGGTCAACACGGACTACGCCAAGGCCAACCCGGAGGTCGTCAAGGGCTTCGTCGCGGCAACGATCAAGGGCGTGCAGGCCGCCGTCGCGGACCCCGAGACCGCGATCAAGTCCGTGATGGAGCGCAACGAGATCGCGGACGAGGCGCTCGAGCTCGCGCGGCTCAAGATGGCGATCCGCGACAATATCGTGACCGACGAGGTGAAGGCGAACGGCTTCGGCGGCGTGGATGCGGACAGGCTGGCCACGTCGCTCGACCAGATCGGCGTGACCTACGAGTTCACCAACCGGCCGGAGCCCTCGGCGGTGTTCGACCCGTCCTACCTGCCGCCGGCGGCGGACCGCCAGCTATAGCGCAGGCGCGGCGCCCGCAGGGGGAGGACACGCCATCGTCGTCATCGAGGACGTGACCCTCACCTATGCGGGCGCCTCCGGCGGCGGCGTCACCGCCGTCCAGGGCCTGGACCTGAATGTCGAGCGCGGCGCGTTCGCCGCCGTGGTCGGCCCCTCGGGCTGCGGGAAATCCACGCTGATGAAGCTCGCCACCGGCCTCGTGCGGCCGACCGCGGGCCGCATCGCGGTGGACGAAGCCGCGGTCGAGGGCCCGGTCAAGATTGCCGGCATGGCCTTCCAGAACGCCAACCTGCTGCCCTGGCGGACCATCCGGGACAATGTCCTGCTGCCGCTCGAAATTGTCGAGCCGCACCGCCGGCGCTTCCGCAGGAACAAGGCGGAATACGCCGAGCGCGCGGACAGGCTGCTTGCCCTGGTCGGTCTTGACGGCTTCGCCGAACGCTTTCCCTGGGAGCTTTCCGGCGGCATGCAGCAGCGGACCTCGCTGTGCCGGGCGCTCATCCACGAGCCGGCCCTGCTGATGCTGGACGAGCCGTTCGCGGCCCTCGACGCCTTCACCCGCGAGGAGCTCTGGTGTGTGCTGCGCGACCTCTGGGCCCGGATCGGCTTCACCGTGGTTCTCGTCACGCACGATCTGCGCGAAGCCGCGTTCCTCGCCGACACGGTCCATGTCATGAGCGCGCGGCCGGGCAGAATCGTGGCGTCGCGCGCCATCGACCTGCCGCGGCCGCGCGAGCTCGACGTGTGCTTCGAGCCCGAGTTCGTGGATATCGTCCACGACCTGCGCAGCCGCATCTCGGAGGTCCGGCAATGACGCCGGCGTCGTTCCTCGAACGGACAGCCCCGTTCGCATTCACGCTCGGCCTGTTCGTCTTCTGGGAGGCGGTCTGCCAGATCTTCGGCGTCAATCCGATTATCCTGCCTGCGCCGTCCGCCATCGTCGAGGCCACGGTGACGCACTGGAAACCGCTGCTCCGGCATTCGGGGGCGACCATGTGGACAACGCTCGCCGGGTTCGCGATCGCGGTCGCTTTCGGCGTCGTGCTGGGCATGATCGTCGGCTGGTCGCGGGCGATCTACCGGGGGCTCTACCCGGTCATGGTCGGCTTCAACTCCATTCCCAAGGTCGCGGTCGTGCCGATCCTCGTCATCTGGTTCGGCATCGGCGAGATCCCGGCGATCCTGACCGCCTTCCTGATCTCCTTCTTCCCCATCGTGGTGAATGTCGCGACCGGCCTCGCCACCACCGAGCCCGAACTGGAAGACGTGCTGAGGGCGCTCGGTGCGCGCAAGCTGGACATCATCCTCAAGGTCGGCATCCCCCGCGCCCAGCCCTATTTCTACGGCTCGCTGAAGGTTGCGATCACGCTCGCCTTTGTCGGCTCGGTCGTCTCCGAGACGATCGCCGCGAATTCCGGCATCGGCTATCTGATGAGCGTCGCGGGCACGAACTTCCAGATGCCGCTGGTGTTCGCCGGGCTGATCGCGCTCGCCATCGAGGGCATCGCCATGTATGCGCTGTTCGCCTTCATCGAGATGCGCACCACACGCTGGGCCTTCCGCTCCTCCTTCGCCGCCGGCGGCTGACGGAGCGCGCAAGGGGGCACGAAAGCGTTTTCCTCTCGACATGGGCCGCGCCGGGTCCCACATTGCGGGGCATGTACACGCAGGGGCTCAATCAGGCCGTCGAGGACGGCGGACCCGAGGATGCGGAACTGCTGGCCCGCTTCCAGGCGAAGATCGACCGCGAGGAGAAAATCGAGCCAAACGACTGGATGCCCGAGGCCTACCGGCAGACGCTGATCCGCCAGATCAGCCAGCACGCCCATTCCGAGATTGTCGGCATGCTGCCGGAGGGCAATTGGCTGACGCGCGCGCCGAGCCTGCGCCGCAAGGCGATCCTGCTCGCCAAGGTGCAGGACGAGGGCGGGCACGGGCTTTACCTCTACGCCGCGGCCGAGACACTCGGCATTTCCCGGGCGGAGATGGTGGACCGCCTGCTGGAAGGCCGGGCGCGCTATTCCTCGATCTTCAACTACCCGACGATCACCTGGGCGGATATCGGCGCGGTCGGCTGGCTGGTGGACGGGGCGGCGATCATGAACCAGATCCCGCTCTGCCGCTGCTCCTACGGCCCCTACGCGCGCGCGATGATCCGCATCTGCAAGGAGGAGAGCTTCCACCAGCGCCAGGGCTACGAGGCCATGTCCCGCCTCGCGGAGGGAACGGCGGCGCAAAAGCGCATGGCGCAGGACGCGCTCGACCGCTGGTGGTGGCCGTCGCTGATGATGTTCGGCCCCTCGGACGCCGACTCGCCGCACACCGGGCGTTCCATGCGCTGGAAGATCAAGCGCTTCACCAATGACGAGCTCCGGCAGAAATTCGTGGACGCGACCGTGCCGCAGGCGCGCCTGATCGGCCTGGAGCCGCCCGACCCCGAGCTCCGCCATGACGAAGAGAGCGGCCACTGGCGTTTCGGCAAGATCGACTGGACCGAGTTCAACGAAGTGCTCGCCGGCAACGGACCGTGCAACCGGGAGCGGATGGCCGCGCGCCGCAAGGCCCATGCGGAAGGCGCCTGGGTGCGGGAGGCCGCAACCGCCCACGCGGGCAAGAAGCGATCGCGCATGGCCATGGCGGCAGCAGCGGAATAGCCCCGGCGGGCGGAACGCATGTCGGAACGCGGCGAGAGAAGCGGGAACGAGCGGGACTGGCCGCTCTTCGAGGTATTCATCCGCGCCCGCACCGGGCTGCACCACCGCCATTGCGGCTCGCTGCATGCGGCGGACCCCGAAATGGCGCTCGCCCGCGCCCGCGACGTGTATACGAGGCGCGGCGAGGGCACGAGCATCTGGGTCGTGCCCTCGGACAGCATCCACGCCTCCGACCCCGCCGACAAGGACATGCTGTTCGAGCCGGCGATGTCGAAGATCTACCGCCATCCGAGCTTCTACGACCTCCCCGACGACGTCGAGAACATGTAGATGGCGGACGCGCTGACCGCCGCCTATGCGCTGCGC
>JAJEHI010000100.1 GCA_022823775.1 Defluviicoccus sp. | reverse complement strand
CGCCGCGGCGCTCTCGCCGGCCGCCAGGCGGAAGTCGATGACCTCCTTCTTGCCGTCGGCGCGGATGCCCAGCGCCACCAGGACGGGACGCCTCAGCGCGCCGGCGCCGGTCTTGCGGGCCAGCACCACGCCGTCGAGCATCAGCGCCTTGTAGCGGGTGCCAAGCGGGCGTCCGTGGAAGGCCGCCACCGCCGCGTCCAGGGTCCTGGCGATGCGGCTCACGGTCGAGGCCGAGACCGGACGCCCGAGCAGGGCGAGCAGAACCTCACCCACCTTGCGGGTACTGAGCCCGAGCACGAAGCCGGCGAGGATGGCGCGATCGATCTCCGGCCCGCGCCTGGCATAGCTCCTCAGCACCCCGGTCGGACAGAAGCGCCGGGTGCGCGGTACGCTGAGTTCGATCGCGCCGAGCTCGGTCAACAGATGACGCCGATAGAAGCCGTTGCGCCGGTCGCGCATGGCGCTGCCGTCGAGGCTGTCGAGCCAGCAATCGACCGCTTCGCTCATCCGGCCCTCGATGATCTCGGCCAGCGCAAGGCGGCCCAGCGGGCGGTAGCCCTCGCCCCATTCAAGCCCATCGGCTTGCATCTCCTTCACCAGCGCAAAGGCCATCGGTAAACTCTCAATCGTCGCAGCTCGCTGTGACATCGGGGTGCTCCTGATCGTGGCTCTTCCATAACCACAGGGAGTACCCCCTTCCCCGATGACACATAAACTCGTACGTCACCCCCCTCCCTCCCGTTCTTGACGTTGCCGGCCGAAAGCCCCACATTGTCGCTGTCGAGATTAGCAGGAAGCCTCGCCATGTGCGCTTCGGGACCCGGCACCCTGCCCATCATCTGAATTCCGGTCGCGCCGGCTTTCGGTGCCGCTTCGTTCTTCCTCTTTCCAGAGCCAGATGCCGAGTCGCCACAAGCGATATCCAAAAGGCAGGCACCAGAAGAAAAGCGGGCAGGCCGTGTAGGGCCCGAGAGCGTCGAGCGCCTTGCCGGCATAATCGTAAGCCTCGACGACTTTCCTGCTGAACAGCTTCAGGAGGGATACCTTTCGTTCGGGCTCTAACTGACGCCGGACGTACTCGCTCCTGAAATCAGCGGCCAGCGCGTGAGTGGTTGCTTCCGTCTGTATGAACTTGACCACGCATTCGATCGTGTGTCGGTCCAGGAATCCGAGGAGATCGCGCACCTCGGCAACGGTCAGATCATCGTGCGGGGAAAAGGGCACGAAGGGTGTATACGGTTCCCGACCGTCGCCTTCCGGCGAGGGGTCGCGGATTTTGCAGATAGCGGAAGGCAGGCTTGCGATGCTCCGACCGACCGACGATTCCTCATCTTCCAAGAAACCCGGATCATCCCAACCTTCCTTGGCAAGCCCGATATAGACGGCAACGATCCGCAGGCTGGCCGCCTGGCGCCTCTTGTCGGAAACGAAATCTCGCGCCAGCTTGAGAACGAATCCCATGGCTACAGCCGCGACCGCTGACGAGGCGGCAAGAGCAGTGAGTTGCGGAAAAGAGGACAACGAGGCTTCGAGGCCGAGAAAAAATCCTTGCGCTTCGCTCATCGCACCCTGGTCTTAATCTCCGTCACGACCAACTTACGGTAGCACGTCGTGCAAGGTAATTCGCTACTGCGCATTTCGCGGAAGGCCGTGGAACAGACTACCGCGGAATGAAATACCGGCCGCGACCGTCGTGTTCTTCGATCTCCTGCTGCGCGACGCCCGCCGCGACGAGCGTCCGCAGGACCTTTTCAACCCCTTTCTCGCGCCCGACCGAACGGCGACCCCGAAAGGCGGCGTTCAGGCTCTCCGCCGCCAGGGGGGCAGCGGCGCGGGCCAGCATGTCGCGGACGACGCGGATGCGGTCGAGGTCGTCCTTCGGCCAGGCCGGCCTGCCGTCGGCGGACCCCGGCATGGCGAGATCGGCCTCGACCTGTTCGGCCTCCTGAAGCGCTGTCGCCTTGCCGCGCAGTTCCGGGACCTGGTAGTCGGGACGCAGCCAGCGGATCGTTCCCTTTCGTTCCTCCTTCGCCCGTTCCCGGTTCAGCGCGACGAGGCGGGACAGCAACTCCCCTTCCGCCTCTTCCTGTTCGGCAGTCTTGTGCCGCGACGGCGCCGTCGCTCCCGGCTTACCGACCAGCGCCGGGATCAGGTCGGACCAGCCATAGGCCCGGAAGACCGCGCGGTCGATGTCGTCGTGGATTTCCTTGAGGACTGAGATCAGCCCGGCTTCGTGGATGTCCCGTTCCTCGTCGGACAGGGGCGGCACGTCGCAACCGTTGTCCAGCCCACGTTCTCGTTCGAGCACGTTGTAAAGCGACGTCACGGTCAGGAAGCCGTGCTCGGCAAAGCGTTTCTTGCGGAAGGAGTCGAGACGGTTCCCGAGGCTTGAGAGATTCTCGCCTTCCCCGCCCGCTTTCTCGAAGATCGGGAAGGGCATGGGGTCGAAGGTACGGGACTTGCTGTAACGCGGGTCGTTGCCCATTCCGAGCCATCCACCCGCCCCTATCGACCAGCGAACGTTCGCGCGAGACGACAGGACCGCCAACAGCGCCGAAGAGTCGGAGCCGACGCAGACCAGCATGTTGTCTGGACGGATATCCGCGTCGAGAAACTGGAAGAACCGGTGTTTCGACGTTTCGACCGTCGCGATGTAGCGGTCCAGCGAACACAGGACCGGCCTCAAGTCGGAGCGCGGTTCGCCGAAAATCCACCAGCTCTCGCGATAGGCGTCTCGATTATTCTGATCCCGCTCCGGCTTCACCCGTTCCAGGACATGCTGATACACCTTGGGAAACCGCTCGCGCACTTCATCGACCGTAGGGGATACAGATCGATTACCATGACTCCGCGCGGCGTTTGCGCAATATCGCGACCGTTCCGGTATGGGAGGATATGGTCCTCCAGTCCCGGTACAATACCCAAGCCAAGCGACTTGGCCTGCTTTGGCGTTACGATGAAACCAGAGCCGTGAAGCTTCACGCCCGGACTGCAAATCAGATCGTTCGCCAACAGAGGCCGGACAGCCATAATATCGGGGCCGATTTTCAGGTTGGCGATAATCTTGCCGGGTTGTCGCCTTAGCTCCACGACCGGCGTATCCGTGTTCAGCGCGCTCTCCCGGTCGACCGTTGCCAGCGTCCCTTCCCGTTCGCCGCGCTCGGCGACGGTCATGGCGATCCGCACCGCCGCTTTCCCGGGCGCCTTCAGCCAGGGATGGTCCGGGACAGCGTAGACCAGCGATAGCGGCGTCCTCGCCTTCATGTGCCTCTCGATCACGCGGCGGGAGAAGGTCTGGGTGGCGGAGTTGGTGGTAATGAAGCCGAAGCGCCGCAGCGGGTTTATCCGCCCTCTCCTCGGCTTCCGCAGCAGGCGCGCGGCCGCCTCGTCCCAGAAATGCATGACGAAATCGGCGCCGCCGGGGATTTTGGGCCGGGCCTTCCAGCAGGCCTCCGCATAGCCGTCGCCGAACTCCGCCCGCATGTCCTTGCCGCCGATAAAGGGTGGGTTGCCCACGACGAACTCCGCCTCCGGCCATTCCGCCGGACGCGGATTCTCGTAGCGGTACTGCTCCACCCTGGCGTCCGGGTTGGGGACTTCTTCGCCGGTGGCCGGGTGCGGTTTGGTGGTGAAGCCGTCCCAGCGCGTGAGCGGCCTGCCCCTCTCGTCGCGCAGAAGCTCTCTTTTGTCATAGGCCAGGATCGCGTCCTGCTGCCGGATCGTGCCATAGGCGTACAGGACGGGTTCGGGGATGCGGTCCGCGGAGACGGTGCGGAGTTGCCATTTCAAGTAGCCGATCCACAGCACGAGATCGGCGATGGGGACGGCGCGGGGGTTGATTTCGAGGCCGTAAAACTGGTCGGGACCGACGGTTTCGCCTTCCATCGCGAAACGCGGCGCGTCCTCGCCGAGGTCGTCCAGGGCTTCCAGCACCTCGCCCTCCAGGCGCTTCATCAACTCCAGCGAGACATAGAGGAAATTGCCGGTGCCGCAGGCCGGGTCCAGCACGCGCGCGGTGCAGAGCTTGTGGTGGAAATCCTTGATCGTCCGGAGCGCGCCCTCCCTGTCACCGTCCGCTTCCAGACCGTGCGCGTGGGCAAGCGCCTCCTCCCAATCGGCCCGCAGCGGCTCGATCACGGTCGGGATCACCAGCCGTTCGACATAGGCGCGCGGCGTATAGTGAGCGCCGAGCCTGGCGCGCTCCCGGGTATCCAGCGCACGCTCCAGCAGCGTGCCGAAGATGGCCGGCTCGACATCGCGCCAGTCGCGTTGGGAAGCGATCCAGAGTTCCCGAATATCGTCCTTGTCCAGCGCGAGCGCCCTGCGGTTCCTGAACAGGGTGCCGTTGAAGCGCTTGACGTCGGCCCGTAGCTCGGAAGCGTAACCGCCCGTGTCCATGTCGGCCCACATTCGTTCAAGCGCTTGCCGGAAATGTTTGGGTTCTTCAACGAGTTCGGCGAGCCGCTTCTCGAAGCCCTTTTCCGGCAACAGGCCGACATCCTCGGCGAACATGGTGAACAGGCAGCGCATGAGGAACTCTGCGACGACCCTGGGGTCGTATTTGCCTTCCAGGTTGCGTGCGATGCGGGCCAGCCGCGCGGCGATGTCGCGGGTGACTTCCGCGCTGTGCGCGGCCGGGTCGAGTGAGCGCGGCTCGGTCCAGATCGCGCGCAGCCGGGCGCGAATTTCCGGGTCGCGAAGGCCTTCCAGGGGAATCGAATAGCCCGCGCGGTCGGGAAACTGGGCGTAGTTCTTCCCCTGACCCGAGAAGTCGGCATAGACCTCGATGACGTGACCGACGTCGACGACGAGGACGAAGGGCGGCCATCCATGCTCCTTGGGCAAGGCGCGGGCGTAGTCCTCCGCCTGCCGCTTGGCGGCGCGCATCACCCTGTCCCATCCGTAGGTGCCTCGGGTCGCGGGTCTGGATTTAACCTGGGTCGCATCCTCGGGCAGGAGTTCCTGCTGGCGGGAGTCGGCCCTCCTTGCGCTCGCCCGCTTACCGGACTGCTTGGCCTCCATGACGAAGCAATCGCGCTTGTAGAGGTCGATTCGCCCAAGGCTGGTACTGCCGTCGTCGAACTTGAAGTCGACACGGCGCTCGAAAACGTAGTCGTTTAATTCGTTCTCCGCCTGCGACGGTTCCGGCCGCTCCGCGCCGAGCAGGTCGCAGAGCTCGCCGGCAAACGTCTGGAAGTTCGCCAGCTCAGAGCCGCCGGACTTCGCCCACCGGTCGATGAACGCCTCGATCGCGTCGCGGTCCGCTTCGTCGCCGGCCGGTGTCGAATGCGTGTCTGCCTCGGACATGGCGGGAAACTAGCAAATGCGGACACCCGGGAAAGCCCCCGCTGCTCCGTCCATCGTTTCCCAACGGATCGGTTGCCAACGATCTTGTTGGCAAAGCGCGGTTACCGGGCGGGACTCCGTCCCCGACATGCTTAGTTTGCACAGAATCCTGACAAAAACTCGTGGATACCCGGCCTCCGCCGGGCATGACTGGTGGGGTGCGGCAGCCCGCGCCACGCTCAAGGCCGGGGCGACGGCCCCTGGAGGCCCGCGCGGCGGCGCCGCGCGGCCGCGGACGGACGGTGCGTTCTTTCCCCGAGCCGGGCCGCGGCGTCCATTCGCTCCGTTTCGCGCTCGACCGGACCGATTCGCGCCATGGTTGCAGCCAGGCGCGTTCCGCCCTAGCCTTCCCGCATGGTCGCCGCCTTCGATACGCTCGCCGCCGCGAGGGCCCTGGAAGCCGCCGGCATGGCGAAAGGCCCCGCCGAGGCGATCGCGGCCATCGCCCGGGACGCGGCCGACGCCGGAAACCACAACCTGGCGACCAAGACGGACCTGGCCGGGCTCAAGGCGGAATTGAAGGCGGACATGGCCGCGCTGACCTGGCGCATGGTCGGGCTGGCCGCCGTCATCGTCGCCGCCGTCAAGCTGATCCCGAACCCGTAGGGCCGGGTTCCAGCCCGGACCCGCCCCGCCACCGTCATGGCCGTGCCGTCCCGAAGAAAAAACTCGTGGATACCCGGCCTTCGCCGGGCATGACGGATGGGAGCCGGGGCCGCCGCCCCCCTACCCCTCCGCCGGGCGCAGATAGAGCTCCCTCAGCCCGGTCCGCCAGTCCACCTCCCCGTCGACCACGCGTTCGATCGCGCGCACGCCGTAATAGGTCGGCGCGATGCCCGGCGGGTCCTCGTCCGGCGCCGCGGCTTTGAGGCGGCCGAGCAGGATCCGGCGCGTGGCGATCACCGCGGCGTCGGTGGTGCCGAGATTCTCCTTCGTGCGGTCGACGACCGGCCCCATGCTCTCCTGGACGGCGTGGTCCTGGTTGTTGATGCCGTCGATGCCGCTGTAGGTCTCGGTCTTCTGGACGGCGCGGTCGATCAGCCAGTCGACGTCGCGGTTGCGCAGCTTGCGGTGCCCGGCGCCGATCTCACCCGGCGCGCGGCCTCGGCTCCATTCGAGGATCTCGCGCTCGCCGTCGTCCAGCGGCGCCTCGCCGTACTTGCCGATCCAGTTGTAGACCATGGTGTTCCCGTCATCCATCGGCACGAACATGTGGCCGTTGACGATCGGCTGCAGGGTTTCGCCGTCGCCGCCGAGCTCGAAGGGGAAGAAGGTGTGGCACGGCATGACCCAGTGATAGACCTTGACCCACTTGCGCCCGCCCGGCATCGGCCGGATCGAGGCGTAGGCGTGGCCGTAATCGGTGACCTCGACCTCGTCCCTGAGCGGCACCGGCACGGTCCACATTCCGCTCAGCCCGGCGCGCTTCGTATCGGGCGTCAGCGTGGTGTGGAGCGCGGATGCGTGCGCGCTGTCGATCCCGCCCTCGAGCGCCTGCAGCCAGTTGCATTCCTGCCAGGTGCGGGTGACGACGCGCTGGTCGGGGCGGAGGCCGGTCCATTCGAAGCGGGGCTCCGCCGGCGGCTCGCCGTCGCCGAGATACGCCCAGACCACCCCGCCCAGCTCGACCGTCGGGTAGGCGGCGAGCCGGATGCGGGCGCTGAAATCGGTCTCCGGCGGCTCGGTCGGCATGTCGACGCAGCGCCCGGAAACGTCGTACTTCCAGCCGTGATAGACGCAGCGGAGTCCCGATTCCTCGTTGCGGCCGAGGAACAGGGAGACCCGGCGGTGGGCGCAAAACTCCTCGATCAGGCCGATGCGTCCTCCGGTGTCGCGGAACGCCACCAGCGATTCGCCCAGCAGCCGCACGCGGACCGGCGGTCCGTCCGGCTCGGCGATCTCGTCGGACAGCAGCGCCGGCAGCCAGTAGCGGCGCATCAGCCGGCCGAGCGGCGCCTCCGGCCCCACCCGGGTGACGAGCTCGTTGTCTTCCCTCGACAGCATGTCCGGCCTCCGGCGTCGGCCCGCCGGGGGAGCATAGCAGGCGGGGGTGGCGGCGACATCGCCGGGCATGGAAAGAAACTGGCGTCCCCTAGGGGACTCGAACCCCTGTTTTCGGCGTGAGAGGCCGATGTCCTAGGCCACTAGACGAAGGGGACGCCGTGGGGCGTATAGATACGGCGTTCCCGGGGCGGGATCAAGCGGCTCGCGACCGTGACCCTCCCCGGCCCGAACGACACTACGCTCTTGAACCATGGTATCACTATTGCTATCTGAACCGAATGACGGATAGGGCGGCAATCCTCAAGGTTCTCCGCGACAATCCTAAGAACGTCCGCTTCGCGGACCTCGCCAGGCTATGCGATACGTATTTCGGGGAACCGCGCCAGAAGGGAACGAGTCATCGAGTCTACCGTACCCCGTGGCCGGGCGATCCGCGCGTGAACATCCAGAACGACAAGGGCAAGGCAAAACCGTACCAGGTCCGCCAGGTCCTCAAGGCAATCGAGAAGCTGGAGCGCATGAAATGAGCGACCGCTACACCTACCGCATCACGTGGTCGGCGGAAGACGGCGAGCATGTCGGTCTCTGCGCCGAATTTCCCCTGTTGAGCTGGTTGGCGCCCAGCCCGGCCCGGGCGCTGGCCGGCATCCGGCGTCTGGTGCGCGACTGCGTCGAAGACATGAGGGAAAACGGGGAGAGCCCCCCCGAGCCGATCGCGGACCGCGCCTATAGCGGGAAATTCCTGGTGCGGGTGCCGCCGGAAACGCACCGGGCGCTGGCGCTGCGCGCCGCCGAGGAAGGCGTGAGCCTCAACCGTCTGGTCAGCGCGCGGCTCGCGTCCGGCGGCGTCTGAACCGTCCTTGCGCGGCGGCGCCGCGGGCGCCGGATCGGGGGACGCCCCTACCCGCCCCCGTCGATCCGCGCGGTCGCCACG
The DNA here is from genome assembly GCA_022823775.1 of Defluviicoccus sp. Lineage (GTDB taxonomy): Bacteria > Pseudomonadota > Alphaproteobacteria > MPNO01 > MPNO01 > MPNO01. The sequence goes on along the minus strand of JAJEHI010000100.1, from coordinate 26,634 downwards.
CGCCTGCCGGTCGGGAGGTCGAAGACGTGGATCGCCTGCGCGCCGTCCGGGAGGCGGAGGCGGAGCGCGATTCGGTTGCCGTCGAGCGCGGTTTCCAGCACCTCGGCGCCGGCGGGGAGCGCGAGGGCGGCCTGGGTCGGGGGCCGGTCGCCGTCGAGCGTCCGGTTGGCGACGGTGACCACGACCGTGACCAGGCCGGCGACGATCAGCACCCCCATCCCGATCACGAGAGCCTTGAGCGCCCGCATCGATTGTGCTCACTCTCCCGCCATGAACGCCGCGCCGGACCGCCGCATCGTCGCCCCGCCGCCGGACGCCGCCGGGGGCAGGCTCGACCGCGTCCTCGCCGACGCCCTGCCGGAGCTCTCGCGCACCGGGATCAGGCGGCTGATCGAGGCCGGGGCGGTCTCGTTCGGGCGCGGCGGGACGATAGAAGAGCCCTCCTACAGGGTCAAACCGGGCCAAAGTTTCGCCGTAATCGTGCCCGAGAGTGGCGATCCCCGGCCGGCGGGGGAGCGCATCCCGCTCGCCATAGTCTACGAGGACGACGACCTGATCGTGGTGGACAAGAACGCGGGGCTGGTGGTCCACCCGGCCCCGGGCAACCCGGACGGCACGCTGGTCAACGCGCTGATCGCCCATTGCGGCGCGAGTCTCTCCGGCGTCGGCGGGGTGCGCCGGCCGGGTATCGTGCACCGGCTCGACAAGCTCACCAGCGGGCTGATGGTCGCGGCCAAGAACGACCGCAGCCACCGCGCGCTGGCGGCCCAGTTCGAGGCGCGCTCGATCGACCGCGCCTATACCGCCTTCGCCTGGCGCGCGCCGGCGCGGCCCTCGGGCGAGATCGAGGGCAATATCGGGCGGAGCGCGCGCAACCGGAAGAAGATGGCCGTGCTCTCCCACGGCGGGCGGGCGGCGCTCACCCGCTACCGCACGGTGCGGCGCTTCGGCGACGCGGCGGCCCGCCTCGAATGCCGGCTCGCGACCGGGCGGACCCACCAGATCCGGGTGCATCTCGCCTGGCGCGGCCTGCCGGTGATCGGCGATTCGGCCTATGGCGGCGGGCCTACGGCGGCCAGGCGGCGCGCGCTCGGCGCCGGGGCGGCGGAGGCGGTCGCCGCGCTCGGGCGCCACGCGCTGCACGCCCACCGTCTCGGCTTCCGCCACCCGGCGAGCGGCGAGGCGCTGGTCTTCGATTCCGATTTGCCGAACGAACTCAGGCTATTGGAAAACGCTCTGAAGGGAGGCTGGTAAATTGCCGGGCGGGTTCCTATCTATCGAACGGGCGGCGGGTCCGGCATGACCGGCCGCACCGAGGGCAAGGAGAAGCCGATGGCGGCAAGGGCAGCAACGGTTCCGGCGGTCCCCCAGCTCGACCCCGAGAGCAACCTGTCGCGCTACCTGCAGGAGATCCGGAAATTCCCCCTCCTGGAGCCCGACGAGGAGTTCATGCTGGCCAAGCGCTGGCGCGAGCACGAGGACGCCGAGGCCGCGCACCGGCTGGTGACCAGCCACCTGCGGCTGGTGGCCAAGATCGCGTCCGGCTATCGCGGCTACAGGCTGCCGATGGGCGAGCTGATCTCGGAAGGCAATGTGGGCATGATGCAGGCGGTCAAGCGGTTCGACCCCGACCGCGGCTTCCGGCTCGCGACCTACGCGATGTGGTGGATCCGCGCCTCGATCCAGGAATATATCCTGCATTCCTGGTCGCTGGTGAAGATCGGCACCACAGCCGCCCAGAAGAAGCTGTTCTTCAACCTGCGCCGCATCAAGGGCGAGATCAAGGCGATCGAGGAGGGCGACCTCCACCCCGAGAACGTCGCCGAGATCGCCACCCGGCTCAACGTCTCCGAGGACGAGGTGGTGCAGATGAACCGCCGCATGGCGGCGCCCGACAACTCGCTCAACGCGCCGGTCCGCGCCGACGGCGAGGGCGAGTGGATGGACTGGCTGGTCGACGAGACCGACTCCCAGGAGACCCGGCTCGCCGAGGCCGAGGAGCTGGACAGGCGCCGCGCGCTGCTCCGGCAGGCGATGGAGCATCTGAACCCGCGCGAGAAGCGCATTCTCACCATGCGGCGGCTCGCCGAGACCCCGCTGACGCTGGAGGAGCTGAGCCAGGAGTTCGGCGTCTCGCGCGAACGGGTGCGCCAGATCGAGGTCCGCGCCTTCGAGAAGATCCAGAAGGCGATGCGCCTCGCCGCCGCCGAGGAGGAGCGCGCGGCGGCGGAGGCCCGGTAGCGCCCTCCCCGCCCTCCCCCGGCCCCTCCCGCAAGCGGGAGGGGAGAAGGTCGGGGCGGAGCGGCGCCGCGTGATTCCCCCTCTCCCCCGCTGGGGGAGAGGGTCGGGGTGAGGGGGCGGTCGGTCCTACACCGCGAACGGGTCGCGGACCATGACCGTGTCCTCGCGCTCCGGGCTGGTGGACAGGAGGGCCACCGGAGCCTCGATCAGCTCCTCGATGCGGCGGATGTACTTGACCGCCTCGGCCGGAAGCCCGGCCCAGCTGCGCGCCCCCCGGGTGCTTTCCGACCAGCCGGGGACCGTCTCGTAGACCGGGCGCACCGCCGCCTGGCCGCGCGCCGAGGCGGGGAAGCGGTCGGTCCGCCCCTCGTCCGTCTCGTAGCCGGTGCAGACCTTGAGCTCCTCCATCCCGTCGAGCACGTCGAGCTTGGTCAGCGCGATGCCGTCGATACCCCCGAGCCGGATCGCCTGGCGCACCATCACCGCGTCGAACCAGCCGCAGCGCCGCTTGCGCCCGGTCACGGTGCCGAACTCGTGGCCGCGCTCGCCGAGTGCCTGCCCGATCTCGTTGTCCTGCTCGGTGGGGAACGGTCCGCTGCCCACCCGGGTGGTGTAGGCCTTGGTGATGCCGAGCACGTAGTCGATCGAGCGCGGCCCGAGCCCGCTGCCCGCCGCCGCCTGCCCGGCCAGCGTGTTGGACGAGGTGACATAGGGGTAGGTGCCGTGGTCGACGTCGAGCATCGCGCCCTGCGCGCCCTCGAACAGTATCCGCCTGCCGCCCCGCCGCGCGCCGTCGAGCAGGTGCCAGACCGGCGCGGCGAACGGCAGGATACGGGGCGCGACGGCGCGCAGCTTTTCGATCAGCTCGTCGCGGTCGAACGTCTCGGCGCCGAGCCCGCGCAGGAGCGCGTTGTGGTGGTCGAGCAAATGGTCGACGCGGGGCGCGAGCCCGTCCGCGTCGGCGAGGTCGCAGAGCCGGATCGCCCGGCGCCCCACCTTGTCCTCGTAAGCCGGGCCGATGCCGCGTCCGGTGGTGCCGATGCGCGCGCTCCCCCGAGCCGCCTCGCGGGCATGGTCGAGCAGCGGATGAAGGGGCAGGATCAGGCAGGCGTTCTCGGCGACGCGGAAGGTCTTGGGCGTCACGTCGACGCCCGCGCGGCGGACCTCGTCGATCTCGTCGAGCAGCGCCCACGGATCGACCACCACGCCGCTTCCGATCAGCGACAGCTTGCCGCGCACCACGCCCGAGGGGAGCAGGCTGAGCTTGTAGGTCCTGCCGTCGACGACCAGCGTGTGCCCGGCATTGTGCCCGCCCTGGAATCGCACCACCACGTCGGCGCGCTCGGACAGCCAGTCGACGATCTTGCCTTTCCCCTCGTCGCCCCACTGGGAGCCGACGACCGCGACGTTCGCCATGATCCGACCCGCCTATCCGACCTTCACGACCCTGCCGGCGTCGCAGCGATGGGTGCAGCCGAGCCGCCGCGCCTCGTCCGCCGCCGAATCCGCCGGCCCCAGCCCGGCCACGGTGATCCAGCCTTCCGCCCGCAGCGCGCGCCCGGTCTCGGGCGCGGTGCCGGCCGGCAGGAACACCCGGCGCGGCGCGCCGGGCGCCGGCAGCGAGCGCAGGACGGTGTCGACATAGAGCGTGATCCCGGTCGCCAGCTCGCCGCCGGCGCCGTTGCCGTTCGCGCCGGTGACATAGCGGCCGCCGCTCGCGAGCTCGCCGCGCACCCCGGCGGGAAAGATCGTGAAGCAGGTCCCGGTGTGGTACTCGAAGCCCCGGTTCTCCAGCGGATCGGCGGTGAGCCTGAGATCGGGCGCGCGGGCGCGGATCTCGGCGATCGCCTCGCCGAGCTGGCGGCGCGCGGCGGCCGGTTCGGGCGGCAGGTCGAGCGCGGCGAGCGTGTCGAAGCAGCTCTCCGCCGGCCCGGCCGCGGCGAGCAGCGCGTTCAACGCCTCCGCGAGGTCGCCGCCGATCGCCGCGAGCGATGCGGCGTCCTTGTGGTCGATCGCCTCGCGCAGCCCCGGATCGTCCTGGAGCGGGCGGCCATGAGCGGCGCAGAGCGCGGGCGCGAGCGGCGGCATGGTGAGATCGACGGTGATGTCGGCGACGCCGGCCGCGGTCAGCGCCTCGGCGGCGAGGACCACGATCTCGGCGTCGGCGCGCGGGGAATCGGAGCCGATCAGCTCCATGCCGACCTGGGTGAACTGCCGTTCCGGGCGGAGATGGGTGCCGTTGATGCGCAGCACGTCCCCCGAATAGCAAAGGCGAAGCGGCCTCGGCGCATCGCGCAGCCGGCTCGCCGCGATGCGCGCGATCTGCGGTGTGATGTCCGCGCGCACCCCCATCATGCGCTGGGAAGCCGGGTCCATGAGACGGAAGGTCTCCGACGCGGTCGCCGCGCCCGCGCCGCTCAGCAGCCCCTCCTCGAACTCGACGAGGGGCGCCTTGACGCGCTCGTAGCCGTTGAGCTCGAACAGGCCGATCAGCCGCTCGACCGCCTCCGCCTCCTGCGCGGCCGCCGGAGGCAGCACGTCGCGAAGGCCGGACGGCAGGAGCGCCGGGCGGTCGTGGTCGTTCATTCCCCCGCGCCTTCTAGAAGGTGAGCGCCCGCGCCCGCACCACGCCCGGGAGCGCCCGGACGCAGTCGAGAACACCCGGCGGTATCGCCCCGTCGACCGAGATCAGGCTGACCGCGTTCTCGCGCGGACCGGACCGGCCGAGGTGGAACGTGGCGACGTTCACCCCGGCATCGCCGAGGCACGAGCCGAGGCGGCCGATGAAGCCGGGCTCGTCCCGGTTGACCATGTAGAGCATGTTCTCGCCGAGCGAGGCTTCGAGCGGGATGCCGTCGAGCTCGACGATGCGCGGCATCCGGTTGGAGAACAGCGTGCCGGCGGTGGTCCGCGTCGCCCGCTCGGTGGTCACCGTGAGGCGGATCAGGGACGGGTAGTCGCTGCGCCGCGCGTGCTTGGTCTCGGTCACCTGGATGCCGCGCTCGCGCGCCACGATCGGGGCGTTGACGATGTTGATCGAATCGACGATGGGCGCAAGCAGCCCTTCGAGCAGCGCCGCGGTCATGGCGCCGTGGTTGAGGTCGGCCGCCTCGCCCTCGAATTCCACGACGACGGAGCGGAAGCCGGTCTCCGCGACCTGGCCCGCGAGGCTGCCGATCTGACGGGCGAGGTCCATGAAGGGCGCGAGGCTGGCGGATTCCTCGCTCGAGAGCGAGGGCATGTTGATCGCGTGCAGCACCGCGCCGTCGAGCAGGAAGTCGGAAATCTGCTCGGCGATCTGGATCGCAACGTTTTCCTGGGCTTCGGTCGTCGACGCGCCGAGATGCGGCGTCGCGATCACCCCATCCATGCCGAACAGCGGATATTCGCCCGGCGGTTCGTCCGGGTAGACGTCGATCGCCACGCCCGCGACATGGCCGGACGACAGCGCCTCGGCGAGCGCGCCGGCGTCCACCAGCTCACCGCGGGCGCAGTTGACGAAACGCACGCCCGGCCTGGTCCTGGCGATCGCCGCCGCATCGACGATGCCCCGGGTGCGGTCGGTCAGCGGCGTGTGCAGGCTGATCACGTCGGCGCCGGCGAGGAGCTCGTCGAGCTCCACCTTGGCGATCCTCAGCCGCTCGGCGCGCTCGGCGGGTAGATAGGGATCGTAGACCAGCACCTTCATCTTCAGTCCGAGCGCCCGTTCGGCGACCAAAGAACCCACATTGCCGCAGCCGACGATGCCGAGCGTCTTTCCGGTGAGTTCGGTGCCGACGAACTTCGACCGGTTCCAGGCGCCGCCCTGGGTCTCCCTGTCGGCCGCGGGAATCTTGCGGGCGAGCGCAAGCATCAGCGCAATGGCGTGCTCGGCGGTGGTCACGGCATTGCCGAACGGCGTGTTCATCACCACGACGCCGCGCGCGCTGGCTGCGTCCACGTCGATATTGTCGACCCCGATTCCGGCGCGGCCGATCACCTTCAGCCGGTCCCCCGCCTCGATCACCGAGGAGGTGACCTTGGTCGCCGAGCGCACCGCGAGCCCGTCATAGTCGCCGATGCGCTCGATCAGCGCTTCCGGCCGGAGACCGGGATCGAAATCGACCTCGATGCCCCGGTCGCCGAAGATGCCGACCGCCTGTTCGCTGAGCCGGTCCGAGATGAGCACGCGGTTCATCGGAAATCTCTCTTCAGGCCGCCACCGGCTCGCCCAGCCGCACCCGGGCATAGCCCCAGTCGAGCCACTGGCAGAGCGCTTCCAGATCGTCGCGCTCCACCGTCGCCCCGGCCCATATGCGGAGGCCCGGAGGCGCCGAGCGGTAGCCGTTTATGTCGCAGGCGACGCCCTCGGCTTCGAGCATGGCGTCGATCCGCTTGGGGACCGCGGCCTTTTCCGCGTCGGGAAGACGCTCGAACCACGGGTCGACGATGCCGAGGCAGACCGAGGTGGGCGAGCGGATTTCGGGCGACGCGGCGAGGAATTCGACCCAGGGAGTCGCCGCCACCCAGGCCTCGATCGCCGCCATGTTGGCCGCGGTCCTCGCCTTCAGCGCCTCGAGCCCGCCGATCTCCTCGGCCCACTCGAGCCCGTCCAGCGCGTCCTCGACGCACAGCATCGAGGGGGTGTTGACGGTCTCGCCGCGGAAAATGCCCTCGATGAGCGCGCCGCGCGCCGTCATCCGGAAGATCTTGGGCAGGGGCCAGGGCGGCGTCCAGGTCTCCAGCCGTTCCACGGCGCGCGGCCCCAGCGCGATCATGCCGTGCGCCGCCTCGCCGCCCATTACCTTCTGCCAGGACCAGGTGACGACATCGAGTCGATCCCAGGGGATGTCCATCGCGAAGACCGCCGAGGTGGCGTCGCAGATCGTGAGTCCGCCGCGGTCGGCGTCGATCCAGTCGCCGCCGGGAACCCGCACGCCCGAGGTCGTCCCGTTCCAGGCGAACACCACGTCACGGGAGAAATCGACCGCCGACAGGTCGGGCAATTCCCCGTAATCCGCCGACAGGACCCGCGTATCGGCGATCTTGAGGTGATCCACGACGTCGGTTACCCAGCCCGCGCCGAAATTCTCCCACTCCAGCAGGTCCACCCCGCGCGGCCCGAGAAGGGACCAGAGCGCCATCTCGACGGCTCCGGTATCGGAGGCCGGCACGATCCCGAGGCGGAAATCCTCCGGCAGGCCGAGAATGCGCCGCGACCGGTCGATCACCTCGGCAAGCCGCGACTTTCCGGCGCCCGAGCGGTGCGAGCGGCCGACCAGGGCTCCGGAGAGCGCCTCGACGGTCCAGCCGGGACGCTTGGCGCATGGGCCGGAGGAAAAGAACGGGCGGGCGGGCCGAACGCGCGGCATGGCCGGCGGAGTCATGGTCTGTCTCGATCCTCTTGTGCGCCGGCGGCCGCGCCGGTCCGTTTCGATCGACCGGGCCGCGCGGGGCGCGAAACGGCACGGGAAATTAGAAAGGGCGCGGCGGATCGTCAATCGGATGGGTCGGCATGAAGGTGACGGTGCTCGATACCGCTCTCCGTCATATCCACCGGAGCCGTGCGGAGCTCGGCGGAGCGGAGATATCTGTCACGCAGGAAGTCCAATTTGGAGGCTGAAAGATTTCTCCGCTCCGCGCCTGCGGCGCTACGGTCGAAATGACGAACCGGACACTTGCCATCGCACCCGGTTATGGCATGGTAGCCTCGCCCTCACGCCGTTAGTGGAAGGATTTTCATGGCGATCACGCTTTATGAACTCGTCGGCAGGGACGATTTGCGGTTCAGCCCGTATTGTTGGCGCACGCGGTTCGCGCTCGCCCACAAGGGGCTCGATTTCGATACCGTCCCCGTCCGCTTCGCCGACAAGCAGGCGATCGCCTTCAGCGGCCAGGAACGCGTTCCGGTGATCTGCGACGGGGACCGGACGGTCGCCGATTCGTGGTCGATCGCCTGCTATCTCGACGAGGCCTATCCCGATCTGCCGCCACTGTTCGCGAGCGCCCGGGAGCGCGCGATGGCGCGGTTCGTCAATACCTGGTCCGACCTCCAGGTGAACCCCCGCTTCATTCTGCTGGTGGTCAGGGACGTCTACGACAATATCGACGAGCGCGACCGCGAATATTTCCTGGAGAGCCGCGAAAAGCGGTTCGGGACGACGCTCGATGCGCTGCACGCGGCGCGCGACGAGCGCCTGCCGGAGGCGCGGGCGGCCCTCGACCCGGTCCGTGCCGTGCTCGCGGACCAGCCATATATCTCGGGGGACGAGCCGGGATACGCCGACTACATCCTGATGGGCACATGCCAGTGGATTCGCATCGTCAGCCCATACCGGATCGTCGAGCCCGACGATCCGGTCCACGAATGGCGGGAACGCATGCTCGGCCTGTTCGACGGCATGGCGGCCGAGGTCGCGGCGCTCGGGCCCTGAACCGAATGCCCGCTCCCGGCGGGGGAACGCGATGAACGACCACGCCCCGCATATCCTCGTCGTCGACGACGACGACAGGTTGCGCGACCTCCTCAGACAGTATCTCAGCGGCAACGGTTACCGCGTGACCGCGGCGGGCGATGCGGCGGAAGCGCGCGCCAGGCTCCGCAGCATGGCGTTCGACCTCATCGTTCTCGACGTGATGATGCCGGGCGAAGACGGGCTGGCGCTCACCGCGTCGCTCAAGCAGGTGTCCGAAACGCCGATCCTGCTGCTGACCGCGCGCAACGAGCCGGAGGACCGGATCGACGGGCTCGAGCGGGGCGCCGACGACTACCTCGCCAAACCGTTCGAGCCGCGCGAGCTGGTGCTGCGGATTGCCAACCTGCTGCGGCGCGCGCCGCGCACGGCGTCGGCCCCGGTGCTGCGGTTCGGCGAACATCTCTTCGACATCGAACGCACCGAACTCACCCGGAACGAACTCGCCGTCCACCTGACGCCGGCGGAGCGCAGGCTGCTTCGGGCGTTCGCCCGCCGGCCCGGCGTAACGCTCTCGCGCGACGCCCTGGCCGCCGAGAGCCGGATCGAAGGGACCGCGCGCACCGTCGACGTCCAGGTCACGCGTCTCCGCCGCAAGATCGAACCCGACCCGCGGTTCCCGCGCTACCTCCAGACGGTCCGGGGCGAGGGCTACGTCCTGCAGCCCGATTGACATCCATGTTCGCCCTGCTCAAGCGCCTCGCGCCCAGAACGCTGATCGGACGGTCGGTGACGATCCTGGTGACGCCGATGATCGTGGTGCAGGTGGTGGCGACCTGGGCGTTCTACGACCGGCACTGGGACATCGTCACCAAGCGCCTCGTCTCCACCGTCGCGGGGGACATCGCGATGGTGATCGACGGGATGGAAGCGTTTCCGGGCCGTGAGAACCGCGATGCCGTGCTCCGGGTCTCTGAGACCGCGGGGTTGCGGTCGAGCTTCGCCGCCGGCGCGACCCTGCCGCCGCAGGCGCCCAGGATCGGCGGCGGCATTCTCGACCGCCGACTTTCCCGGGTGCTCAGCAGCCAGCTGGGCCGGCCCTTTCACATGGAGACCGAGGGTTACGGAGACTGGATCCGGATCAAGGTGCAGCTCACCGACGGGCTCCTCGACGTGTACGTCAAGAAGCGGCGGCTGTTCAACGAAACCACCTATCTCTTCCTTGCCTGGCTGATCGGCACGTCGCTCGCGATGATCGGCATCGCCGTCATCTTCATGCGGAACCAGGTGAGGCCGATCAGGCGGCTCGCCGCGGCGGTCGACGATTTCGGCAAGGGGCGCGACCCGCCGGACCTCAACCCGTCCGGCGCGGCGGAAATCCGCACGCTGACCACGGCGTTCAACCTGATGCGCGCGCGGATCCGGCGCATGATCGGCCAGCGGACCGAGATGCTGGCCGGCGTGTCGCACGACCTGCGGACGCCGCTGACCCGGCTGAAGCTGCAGCTCGCGCTGCTCGGCGAGGAGGGCAAGATCGCCGACCTCAAATCGGACGTGGGCGAGATGGAGTCCCTGGTCGAGGAGTACCTCGCCTTCGCGGCCGGAGAAGGGACCGAGGCCGTGGTCGACGCGGACGTGGCGCCGATTCTCGACGAGGTGGTGTCGGGCGCGCGGCGCGACGGGGTCGACGTCGATTTCCGGGCCCAGGCCGGCCTCGTCATCCCGATCCGCCCGAACGCCTTCCGCCGTTGCCTGACCAATGTGATCTCAAACGCCGTCCGCCACGCCGAGCACGTGTCGGTTCGCGCCCGCCGGACACGGGACACGATCGAAATCGTCGTCGACGACGACGGGCCGGGTATCCCCGAGACCGCGCGCGAGGACGTGTTCAAGCCGTTCTACAGGGTCGACGGCTCGCGCAACCCGGGCACCGGCGGAACGGGGCTCGGTCTCACCATCGCCCGCGACGTGATCCGCGGCCATGGCGGCGATATCCGCATCGAGACCGCACCCGAGGGAGGCGTGAGGGCGCGACTGCGCGTGCCGGTTTAACTCACGCCCGCCGGGCGTTGAGCCGCGCCATCAGACGGTCGGCGCGCGCGAGATTGCGGTCGAGATGCGCCATGGTCCGGGCGAGGTCGTCCGAGTCGTCGCGCAGGAACACCAGCAGGCTCGACATGAACACCGCCGCGAGGCCGCGGACCCGCATCGCGCCGAGCGGCCCGGCTCCGCTGACGCCGGCGGTCTCGAGCGACCAGCTCATCGAGCGCAGCAGGCGCCGCCCGCCCGCGAGCCCGGATTTCGGCACCGCAAGCGCGTCGCACAGGATGGATGCGAGCGCGGTACGGTGCGGCCGCAAGGCCTCGAACCGCCGGGCGAGAACGTCGAACAGACGGTCGCGGACGGGTTCGGCCGCCGCTTCCTCGTCGGTGCCGCGGATGACCTCGGCGTCGATCCGGGCAGTGAACGCGTCGAGAATGGCGTCCTTGCTGCGGAACAGGGCGTGAAGCTGGTCGAGCCGGATGCCCGCCTCGCCCGCGATATCGGCAAGCGAAATCTCGCGCCACGGCCGGTCCGCCGCCAGCCCCAGCGCCGCGTCCACCACCCGGTCCGGATTCGGTCGCCTTGGCGCTGCCATTGTCGTCACCCTTTCTTCAGAGGGCCGAAATGATAGGCGGAACGGAGAAAATTGTTAACCGGAGAACGCGATCGTGCCGCGGGACGCGGCTTCCTCGGCCAGCCGGCGGAGCTCGCGGCGCAGGACCTTGTTGGCGGCGTTGCGCGGCAGGCCGTCGACGAACAGATACCCCTTGGGCCGCTTGAAGCCCGCAAGCGCGCTCGCCCGGCAATGCGCATCGAGCTCCGCGGCCGCCGGCGCTTCTCCGGCGCCGACCACGCACGCGACCGCGGCCTGGCCCCAATGGGAATCCGGCAGCGCGATCAGGCAGCACTCGGCGACGCCGGGATGGGCCGCGACGACGGCTTCGACCTCCTCGGGGTGGATGTTCTCTCCGCCCGAGCGGATGACGTCGTCGACCCGCCCGCGGAGCGTGAGATCCCCGTCGGCCTCGACCTCGACGACATCGCCGGAAAAATACCAGCCGTCCCGGACCTTCTCGGCGGTGGCGTCGGGCCGGTTGAGGTAGCCCGAGAATGTCGCATCCGCGCTCGTGTCGATAATGAGCTCGCCCTCCTCTCCGGGCCCGATCTCGTCGTCGGGCCCGCCACCGATGCGAATCGCGCGCGTGCGGGAGTAGAAGCCCGGGCGCAGCGAGGCCGGGCGGCCGACGGGATCGGGGTTGTAGAGCGAGCACATCGTCTCGGTCGTGCCGTAGATGTGGCGGATCGCCGCCGGCCATGTCTCGTCCATATGGCGGATGAGTTCGGGCTCGATCGCGCCGCCGCCGTAGAGCACCAGCTCCAGCGAGCGCATCTTCTCCGGAGCGTAATCGAGCGCCCGCGTCATCGCGTGGTAAAGCGTCGGCACCGCGAACGTGTAGGTGATCGCGTGCCGGTCGATCGTCTCCACCGCCGCCGCCGGATCGAAGCGCGACATGACGTAGTAGGTCCCGCCGAAGGCAAGCGTCACGAGGAAAACGCCGTAGAAGCCGATGGCATGGCTGAGCGGCATGAACCCGAGCGTCCGGTTATGGTTTCCGTGCCTCAGACCGCCCTGGGTCGAGAGCCAGACGATCCGGTGCTCGGTCGTCCGGTGGGCCAGCACCACCCCCTTCGGGAGGCCCGTCGTGCCGGAGGTGTAGAAGACGAAGGCGGGATCCTCCCTCCCGGGGCGCGGCGGCGGATCGAGGCGCGACGGATCGGCCCGGCACGCCGCGTAGTCCTCCGCCTCCCCGGCCCCGCCCCCCGCCACGAGGATCGGCGCGCCCGCGGGCAGGCTGTCGCGCACGGCCCCGGCCAGCGCCTCGTCCGGGCCGATCGCGGCCGCCCCGGCATCGCCATCGGCGAGCAGGGCGGCAATCTCTTCCGGCTTGAGGCGGTTGTTGAGGAGCATCGGAACGGCGGCCAGCCGCTGCAGGGCAAGCAGGACGATGCAATGATCGAAGCTGCCGGGCAGTGCCGTCGCCACCCGGCTCAGCGGACCGATCCCGCGCTCGGCGAGCCCGGCGGCGACCGTCTCTATCTCGTCGATGAGCGCGCGGTAGGTCAACGACCGCGCCGACGCGTCGTCGACGAGGGCCGGGTGGTCGGGGGTGCGCTCCGCCGACAGCCAGACGAGATCGAACGCGGTCTGCATGGATCAGGTTCCCCGGGACATCATGGCTTCGCCGTTCGTTCCAGCGCGGCGGCGAGCCGGGCGAGGCAGCCGTCGCGTCCGGGCTCGAATCCCGCGCCGATCCACCACGCTTCCACCTCTTCGAGCGCCCGGCCGATCGCCGGTCCCGGCTCCGCCCCGAGAGCGACGGCGTCCCTGCCGCTCAGGGGAAAGACGGGGCGGGACCACGCCGCCAGCGCATCCGCGTAACTCTGGAAAGCGGCCTCGTCTCCGCCCATAGAACGGCGGTCGGCCCAGGCGACGGCGAGCGCGTCTCCGAACGCCGTTTCGCCCCAGCGGTAGAGCCTCTCGCCGATCGAGGACGGATCGGGCGAGGCGATGAGGTCGACGGAGGCCCGGACGGCCTTCTCCAGCCGCGCCGATTCGGCGCGCGACAGGCGGAGCCTGCGGACGAGACCGTCGATATCGCTCGCCTCCGGCACCAGAACGGCGGCGAGGCGGCGGATCGCCGAGGGGTCGAGGCCGAGCTCGGCTTCGATGCGCACGGCCCGGTCGAGCCGGTCCAGCGCTTCCGCCCCGGGGACGGCAAGGCGGAGGGAACCGGTTTCCTCCATCGGACGAAGCGCCTTGCCCGGGTCGGGGGCGGACAGGGTCCGCCGGAGCTCGGACCATACCCTTTCGCCGGAAAGTCCGGAGAGGCGCGGCGCGAACGCGCGGCAGGCCGCCATGGCCGCCGCGTCGGGCGCGCCCGTCCCGTACCCGGCGTGGAAGCGGAAGAAGCGAAGCAGCCGCAGCACATCCTCTTCCAGCCGTTCGGGCGGCGCGCCGACGAAGCGCACGCGGCCGGCCCGGAGATCGTCGAGCCCGCCCGTCGGGTCGTAGAGCGTGCCGTCCGCGTCCAGGTAAAGCGCGTTGATGGTGAAGTCGCGCCGCGCGGCGTCGCCCAGCCAGTCGTCGGTGAACGCGACCGTGGCGCGGCGCCCGTCGGTCTCGACGTCGCGGCGCAGCGTGGTGATCTCGTACACCGCGCCGTCGACCAGCGCGGTCACCGTACCGTGGGCGAGGCCGGTGGGAACGACCCTGATCCCGCGCCCGTCGAGCAACGCCATGACCCGGTCGGGCGGCGCCTCGGTCGCCACGTCGATGTCGCCGACCTCGCGTTCCGCCAGGGTGTCGCGCACGCAGCCGCCGACGAAGCGGGCCCTGTCGCCCTCCGCGGCGAGGCGCGAGAGCAGGATCCGCGCGGCCTCCGCGGTCATCCAGGGCTGGGGTTCGATGCGTCCCGCCGGTTCCAACGAACCCGCCGATCAGTTGCCGTCCGACGGCCCCGCGTGGCGCCCGGGCACGACCTCGCCGTCGATCACCCGGGCGGGCTGGTAGACCTCGCCCGGCTCGCCGCCGATCAGCAGCGCGATCGAGCCCAGCGTCAGCGCCAGCAGGATCAGCCCGGCGACGCTCAATTGCGGCCACGGCGCGGCGGCCCAGCCCTTCCTGGTTTCCGGCTCGCCGGGGCGCTGCGGCCGGAACCGGTGCCACAGGTACCAGACCAGCGCCGGCAGCACCAAGGGCAGCACGTATGTGATGAGGATGCGCGTCATCGTTTCGCCAGAACGTCCCCGAGATTGACCAGAATGCGCGCGGTCAGCCCCCAGATAAAGTAGCCCTCGTAGGGGATCGCGTAGAACTGGCGTTCGACATTGCCGCGCACGCGTGTCTCGAAGCGGCGGTTCGCGGGATCGATCAGGAAGTCGAGCGGCACCTCGAAGATCTCGGCCACCTCGTTCTCGTCGGGAACCAGGGAGAGCGGCGGGGCCAGCATGCCGACAACCGGAACCACGCGGTAGCCGGTGCCGGTCTCGCGAACGCCGAGGCGCCCGAGCAGCTCGACATCCGTTTCGGAAAGGCCGATCTCCTCGCGGGTTTCGCGGAGCGCGGTCGCTTCGGGCGTCGGGTCCCGCTCCTCGACGCGGCCGCCGGGAAAGGAAATCTGGCCCGAATGCGACGTGAGATGGTCCGTGCGGCGGGTAAACAGGACCGTAGGCCGGTCTCCCCGGTCGACGATCGGCACCAGCACCGCGGCAGGCGTCAGCGCTTCCGCGCCGTTGAACGGGCCGTCCTCGCCAAGCCGCTCCGGCCCGTCGTCCGGTGCGTCGACCGGGATGCCCGGACCGTTGAACACGGCCCGGATGTATTCCAGGCGGGATCCGGTCACGGCGGACCCGTCACCCTTCCCCGGCCGGGCCGAGAGGGAAGGAGGCGCCGCCGCTCCTGACCACGATCGTCGCGCCGTCGGGGCCGCCGACCTCCTCGCCGAGCTCGACGAGATCGTAGAACACGGAGCGCACGATCAGCGCGTCGAGCCCGTCGCGCACCCGCACATAGGGCGCCGGCTCGCCGCTCTCGCGGTCGGTGTCGACCCGTATGGGATGATCCCCGTCCACGCCGACCATGTCGTCGATATTGGTGCGGAAGCGGATCGTCCTTCCGTCCCCCTCTCCCTCGACGAACATCTCGACCGCGGTGAACGGGGCGTCCTCGACCGAAATCCGGCACTTCTCGAACGGCGTCTCGAGCCAGTAGTCCCCGGCGGGGTCGCGGCGAAGTACGCTCGCGAACAGCTTGACCAGAGGTTTGCGGCCTATCGGCGAGCCGTGATAGAACCACGTCCCGTCGCGCGCGATCCGCATGTCGATATCGCCGCAGAATTGCTGGGCGGCGGCGGTGCCGGCACCTGGCGCCGGTCGCGGCCGCAACGCTTGCGACAGTCGGCGAAGATCGGACTCGGACATCGTTTGCGTCTGCCCCCTCGTGAGGTGCCCGTGCCGGATATGCCAATCGACCGACCGACCCCCATCGACGCGCCGCCCAGGGCGACCGAAATCGAGGCGCTCGGCCACCGCATGGCGATGGTCCGCGACCGGATCGGCCGCGTGATCTTCGGCCAGGAACAGGTCGTCGAGCAAACCCTTATCACCCTTCTCGCGGGCGGTCACGCCCTGCTGATCGGATTTCCGGGGCTTGGCAAGACCCGGCTCGTCGAAACGCTCGGCACGGTGCTGGGGCTCGACGACAAGCGGGTCCAGTTCACGCCCGACCTCATGCCGGCGGACATTCTGGGCTCGGAAGTCATGGAGGAGAGCGAATCGGGGCGCCGCGGGTTCCGCTTCATCCAGGGTCCCGTCTTCGCCCAGCTTCTGATGGCGGACGAAATAAACCGGGCGAGCCCGAGGACCCAGTCGGCGCTGCTCCAGGCGATGCAGGAGCAGCGTGTCTCCGTCGCCGGGCGCTATCACCCGCTGCCGCTGCCGTTCCACGTTCTGGCGACGCAGAACCCGCTCGAGCAGGAGGGCACCTACCCCCTGCCGGAGGCGCAGCTCGACCGTTTCCTGCTGCAGATCGATATCGACTATCCGGAACTGGGCGCGGAACGCCAGATGCTCGTGGCCACCACCGGCGCCGCGCAGCCACCGGCCGAGCAGGTGATGACCGGCGACGAGCTTCGAGCCGCCCAGCAGCTCGTCCGCGCGATTCCGGTGGGCGAATCGGTGGTGGAGGGGATACTCGACCTCGTCCGGCGCGGCCGGCCCGACACGTCGGATCTGCCCGAGCTGCCGGACCAGGTCGCCTGGGGACCCGGACCGCGCGCGAGCCAGGCGCTGATGCTGGCGAGCCGCGCCCGCGCGTTGCTGGACGGCCGGCTCGCGCCGTCCCTCGACGACGTGCTGGCGCTGGCCGGCCCGGTCCTGCGCCACCGCATGGCGGTTACCTTCGCCGCGCGCGCCGACGGAATCACGGTAGACGACGTCATCGGAAGACTGTGCGCACCCCTCGGCTAGACCGAATCGGCGCATCCTCGAACCGCGCCGTGCCGGCGCTCCGGCGGAGCGCCGAGGAGGCGGCCGAGCGGATTCCCGACCTCATGGTCGAGGCGGACCGGATCGCATCCTCGGTCATCGCGGGAATCCACGGTCGCCGCCGGGTCGGCCGGGGCGACACGTTCTGGCAGTTCCGCCAGTACCAGCCGGGCGACAGCGCGCAAGCGATCGACTGGCGCCAGACAGCGAAGTCGCGCTTCGCCTATGTCCGCGAGACCGAGTGGGAAGCGGCCCAGAGCGTCTGGATCTGGTGCGACGGTTCTCCGTCGATGCGCTTCCGGTCGGATCCCCAATGGCCGGACAAGCGCCACCGCGCCGCCGTCCTCGCGCTGGCGCTGGCCATTTTGCTGGTCCGCGGCGGAGAGCAAATTTCCTTGCTGGGATCCGGGTTCGCACCCGACAATGGGCGGGGCGCCCTCGAGCGCTTCACCGGACACCTGGTGCGCGCGTTGGAAGAAGATCGCAGCCTGCCGCCCGTCGAACCGCTGCCCCGCCACGCCCGGCTGGCGATCGTCGGCGACATGCTGTCCCCGCTCGACGAGATCGAGGAACGGGTGCGCGAGTTCGCGGCGATGGGGGTAGAAGGCCATCTCCTTCAGGTGATCGATCCGGCCGAGCTGTCGCTGCCCTTCGACGGGCGCGTGCGCTTCGAAGGACTCGAGAACGAAGGCGCCATCGTGATCGGGCGCGTCGGCGGCATCCGCGAAGACTACGCCGCCGCTATGCGGCGCCATCGGGACGGTCTCGGCGCGCTCGCGCGTTCGGTCGGATGGACATGCGCCGCGCACGTGACGGAGCAACCGCCGCAAACGGCGCTGCTCGCGCTCCACGCGGCGCTCGCGCCGCCCGAGGCGTGACGCGGTGTTCGGCCTCGGCGCGCTCGGCTTCGCCGCCCCCTGGTTTCTGCTCGCCGGGCTCGTCCTGCCGCTGATCTGGTGGCTGCTTCGCGTCACTCCCCCGGCGCCGAGGCTGGTGGCGTTCCCGCCGATCCGGTTCGTTCTCGGCCTGCGCTCGCCGGAGGAATCGCCGGCCCGCACGCCGCTCTGGCTGATCGTGCTGCGCAGCCTCATCGCGGCGCTCATCGTGCTCGCCGTGTCCGGCCCGGTCATCAACCCGAACGAAGGGTTGCGGGGCACCGGTCCGCTGATCCTGATCGTGGACAACGGATGGGCATCGGCGCGCAACTGGCAGGATCGCGTGGCCGCGTGGAACGAGTGGCTGGACCGCGCGGAGAGCGAGAACCGCCCGGTGCGACTCCTGACCACGGCGCGCGGGACGGCGGGCGGCCCGGTCGCCTTTTCCGATCCGTTGCGGGCGGACGAGGCGCGCGAGATCCTGCGGGCGGCCGAACCCCTGCCCTGGCCCGCCGATCACGGCGCCGCGCTCGCCGCCGCCGAATCGCTCTCCCTCGACGGCTCGGCGCACACGGTGTGGCTGAGCGACGGGATCGAGACTCCGCAAACCCAGGAACTCGCGCGACGCATGCAGCGCTTCGGTAGCCTCGACGTGGTCGCCTCGGATCCGTCCGCGACCGCGCTTCTCCTCAAGGTGTCGGGAAGCGATCCCGACGGGATCGAGGCGGCGGTGGAACGCGCCGACGACCGCGCGCGCGCCGCGCGCTGGGTTCGCGCGGTCGCCGAGGACGGCCGGGTGCTGGCGCGGCAGAGAGTCTCGTTCGAGCCGGGCAACCGGCAGAGCGCGGTCCGGTTCGCCTTGCCGCCCAGGCTCAGAAACGCCATCGCCCGGCTGGAGATCGAGGATGAGAACACCGCGGCGGGCGCCTTTCTGCTGGACGAGCGCTGGCGGCGGCGCCCGGTCGGCCTGGTATCCGGCGGCACGGTGGACACCGACCAACCGCTGTTGAGCGCGCTCTACTATCTTCAGCGCGCGTTGCAGCCGTTCAGCGAAGTGACCCGGGGCTCGGTCGCCGAGCTGGTGACGAAGCCACATGCCGTCATCGTGCTCGCCGATATCGGCAAGCTCAGCGGCGAGCAAACCGACGGACTCGCGCGCTGGATCGAGCGCGGCGGCGTGGTCGTTCGCTTTTCCGGCCCGAAACTCGCGCGCAACGCCGATACGCTGCTGCCCGTCGAGCTGCGCAGCGGCGGGCGCGTCCTCGGCGGCGCGCTGTCGTGGACCGCGCCCGCGCGGCTCGCCCCGTTCGAGGAGGCGAGCCCGTTCTTCGGCCTCGCGGTTCCGCGCGACGTCAGGGTCCGGCGCCAGGTGCTTGCCGAGCCATCCCTGGAACTGAACGAGAAGACCTGGGCGCGCCTCAGCGACGGAACCCCCCTGATCACCGCCCAACGGAACGGTCTCGGCTGGCTGGTCCTGGTCCACGTAACCGCCAACACGGAGTGGTCGAACCTGCCGATTTCGGGTCTGTTCGTGGACCTGCTGCGGCGCATCGTCGACCTGTCGCAGGGCGTCATCGAGGAAGACTCCAAGGCGACCCTGCCGCCTCTCCAGTCGTTGAACGGGTACGGCGTCCTGGGCGATCCCCCGCCTTCGGCCGGCGCCATCTCGCCGCGGGCGGCGGTGGGACCCGCGCCGGGTCCGGCCTCGCCGCCGGGCTATTACGGCAGCGACACCGCGCGGCGGGCGCTCAACCTGTCGGACGGTGTCAAGACGCTGGAGGCGCTCGGCCCGTTGCCCGAGGGTGTCGGCCGGATCGGCTTCAAGAAAAGCGAAACCGCGCTGTCCCTCGCGCCGTGGCTGCTGCTCGCGGCGCTGCTCCTCGCGATCGCGGACACCGCGATCGGCCTCGTCATGCGCGGGCTGTTGCGGCTGCGCCCGGCGAAGGCGGCGGTCGGGACGGTTTCGGCCCTGGCGCTCGCCGTCCTCGCGATGGGCGGCCCGGCGGACGCCCAGACGACGGGAACCGGGATACGAACGGGAATCGACGCGCGCGCGCTGCGCGCCACGCTCGAGACCAGCCTCGCCTACGTGATCACCGGAGACAGCTCCGCCGACCGGGTCTCCCGCGCGGGCCTCGCCGGTCTCAGCCGGGTGCTCCGCCAGCGTACCTCCGTCGAGCCGGCTGAGCCGCTCGGAGTCGACATCGAGCGCGACGAGCTCGCCTTCTTCCCCCTGCTCTACTGGGCGGTCTCGATCCAGCAGGTCCCGCCGTCCGACCGGGCGCAGGAAAAGCTCAACCGATACATGAGAAGCGGCGGAACGATCCTGTTCGACACCCGCGAGCGCGGCGATTTCACCGTCGGAACGCTGGGCGGCGAAGGACCCGCCGGCCGGCACCTGCGCCTTCTGCTGCGCGGTCTCGATATCTCCGCCCTGATCCCGGTGCCGCGCGACCACGTACTCACCAAAGCGTTCTACCTGATGAGCGACTTCCCCGGCCGCTGGTCCGGCGGCCGTGTCTGGGTCGAACGGCGCGGCGGCCGGCACAATGACGGGGTCTCCTCGGTGATCATCGGCTCCAACGACTGGGCCGGCGCGTGGGCGGTGGACCGGTTCGGCGCCGCGATGTTCCCGGCCGTACCCCAAGGCGAGCTCCAGCGGGAGATGGCCTACCGGTTCGGCGTCAACTGGGTGATGTACGCCCTGACCGGCAATTACAAGACGGACCAGGTCCACGTACCGGCCATCATCGAACGGCTGGGCCAATGACGTCCGTCGCATTCGCCCCGATGTTCGGCTGGATCGTGCTCGCCGCGGTCGGCGCGCTGGGGCTCGCGGTGCTCGCGGCGGGCGCGGCGGTACGCGCGCGCGGCCTCGGTTGGCGGGCCCTCGCCCTCGCCGCGCTCTGGCTCGCCCTGGCCAACCCGTCCCTGGTCGACGAAGAACGCGAGCCCATCCCCGACCTGGTGACGGTCGTCGTGGACGAATCGGAAAGCCAGCGGATCGAAGAACGCCGCGCGAGTTCGGAAGACATACTGGATCGGGTACGTAACAGCCTTTCCAAATTCGATAATCTGGATGTCAGGATCGTTCGCTCGGCCGCGGACAAGAGCGGGATCGCCGGAAGCCGCGAAGGAACCCGATTGTTCGAGGCGCTCGGCCGCAGCCTGTCCAGCACGTCGCGCCGGCGCATCGCGGGCACCGTCCTGATCACCGACGGCCAGGTTCACGACATACCGCCGGCGGACGCGGCGCTACCGTTCGCGGGTCCGCTGCACGTGCTCCTCAACGGCCAGCGCGGCGAACACGACCGGATTCTCTTCGTCGACAAGGCGCCGAGCTTCGGGCTGGTCGGCACCAAGGCTCAGATCGAGATCCGGATCGAGGACGCTGCCGCTGCCGGGGGCCGGGCCCGGCTTTCCATAGCCCGCGACGGCAAGCAGGTCCGCCGGCTCGACGTGACGGTGGGCACCGCGCAGAAGATCGAGGTCGAGATCGAACACGCCGGGTTCAACATCTTCGAGCTGGAGGTCGAGGGCAGGCCGGGCGAGCTGACGACAGTCAACAATCGGAACGTGGTCGAGATTTCCGGCGTGCGCGAACGGCTCCGCGTCCTGCTGGTCTCGGGCGAACCGCATCCGGGAGGACGGGTCTGGCGCAACTTCCTCAAGGCCGACCCGTCGGTCGACCTCGTGCACTTCACCATCCTGCGGCCGCCGGAGAAGCTGGACGCGACGCCGGTCCGCGAGCTGTCGCTGATCGCCTTCCCGATCCGCGAACTGTTCGAGGTCAAGCTCGAGGATTTCGACCTGATTATCTTCGACCGCTATCGCCGCCGCGGCGTGTTGCCGGCGATCTACCTCGACAATATCGCGCGCTTCGTGGAGAAGGGCGGCGCGGTGCTGGAAGTGGCGGGACCGGGCTTCGCGTCCGCGCTGAGCCTCTATCAGACGCCGCTCGGAGAGATTCTTCCCGGCGCGCCGACCGGCCAGGTCGTGGAACGCGGATTCAAGCCCGTCGTCACCGATATCGGCGGGCGCCATCCGGTGACCGCGGATCTGTTCGGCGAGGCCGGCGGGAGATCCCGCTGGGGCCGCTGGTTCCGCCATATCGAAGTCGGCGCGCCCCGCGGGACCGTCCTGATGCACGGCGCGGACGAGAGGCCGCTTCTCATCGTCGACCGGGTCGGCGAAGGGCGCGTCGCGCAGTTCCTGAGCGACCATATATGGCTGTGGGCGCGGGGGTTCGAGACCGGCGGCCCCCATTCGGAAATCCTGCGCAGGCTCTCGCACTGGCTGATGAAGGAGCCGGATCTGGAGGAAAACGATCTGCGCGTCGCGGCCGACGGGCGCGGCCTCACGATCGTGCGGCGCAGCCTCGAACGCCGCCATCCGGAGGTCGAGGTCACGGCGCCGTCCGGCAAGACGGTCTCGGTCCCGCTCAAGGAAGAGGGCGGCGGCCGGGCGCGGGCCACGGTGGTTCCGGAGGAAGCGGGCCTCTACCGCGTGAGCGACGGCGAGCGGACGGCGTTGACGGCGGTCAGGAGCCTGAACCCGGTGGAGTTCGCCGACATGCGCACCACCGCCGACAAGCTCTCGGAAGTCGTCGCGCGGACCGGCGGCGGGATCGAATGGCTGTCGGACGGCCTGCCCTCGTTCCGGCGGGTGCGGCCGGATCGCCTCGCCTCGGGGCCGGGCTGGATGGGGCTGGTGGCGAACCGCGACTACCGGGTGACCAGCATCGCGGAATTACCGGTGCTGCCGCCGCTTGTGCTGCTGTTGCTCGGCGTCGGCGCGCTGATGCTCGCCTGGCGGCGGGAAGGGCGCTGAAAAGCGGGGCGGACCGGCCTACTGGAATCCGAGTCCGCTGCAGATGGCGAGCACGATGTCCTGGACGAGATAGACGTCCTTGACCAGCGGCAGCGACGCCGCGCCGAGAAAGAGCAGCCCGCCGATCAGCAGATATTCGCTCTTGCCCAAGTCCCCTCTCGCCGGCCGCTCCGGTCAGGCCCGCTGCCTGAACTGCGGGTCGGTGTATTGCGCGTTGTGCGCCAGCATCATCTTGATCAGGTCGGGCAGGCGGTCCTCGGTCGGCACCGGGTCGGTATCCCAGTGGTTGTACTCGTCGACCCCGCGGACCAGCGTCGCCGGCCGCCGCTCAAGCGTCGACTTGACGTGCGGCGGGATCAGGAAGAACGAATAGCCGACCCGGGTCTCGGTCGTATTGTTGGGGTAGGAGGCGTGCGCGGTACGCTCCTTGTGCATCGAGAACTGGCCCTGCTCCAGCTCCATGAAGACCGCCTTCGATTCGTCGAGCCCCTGGATGGTCTGGCCGCGGCCCAGCATGTTCTTCTTCTCGCCCGGCGCCTCGCCGGGGGCGTTCTCGTGGCTCTCCTTGTGCTGGTAGCCGACCTCGTGGGAGCGCGGCATCGCCCGCAGGCAGCCGTTCTCCTTGTTGGCCGGGGTGAGTGCCAGCCAGCAGGTCACCATGTCGTGCGGGTCGCAGCCGAAATAGGCCGAATCCTGGTGCCAGGAGACGAACGATCCGTCGCCCGCCGGCTTGACCCAGAAGCGCGAGCCGAAGGCGAGAATGTTGGGTCCGATGATGTCCTCGGCCGCGTCGAGGATGCGCGGCTCGCGGATCAGGTCCCAGGTCTCGGGCAGGCAGAGGTGGCCCTTCAGCTTGAAGACGCCCGGGTTGATCCCCTGGTCCTCTTCGAACTTGTTCATCGCACCGAGAAGTTCGTCGCACTTTTCCTTGTCGATTCCATCGATCGGGAACAGATATCCCTCACGCTCGAAGAACTCGACCTGCTCTTCGGTCAGCACCTTGGGCATTCATTCCTCCTCTCCGCGCGGCGCTACCGGCCGCCCGCCTTGACGCATATTAGCCGAATTGCGTTGGCGTCGGAACATGCCGATGCGAGGGGTCCTATGCCCCCGCTTCCCGGATCGCCCGCCATATCCGCTCCGGCGTCGCGGGCATCCGGACATGCTCGACGCCGAGCGGCGCCAGCGCGTCGACCACGGCGTTCATCATGGCGGGCAGCGCGCCCACCGCGCCCGCCTCTCCGGCGCCCTTGACCCCGACCGGGTTGACGCCGGTCGGCACTTCGTTGAACGCCGCGACGTATGACGGCAGGTCGTCGGCGCGCGGCATGCAGTAATCCATGAACGACCCCGCGAGGAGCTGGCCGGTCGCGGGATCGAACGCCACGTCCTCCATCAGCGCCTGGCCGATCCCCTGGGCGAGGCCGCCATGGATCTGCCCTTCGAGCAGCAGCGGGTTGAGGATCGTCCCGAAATCGTCGACCACGGCGTAGCGCAGGATCTCGACGAACCCGGTTTCCGGATCGATCTCGATCTCCGCGATATGGCAGCCGTTGGGGAAGGTGAGCGCACCGGGACGGAACATCGCGATCTCGTCGAGCCCCGGCTCGATGTCGAGGGGCAGGTCGTGCGGCGCATAGGCCGCGCGGGCGACGTCGGCGATTTCGACCGAGCGGTCGGTGCCGCTGACCGTGAACCTTCCTTCCGCGAATTCCACGTCCTCGTCGGCCGCCTCCAGCAGGGCGGCGGCGATAGTCCTGCCCTTCTCCACGATCTTGTCGGCCGCGAGCGCCACCGCCGAACCGGCGAGCGCGGCGGAGCGCGAGGCGAAGGAGCCGCGTCCGAAGGTCACGATGTCGGTGTCGCCGGAAACGTACCGCACGGAGTCCGGATCGAGCCCGAGCCGGTCGCAGGCGATCTGGGTAAACGTGGTCGCGTGGCCCTGGCCGTGATGGACCGAACCCACCATCAGGGTCGCGGTGCCGGTGGCGTCGAAGCGGATCTGGGCCGCCTCGAGCTCCAGCCCGGAGGCGCGGTGGACGGTGTTGGAGATGCCGATCCCGCGCAACCTCCCCCGCTCCGCGGCTTCCGCCCGCCGCGCCTCGAAACCGTCGTAGCCAGCCAGCGCGAGGGCGTCGTCGAGATTCCTTTCGAAATCGCCGCTGTCGTAGGTGAAGGTGAGCGCCGTCCGATACGGCATGGCGTCGGACGGGATCGTGTTGCGGCGCCTGATTTCCGCCGGGTCCAGGCGCAGACGGCGCGCGGCCTCGTCGATGAGCTGCTCCAGCACCGTGGAAGCCTCCGGCCGCCCGGCGCCGCGATAGGGCGAGGTGCAGAACGTGTTGGTGAACATGCCGGAGACCCGGACGTGGATCGCCGGCGTGGTGTAGGTGCCGGCGAGCGTGCCGAGATTGACCACCGGCGGCAGCGGCCCGCGCAGCGAGAGATAGGCGCCGAGATTGGCGAACGTCCGGCAGCGCAGCGCGAGAAACCGCCCCTCGCCGTCGAGCGCGAGCGCGGCGTCGGACACGCAATCGCGCGCCGAATCGTCGCTCAGCATGCACTCGCTCCGGTCGGCGGTCCATTTGACCGGCCGCCCGAAACGCCGCGCGGCCCAGAGAACCAGCGCGTTCTCCGGATAGACATTGCTGTAGAGCCCGAAGCTGCCGCCGATATCGGGAGCGATGACGCGGACGCGGGTTTCCGGGATTCCGAACACGGTCCGCGCGATATGCATCCGGAGCATGTGCGCCTGCTGCACCCCGGTGCGCAGCGTGTAGCGCTCCAGCGAGGGGTCGTAATCGCCGATGCAGCCGCGCGGCCCGATCGGCGCGGCGGTCACGCGGCTGATCGTGAAGCGCCGCTCGACGACGAGACGGGCGGCATCGAACGCGGCCTCGACCGCCGCCGCGTCGCCGTCCTCGTGGAAGAAGCACTCGTTGCCGGGGCAGTCGTCCCACAGCCGCGGCGCCTCCTCCGCCGCCGCGTCCGCCGGAGAAACCACCGCGGGCAACGGCTCGTAATCGACCGCGATCCGCTCCGCGGCGTCGCGCGCGAGCGCGGCGGTCCCGGCCACCACCATCGCCACGTAGTCGCCGACGACGCGGACCCGGTCGCGCACCAGGATCGGGCGCGGCGGGCGGTACATATCGCTTCCGTCGCGGCGGAACCGCTTCTGGTCGCAGGGCAGATGGCCGAGCCCGTCGGCCTCGCAATCGGCCCCGGTGAGAACGCCGAGCACGCCCGGCATCGCCGCCGCCGCGCCCGTTTCGATGGAACGGATGCGGGCGTGCGCGTAGGGCGAGCGCAGAATGAACGCGTAGGCCTGGCCGGGCAGGTTGAGATCGTCGATATAGCGGCCGAGACCCTTGAGCAGCCGCGGGTCCTCCAGCCGGGACACCGGCTGCCCGATCGCGAATTCGCCCATCGCCGCCCTCTCTCCAAAACGCTTGCTCCGAGCCCGCGATGGTCTTCAAATCCCCGTGCGCGGGCAAGGACGGGGGTTGCAAGTTCCTTTCCCCGCGCCCATCTGGACCGGGACGACGAACGCGATCCACGGAGGACGACAGGATGCGGCTCTCACGAATCGCCAACGGCGCGGCGGGCGCGCTGCTCTCGGCTTCGCTGCTGATCGGCGCCGGAAACGCGGCGTCGGCCGCCACGGCTGTCGCGACTTTCGCGGGCGGCTGCTTCTGGTGCGTCGAGTCCGACTTCGACAAGGTGCCGGGCGTGCTGGAGACCGTTTCCGGCTATACCGGCGGCACGCTGGAAAACCCGACCTACGATGACGTGACCGCGGGCGGCACCGGGCATTACGAGGCGGTTCGCATCACCTACGACCCGGCGAAGGTGTCGTACGAAAAGCTGCTCGACGTCTTTTGGCACAGCGTCGATCCGACCGACGCCGGCGGGCAGTTCTGCGATCGGGGCGAGAGTTACCGCACCGCGGTGTTCGCCCACTCGCCGGAGCAGAAGCAGGCGGCCGTCGCGTCCAAGAAGGCGGTCGGCGAATCGGGCGAACTCAAGGGCTCGATCGTCACCCCGATCCTGACGGCCAAGGCCTTCTACCCGGCGGAGGATTACCACCAAGGCTATTACATGAAGGATCCGCTGCGCTATCGCTTCTACCGATTCGGCTGCGGCCGCGACAACCGCCTCCGCGAGGTCTGGGGCAAGGAAGCGCTGCGGGGGATCGAGAAGAAGTAGGG
>JAJEHI010000140.1 GCA_022823775.1 Defluviicoccus sp. | reverse complement strand
CTGGCGCCCGGACGTGTTCCTGAGCGTCGACAAGTCGGTCATCCAGTGCTCCACCCACGGCGCGCAATTCCGCATCGAGGACGGGGAATGCCTCGCCGGCCCGTGTCTCGGCAGCGCTCTGCGCCCGGTCCCGGTCGCGGTGGCCGGCGGGATGGTGGTCGAGGGCTGAGGCGGCTGCCTCATGACGCCTCCTCCTCGCCGATCAGGTCGATACGCTCTCCGTACCGTCGGAAATCGCCGCCGTTGAAGGTCAGAAGTCGCCGCTCGCCGTGCGCCAGCATGGTTGCCACGATATTGGCGTCGTGCACCTGCTTTCCCGCCACCGGAACCTCGCGGCATAGCCGCGCGAGGACATCCGCGACCCCCGGGCCGTCTTCGAGGATGTCGAACCGGGCTTCCAGGGCGGCCGCATGTCGGAGAGCCTCGCCCATGGCGACCGGCGCCGACCAGCGCTGCGGGCGGGTCACGGTCGCCAGATACTCGCGGAGCACCTGCCGGCTGATGCGCAGCGCCTCGCCGCTATCGCCGGCTTCCCGCATCCGCCGTCGAGCCAGCGCATGGCGCGGGGCGGCTTCGAAGCGCGCCAGAACCAGAACGTTGGTGTCAAGAAACATCCCGGAGGGCGTCGTCCGTATCGTCCTCGGGCCCGCCGGTCAGACGCCCGGCCTCGTCGTAGATCTGCTCCCGGCTCACCGCGAAGCCTTCTGGCCAGGCGCCGCCGGGTATCGCGGGCCAGAACTCGTCGAGATCGAACGCCTTTCCCTTCACTGTCCCGGCGGGCGCGGCCGGTTCCTCTTCGGCGCGCACGAACACGAGACTCTCGGCATCCAGGTCCACCTCCCGCGTTTTCCACCCCGCCGCCTGCCACGCCAGCGCATGGCTGTGCCCGCCGTCCTTTTTCTGGTTCGACCACCACGGCCGGTAGAGCCGGGCCGAATCCGGCAGGTCGAAGCCCAGAATCGCCTGGATCTCGGCAAACGACGTTCGCCAGCGCGAACCCGCCCTGGCCGAAAGGTGGCGATAGAGCGGCGCATACTTGCCGCGCGAAGCGGCTTCCTGGACGAGTCGGTCCCGAACGGCGGCCATGGCAATTCCCCGCAGACTAGTTCTGTCTGACTTGAACGTGGCCGGTACGGGGCCGCAAGTCAAACCCGGACTACCCGAGGAACAATCGCTGGGAGCGCCGGGAGCCCCTCTCCTTGTCACCCTCCGGGATCGACCCCATAATCGCCGCGCCACGGTCAGGGGGTCACGGCCATGTCCGATAACGAGCTTTTCCCGGTCCCGAACAGCGTCGCCGAGAGCGCCCATGTCGACGCGGCGGGCTACGAGGAGATGTACCGGCGCTCGATCGAGGATCCGGAAGCGTTCTGGGGCGAGCACGGCAAGCGGATCCACTGGATCAAGCCCTATACCCAGGTCAAGGACGTCTCCTACGCGCCCGACGACGTCCATATCCGCTGGTACCCCGACGGCACGCTGAACGCGTCGGCCAACTGCCTCGACCGGCATCTGTCCGCGCGCGGCGAGCAGACCGCGATCGTCTGGGAAGGCGACGACCCGGCGAATTCGAAGCGCATCACCTACAACGAGCTGCATCGCGAGGTGTGCAAGTTCGCCAACGCGCTCAAGGCCCAGGGCGCGAAGAAGGGCGACCGGGTGACGATCTACCTGCCGATGATCCCCGAGATCGCCGTCGCGGTTCTGGCGTGCGCGCGGATCGGCGCGATCCATTCGGTGATCTTCGGCGGGTTCTCGCCGGACTCCATCGCCGGGCGCATCCAGGACTGCGACTCCAGCATCGTTGTGACCGCCGACGAGGGCCTCCGCGGCGGCCGGACGATCCCGCTCAAGGGCAATGTCGACAAGGCGCTGGAATCCTGCCCGTCGATCGAGAAGTGCATCGTGGTCCGCCACACCGGCAGCGAAGTGGGATGGGAAGCCGGCCGCGACGTCTGGTACCACGAGGCGATGGCGGACGCGTCGGAGGACTGCCCGGCCGAGGAGATGGGCGCCGAGGATCCGCTCTTCATCCTTTACACCTCGGGCTCGACCGGCACGCCGAAGGGGGTGCTGCACACCACCGGCGGATACATGGTCTACGCCTCGGTGACGCACCAATATGTCTTCGACTACCACGACGGCGAGGTCTACTGGTGCACCGCCGACGTGGGATGGATCACCGGCCACAGCTACATCATCTACGGCCCGCTCGCCAACGGCGCGACGACGCTGATGTTCGAGGGGCTGCCCAACTACCCGAACGCGTCGCGCTTCTGGCAGGTCTGCGACAAGCACAAGGTCAACATCTTCTACACCGCGCCGACCGCGATCCGCGCGCTGATGCGCGAGGGGGACGGGCCGGTCGCGGCGACCGACCGCTCGACGCTCCGCCTGCTGGGCTCGGTCGGCGAGCCGATCAATCCCGAAGCCTGGCTCTGGTACTACAACGTCGTGGGCGGCGGGCGCTGCCCGATCGTCGATACCTGGTGGCAGACCGAGACCGGCGGCATCCTGATCACCCCGCTGCCGGGCGCGACACCGCTCAAGCCGGGCTCGGCGACGCGTCCCTTCTTCGGGGTCAGGCCCGAGGTGATGGACGCCGAGGGCAACACGCTCGAGGGCGCCTGCACGGGCAATCTCTGCATCGCCGATTCCTGGCCGGGGCAGATGCGGACCGTGTTCCGCGACCACAAGCGCTTCGTGGAGACCTATTTCTCGACCTATCCCGGCCGCTACTTCACCGGCGACGGCTGCCGCCGCGACGAGGACGGCTATTACTGGATCACCGGCCGGGTCGACGACGTGCTCAACGTCTCCGGCCACCGGCTGGGCACCGCCGAGATCGAGAGCGCGCTGGTCGCCCACGGCAAGGTCGCCGAGGCCGCCGTGGTCGGCTATCCGCACGACATCAAGGGGCAGGGGATCTACGCCTATGTCACCCTGGTGCTGGGCGAGGACCCGACCGACGATCTGCGCCGCGAGCTCGTCCTCTGGGTGCGCAAGGAGATCGGTCCGATCGCGACCCCCGACCTGATCCAGTGGGCGCCCGGCCTGCCGAAGACCCGGTCGGGCAAGATCATGCGCCGGATCCTGCGCAAGATCGCGGCCAACGAGCAGGACCAGCTCGGCGACACCACCACGCTCGCCGATCCCGCCGTCGTCGACGATCTGGTCGAGCAGCGGATGAACCGCTAGCGCCGCCGCGTGGCCGGACCCGAACCGCAGGACTGGTCCCGCCGCGTCTTCGACCTGCTGGTCGAGGCGGGGGTAAGCCTGTTCGCCTATGTGCCGGATGCCGGCAACCGGGCGCTGGTCGACCTCGCGGATGCCCACAACGAAACGCGGGCCGTCCTCTTGTCGAGCGAGCAGGAGGGAATCGCGCTCGCCGCCGGCGCGGATCTGGTGGGGGCGCGGGCGGTGGTCTGCATGCAGTCCTCGGGCGTCGGCAACTGCCCCAACATGCTCTCGTTGGTCCGGGGCGGAAGGTTCCCGATGCTGCTGATCGTGACCATGCGGGGCGATTACGGCGAGATGAACCCGTGGCAGTACCCGATGGGGCAGGCGGTCGGTCCGGTCCTGGAAGCCATGGGCGTCGTGACCTACCGGGTGGAGGACGCCGGCGACCTCGAACCGGCGGCGCGGGCGGCGATAGACGCGGCGTGGCGCGGCGGCCAGGGGGTCGCCCTCGTCCTGTCGCAGAAATTCCTCGGCGCCAAGCCGTTCTGAGGGGTGCCGGAAGCCATGACCGAACCGTCGCTCGACCGCAGGGAGGTGCTCGGCACGCTGTTCCCCGATCCGGGCGAATACCTGATGGTGGCCGGGCTCGCCGGCTCGGCGCGGGACGCTGCGGCGTTGACGGATGAGTCGGATCGTCTCTTCGCCTTCGGCGGCGCGATGGGCGGGGCGGTCCCGATGGGGCTCGGCATGGCGCTCGCGGCGCCGGACAGGAAGGTCGCGGTCGTCACGGGCGACGGAGAGCTCCTGATGAACGCCGGCGCGCTCGCCTCCGTCGCCTCCACGATGCCGGACAACCTCTCCATCGTCTGCATCGACAACGGCCGCCACGGCGAGACCGGCGGGCAGGTCGGCCACACCGCGCGGCGCACCGATCTCGCGAAGCTCGCGGAAGGCGCGGGGATGCCGTCGACAATGACCGTCGCGGATGCCGCCGGGCTGGGCGCGGCGGCGGCGTTCCTGAAGGATGCGCCGGGGCCGCGCTTCGTCTGCGTTCGCGTGGCGCCCGGCCCGCCGGCCGATTACAAGCGCAGCTGGGACCCCGCCGAGTGCCGCCTGCGCTTCCGCCGGGCCTGGCGCGAGGCGAGCGCCGTCCGCCGGGGCTAGGCCGAAATGGGCCGCGACGGGGGGAACCTCCCCGACGACGTTCGCGCCGCTCTGGAGCGGCTGGGCCTTGCGAACATCGGGTCGCGGGCGACCGCGCTGCCCGGCGGGGTATCGTCGGACATCTGGAAGGTCGAGACCGGCGCGCGCACCGTCTGCGTCAAGCGCGCGCTGGCGAGGCTCAAGGTCGCCGCCGACTGGCGGGCGCCGGTCGGGCGCAACGCCTTCGAGGCCGCGTGGATCGAGACCGCCGGGGCGATCGTCCCGTCCTCGGTGCCGCGCCTCCTCGGCCACGATCCGGAGGCCGGGCTGATCGCGATGGACTATCTCGACCCGGGCGAATTCCTGTCGTGGAAAGAGAAGCTGCGCCGGGGTGGGGCGGAGGCGGAGGACGCGCGCGGCGTCGCCTCCGCGATCGTCGCCGTCCACGCCGCCACCGCCGGAAGGGACGAGGTCGCGCGGCGCTTCGCATCGGACGCGATCTTTCACGCCATCCGGCTCGAGCCCTATCTGGAGACCGCCGCCCGCGCCCATCCCGACCTCGCCGCGACGCTGGCGGGGATCGTGGAGAGGACGGCTGCCACCCGTCTCGCTTTGGTCCATGGCGACGTAAGCCCGAAGAACATCCTGATCGGCCCGCACGGTCCGGTGTTTCTCGATGCCGAATGCGCGTGGTACGGCGACCCCGCCTTCGACCTCGCCTTCTGCCTCAACCACCTGCTGCTCAAATGCCTGTGGACGCCGGACGCCGCGCCCGGATTTCTCGACTGCTTCGACGTTCTGGCGGAAACCTACCTGGCCGGGGTCGACTGGGAATCCCGGGAGGCGCTGGAGTCCCGCGCGGCGTCCCTGCTGGCGGGCCTGTTCCTCGCGCGGATCGACGGCAAGTCGCCGGTCGAATACGTGACGGAAGAGGCCGACAAGGACCGCGTCCGCCGCGTCGCGCGCGCGCTGCTCCGGAAGCCGGTCGACAGCCTCGGCGCGGTCCGCGCGGCGTGGGCGGCGGAGCTCGGCATTTGAGCGCGACCGCGATTTCCTCGGTGAAAGGCCGCCGGGTGTGGGATTCCCGCGCCCGGCCGACCGTAGAGGTCGAAGTCGCGCTGGCGGGCGGCGCGCGCGGCCGCGCGATCGCGCCCGCCGGCGCCTCGCGGGGGAGCGGCGAGGCCGCGGACTTGCGGGACGGCGGGGAGGCGTTCGGCGGTTACGGCGTGGCGCGCGCCGTCGCTGCCGCGAACGGCGAAATCGCGGCCGCGCTCGAAGGGCTCGACACCTGCGATCGGGAGGCCGCGGACCGGCGCCTGATCGCGCTCGACGGCACGGCGGACAAGTCCCGGCTCGGCGGCAACGCGACGGTCGCCGCGTCCATGGCCGTCGCCCATGCCGCCGCCGCCGCGCAAGGTCTGCCGCTCTGGCGCCATCTCGCGGGCGATGCGGAGCCGGTCATGCCGCTGCCCGAGATCCAGATCTTCGGCGGCGGCGCCCACGCCGCGCGGCGGGTCGACATCCAGGACTTCATGATCGTCGCGGTCGGCGCTGCCGAGTACTCGGAAGCGCTCGACTGGACGGCGGAGGTCTACCGCGCGGCCGGCGCGATCATGGCCGAGCGCGGGCTTTCTTCCGGCACCGCGGACGAGGGCGGCTACTGGCCGGCTTTCGACGGCAACGAAAGGGCGCTGGAAACGCTGGTCGAGGCCATAGAACGGGCCGGGCTGGTGCCGGGCGAGCAGGTCGCCATTTCCCTCGACGTCGCCGCGTCCGAGTTCGGCGCGGGCGGAAACTACCGTCTCGCCCGCGACGGCAGGACGCTCGACACGGACGGGATGTGCGAATTGCTCGGCGGCTGGATCGAGCGGTTTCCCATCGTCTCCGTCGAGGATCCGCTGGCGGAGGACGACATGAGCGGGCTCGCCGCCTTCACCCGCGCTTTCGGCGCGCGCGTCCAGGTGATCGGCGACGACGCGCTGGTGAGCGATGCCGCCCGGGTGGAGCAAGCGGCGGCGGCCGGCGCCTGCAACGCGGTCCTGCTGAAACCCAACCAGGCGGGGACGCTCACCGAATGCAGGGAAGCGCTGGAGGCGGCGCGGGAAGCCGGCTACGGCGCGGTGGTCTCGGCGCGCTCGGGCGAGACGGAGGACGTGACTGTCGTCCATCTCGCGCTCGGCTGGGGCGTGAAGCAACTCAAGGTGGGCTCCATCGCCCACGGCGAACGCACGGCGAAGTGGAACGAAGGGCTGCGCATCGCCGAAACCCTGCCGCGCGGGGGCCGGCTGCCGCCCCGCGCGGCGTTCCCGTGGGGCGCGCGATGCGGGTGATCTTCCACTACGACACCGGCCCGGCGCTCGCCCGGCGGCTGGAGGAGGTCGCCGGCGGCGGGATCGAGATCGCCGCGTGCGACGAAGCCGACGACGAGCGCTTCCGGGCGCTGATGGCGGACGCCGACGTGCTCTGGCACGTGCTGCGCCCGGTCTCGGCCGCCGACATCGAAGCCGCGCCCCGGCTGCGGCTGATCCAGAAGATCGGCGTCGGCGTCAACACCATCGACCTCGACGCCGCGCGCGCCCGCGGCATCCCTGTGTGCAACATGCCGGGGACCAACACCCGGGCCGTCGCCGAGATGACGCTCGCGCTGATGCTGTCGGCGATGCGCCAGCTCCCGGCGTTCGGGCGCGCGATGCGGAACGGCGAGGGCTGGGCGATGGACCGCGCGATCCAGGACAGGCTGGGCGAGATCGGCGAACGCACGGTCGGGCTTGTCGGTTTCGGCGCCGTACCCCAGGCGCTCGCCCCGGTGCTGAAGGCGCTGGGCGCGCGCCTCCTCTACACCGCCCGCGCGCCGAAACCGGAAGCCGACGGCCTCGCCGAGTGGCGGACGCTTGCCGCGCTGCTGGAGGAGTCCGACATCGTCTCGCTGCACGTCCCGGAAACCTCGGATACGATCGGGATGATCGACGCCGCCGCGATCGCCCGCATGAAACCGGGCGCGGTCCTGGTCAACACCGCCCGCGGCAGCCTGGTCGACGAGGCGGCGCTGGCCGCGGCCCTTTCGGCCGGCCGGCTCGCGGCTGCGGGGCTCGACGTGTTCGCGCGCGAACCGGCGGGCCCCGGCAACCCGTTGCTCGGCCTCGACAACGTCGCGCTCGCGCCGCACGTCGCCTGGCTCACCGCGGACACCGTCGAGCGCAGCCTCGAAGTCGCGCTCGACAACTGCCGCCGCCTCGCCGCGGGCGAGCCCTTGCGCTTTCGGGTGGCGTGAGCCTTCACGATCGTGTCCCAGCCGGCGGTGTAGGAACCTGGCGTCCTTCGCGGCACGGGGCGGGAAGAGCTGGATCGCTCACGCCCGTTCGGACAGGAGCGCCAGGAGCGGCGGGTTGATGTAGAGGTTCTCGCGTCCCGCCTTGATCTCTTCGAGGAAGCCTGCGGCCGTAAGGGCTTTCAGGTAGACGGCGGCCGTCTGGCGCTTGGCGATGTCCGCTTTGACCACCTCGCCGATCCGGCAGTAGGGATTCACGAAGATCAGTTCCGCCAGTTCCCGGGAGTAGATCTTCGGCATCCTCTGTCGAATTGCGGCGCCCGTCTCGTCGAGAAGCTCCCGGATCGCATGGATCTTCGCCATGGTCCATTCTGCTGTCGTCCTCACAGCCTCGAGAACGAAGAGGATCCACGTTTCCCATGCCTGTCGGGTCGTGACCTCGAGCAGATGCCGGTAGTAGAGCGCCCTGTTCCGGATGATATGCCGGCTGAGAAAGAGGACGGGAATATCGAGCAAACCCTTGTCGACGAGATAGAGCAGGTTCAGCACGCGTCCGGTCCGGCCGTTTCCGTCGACGAACGGGTGGATCGCCTCGAACTGATAATGCATGACGGCGAGGCGGATCAGCGGGTCGATCTCCTCGGCCTCGTGTATGTAGCGCTCCCAGTTGGCCAGCTTGCTCCGGAGAACATCTTCTCCCTCGGGTGGTGTGTAAATGACCTCGCCGGTGGCATCGTTCGCCAGCGCCGTTCCCGGCGTGTTGCGAATGTCCAGCTCCACACCCTTGATCGTCCGACAGACCTCGACCGCGATGGCGGTCGAAACCGGCCACTGCCCCAGCATCTCGAATCCGCGGTGCAAGGCAGTACGGTAGCGCAGTGCCTCTTCGGTGGCAGGGTCGGCTCGACCCGCGGCGTCGTTGGCATAGCGGAACAGCCGGTCCGTCGTCGTGACGATGTTCTCGATCTCGGAACTCGCCTGCGCTTCGAGCAGGGGAATCGAGTTGATCAGCATCGCCTGGTTGGGGATGAGCTTCCCGGAAACGCGGAGCTCCGCCAGTGCCGCGCGCGCGGCAATGCAGCTGCGAAGAATGGCCTTTGTCTCGGTTTCCGATGCCGGCGGCAGCTCCGGTAGGTCATTGAAGGGACGACTGGGGTCGAAGGTCATGTCGATGTATCCCACTCTTGTCGACCCGTGTTTTGGATATGTCGATCCCGTCGACACGTCGATGGAATGTGTCGATGAAATGATAATATCTCGACATGACGGGCGGCGACAAGCGGGTGGGCCGGGCCGGGCGAACTCAGAAATCGATGCAGCGGCCGTCTTTTTCCCAGTCCCCGTAGCGGGTCGGATCGGGTCCCTTGCGGCCGCCGATCTCGGGGACGGTTTCGGGGTCGGGGCGGGCGCCTTCGCGATCCTTTTCCACGGTCTTGCCGGTGGACTCGGGCGGGGTCTTGGGGTCTGTTGCGGCCATCCCGGCACTATGCCCGGCGCGCGCCGGGCCGCCAACCAGGAATGCGGACCGACGATGCGCGGCACGGAATCGAGCCGACGACAGAGACCGCGCGCGATCGCGCACGCGTTGCTCGACGCGGTCCTTCTGCAGCGCCGCGCGCTCGACGAAGCGCTCGCCGACTCGGCGGGATTCGCGGCGCTCGCGGAACGCGACCGGGGGCTCGTTCGTCATCTGACGGCGACGACGCTCCGCCGCCTGGGACAGATCGACGCGTTGCTCGCCGGGTTCGTCGAACGTCCCCTGCCGGACCGCGCGGCTTCGGCGCGCAACGCGCTCCGGCTCGGCGCCGCCGACATCCTGTTCCTGCGCACGCCGGCGCACGCGGCGGTCAACGAGGCGGTGGGCCTTTTGCGCACGCCCGCGGCGCGCCGCTATCGCGGACTCGCCAACGCCGTTCTCCGCCGCCTCGCGCGCGAGGGCAGCGCATTGTCGAGGGAGCAAGACGCGGCGCGGCTCAACACGCCGGACTGGCTCTGGCGGAGCTGGGTGGACGCGTACGGCACCGAAACGGCGCGCGCGGTGGCCGAGGCCCATTTGGCCGAGCCTCCGCTCGACATCACCGCCGCGTCGGAGCCGGACGAGTGGGCCCGCCGGCTCGAAGCCGAGATCCTGCCGACCGGGAGCCTCCGGCGCCCGGCGGCGCCGGTCGGGAACCTGCCGGGATTCCGCGATGGCGGCTGGTGGGTGCAGGATGCGGCGGCGGCGCTGCCCGCCCGCGTGCTGCTCGCGGGTCTCGACGATCCGCGCGCCGCCGACCTCTGCGCGGCGCCCGGCGGCAAGACCGCGCAACTCGCGGCCTCCGGAGCGCGGGTGACGGCGCTCGACATCTCGCCCGGGCGCCTCGAACGCCTCAGGGAGAATCTGGCCCGGCTCCGGCTGAGGGCGGAACTCGTGGAGGCCGATCTCCTTCGCTGGACGCCGCCCGCGCCGTTCGACGCCGTGTTGCTCGATGCGCCCTGCTCGGGTACCGGGACGATCCGGCGCCATCCCGACATCGCCCTCAACAAGACCGCGGACGACGTGGCGCGGATGGCCGCGCTCCAGCGCGCGCTGCTCGACGCTGCGGCGAAGACGGTGCGGCCGGGCGGCAGGCTCGTCTACGCCGTCTGCTCGCTCCAGCCCGAGGAAGGCCCCGCCGCGGTGGAGGCGTTCCTCTCCGCCGCGCCGGGCTTCCGCCGGCTCCCCATCGGGGCAGGCGAGGTCGAGGGAACCGAGCCCTTCCTGACACCGGACGGCGATATCCGGACGCTTCCCTGCCATCTCGCGGAGCGCGGCGGGATTGACGGCTTCTATGTCTGCCGACTAGAACGCCGCGGCGGCGCGCCCGCGTCCGCATAACCGAAATACCACCGAGGAACCCGAATGGCGGACAGTGCCGTGCGCCTCGTCCTAGAGGACGGGACGACAGTCGCGGGGCGCGGCTTCGGCGCATCGAAAGCGGTGGCGGGCGAGGTCGTCTTCAACACCGCCATGGTGGGCTATGTCGAGGCGCTGACCGACCCCTCCTATCGCGGGCAGATCCTGATGCTGACCTACCCGCTGATCGGCAATTACGGGGTGCCCGAGGCGCGCGGGCCGGACTCCATAGACGGACCGTTCGAATCCGGCCGGATCCAGCCCCAGGGGCTGATCGTCCAGAACTATGTGAGGACCCACAGCCATGCGTCGGCGGCCCGCACGCTGGGCGACTGGCTGGCGGCGGAAGACGTGCCGGGGGTCGAGGCCGTCGACACGAGGACGCTGACCCGCAAGCTGCGCGAGGTGGGCACCATGAAGGGCTGGCTGCTGCCCGGCGCGGCGGGCGGGGACGAGGCGGAAGCGGTCGACATGGCGGGCGTCCACGACCTCGTCGCGCCGTCGGAGGTCCGCCGCTACGGCGACGGCGGCACCGCGATTCTGCTGGTCGATGCCGGCGCGAAGGACAATATCGTCCGCTCGCTCCTCGACCGGGAAACCCGCGTGATCCGCGCCGGGCCGGGCCACGATCTGGCGGCGCTCGCGCGCGAGGCGAACGGGGTCCTGATCGGCAACGGGCCGGGCGATCCGAAGGACGCGAGGTCGCTGATCGCCCGGATCCGGACGCTGATCCGGGACTATCCGAAACCGGTTTTCGGCATCTGCCTCGGCAACCAGATCCTCGCGCTCGCCGCCGGCGCCGACACCTACAAGCTCAAATACGGCCATCGCGGGATCAACCAGCCGGTGCAGGACCTCATGACGCGGCGCTGCTTCGTGACCAGCCAGAACCACGGCTACGCGGTCCGCGATTCGAGCCTGCCCAAGGGCTGGGAGCCGTGGTTCGTCAACCTCAACGACGGCACCAACGAGGGCATACGGAGCCAGGCCGCGCCTTACTCCAGCATCCAGTTCCATCCGGAGGCGAGCCCGGGGCCGAAGGACTCCGGGGTGCTGTTCGACGATTTCCTGCGCCGCGTCGCGGCGATGAAGGCCGGTTG
Organism: Defluviicoccus sp.; assembly: GCA_022823775.1. Classification (GTDB taxonomy): domain Bacteria; phylum Pseudomonadota; class Alphaproteobacteria; order MPNO01; family MPNO01; genus MPNO01. The sequence continues at coordinate 109,390 of JAJEHI010000140.1, read as the reverse complement.
AGCGATGTACGGCGTCTACCTCCCCGCGCGCCCCAAGAAGGTGCTGGTGCTGGGCTCCGGCGCTCTGCAGATCGGCCAGGCCGGCGAGTTCGACTATTCCGGCTCGCAGGCGATCAAGGCGGTCCGCGAAGAAGGCATCGCCACCGTCCTGATCAACCCCAACATCGCCACGATCCAGACCAGCGAGGGCATGGCCGACCGGATTTACCTCGTCGCGATCACGCCGGAGAGGGTCGAGGAGGTCATCCGCGAAGAGCAGGTCGACGCGATCCTGCTCTCCTTCGGCGGCCAGACGGCGCTCAATTGCGGGCTCGAGCTCCACCGCTCCGGCAAACTGGGGCGCTACGGGGTGCGCATCCTGGGCACGCCGGTGGAGACCGTGATCGACACCGAGGATCGCGAACGCTTCGTCCGCCGTCTCGACGAGATCGGGGTGAAGACGGCGCGCGGCATCGCCTGCCGCTCCGTCGAGGAGGCGCGCGCGGCGGCCAGGGAAATCGGGCTTCCCGTGATGCTGCGCGGCGCCTGGGCGCTCGGCGGCAAGGGCAGCGGCATCGTCGACACCGAGGACCAGCTGGACCGGGCGCTGAAACGCTCCTTCGACGACGGGGTGCCGCAGGTCCTGGTGGAGGAGTGCCTGCGCGGCTGGAAGGAGATCGAGTACGAGATGGTGCGCGATCTCCGCGACAACTGCATCGCCGTCTGCAACATGGAAAACATGGATCCGATGGGGATCCACACGGGCGAATCCATCGTCGTCGCGCCGTCGCAGACGCTGACCGACGCGGAATACCAGAACCTTCGCTCCGTCGCGATCGACACGGTCCGCCATCTCGGGATCGTCGGCGAATGCAACATCCAGTACGCGCTCGACCCCGAGACCGGCGATTACCGGGTGATCGAGATCAACGCCCGGCTGTCGCGTTCCAGCGCGCTCGCGAGCAAGGCGACGGGCTACCCGCTCGCCTACGTCGCGGCCAAGATCGCGCTCGGCTACGCCCTGCCGGACATTCCGAATGCGATCACGCGGCGGACCACGAGCTTCTTCGAACCGGCGCTCGACTACCTGGTGTGCAAGTTTCCGCGCTGGGACATCTCCAAGTTCGGCGGCGCCTCGAACCGGATCGGGTCCGAGATGAAGAGCGTCGGCGAGGTGATGGCGATCGGCCGCAGCTTCCCCGAAGTCCTCCAGAAGGCGGTCCGGATGCTGGAGATCGGCGTCGGCGGGGTCGATCCGGACGCGTTCGACTTCGAGGATCTGCGCGACGAGATCCGCCACGCGACGCCGCGCCGGGCGTTCGCCATCGCCCGGGCGCTGATGGAGGGGATCGGGATAGACGAGATCGCCGCCCTGTCGGGGATCGACCGGTGGTTCCTTTACGGCATCCGCGAGATCGTCGAGATGCGCGCCGCCCTCAAGTCAGACGGGATCGACGATGCCGCGAGGCTCGCGCGCGCGAAGGCTCTCGGCTTCGCCGACGCGGCGATCGACGATCTCGCCCGCGTCGCGCCGGGCACCGCCCGCGAGACGCGCCGCCGCCACGGGATCGCGCGCCGCCTCGCGCGGATCGACACGACCGCCGCGGAGTTCCCGGCGGAGACCAACTATCTCTACGCCACCTTCGCCGCGGTGGCGGACGAGGTGCCGCGGTCGGACAGGCGGCGGATAATCGTCGTCGGCTCCGGGCCCTACCGGATCGGCTCCAGCGTCGAGTTCGACTGGTGCTGCGTCAACGCGGTCCGCACCGCCGGCGAGCTCGGCTACGAGACCGTCATGGTCAACGACAACCCCGAGACCGTGAGCACCGATTTCGACGTCTGCGACAAGCTGGTGTTCGACGAGATCGCCTTCGAATCCATCCTCGACCTCTACGAAAGCGAAGACCCGGTGGGAATCGTCCTGTCGATGGGCGGGCAAATCCCCAACAATCTCGCCATCGACCTCGCCGGGGCGGGGGTTCGCATCCTCGGAACCGCGGCCGAGGACATCGACCGCGCGGAGGACCGCAAGAAGTTCTCGTCCCTCCTCGACCGCCTCGGTATCGATCAGCCGCGCTGGACCCATCTGACCGACCTCGACCGGACGGAGGCGGCGGTCGAGGCGCTCGGCGGCTACCCGGTGCTGGTGCGGCCGTCCTACGTGCTGAGCGGGGCGGCGATGAGCGTCGCGCATGAGCGCCACGAGCTCGAACGCATCCTCGGGCGCGCCTCCCAGGTCAGCCCGCGCCATCCCGTCGTGGTTTCCAAGTTCGAGGTCCATGCCCGCGAGGTCGAGATCGACGCCGTCGCCGACGAGGGCAGGCTGGTGCTCTACGCGATCAGCGAGCATGTCGAGGATGCCGGCGTGCATTCGGGCGATGCGACGCTCGTGCTGCCGCCGCAGCGGCTCTACATCGAGACGATCCGCCGGGTGAAGAAGATCGCGGCGAGCGTCGCGGCGGAGCTTCGCATCACCGGTCCGTTCAACATGCAGTTCCTGGCCAGGAACAACGCCGTCAAGGTGATCGAGTGCAACCTGCGGGCCTCGCGCAGCTTCCCCTTCGTCTCCAAGGCGACGGGCAACAATTTCGTCGCCGAGGCGATGCGCCGCATGCTCGGCGTCCGCCAGCCGATCGACAATCACAGCCTCGACCTCGACCTTGTCGCGGTGAAGGCGCCCAAATTCTCGTTCGACCGGCTGACCGGCGCCGATCCGATCCTGGGCGTCGAAATGGCCTCGACCGGCGAGGTCGGCTGTTTCGGCGACGATTTGCACGAAGCGCTGCTGCACGCCATGCAGGCGACCGGGTTCCGTTTTCCGAAGAGCGGCGTGCTGCTCTCGCTGGGCCCGGTCGAGGACAAGTTCTGGTTCGCCGACGAGGCGCGGGCGATCGCGGACGAGCTCGGGCTCCCGATCTATGCCACCGAGGGCACGGCGGAGGCGCTGCGTTCGATCGGCATCGAATGCGCGGCGGTCTCGAAAGGGGCCGAGACGAGCCCCAGCGCGATAGAGCTGATGGACGAGGGCAGGATCGACCTCGTGATCAACATACCGCGCAGCTTCGACGAGCTCGGCCGGCCCGACGGCTACCTGATCAGGCGCCGCGCCGTCGAGGCGGGGCTTCCGCTGATCACCGACCTCCAGCTCGCCCGCGCGCTGATCGAGGCGTTGCGCCGCCGCGACGAGAGCTCGCTCGCCGTCCGCGCCTGGCAGGACTACCGGAAACGCCTTCCGGTGGCGCTGGACTAGGGCGGCTTCGGCGATCGCCTCACCGGCTATTCTGTTGCCGCGACTCGGCGAAGCTGATACCAAGGCCGCGTGCCCCGAGCCGTAAGAATTGCGCCGTCCATCCTCTCGGCCGATTTCGCGCGGCTGGGCGCCGAGTTGCGCGCCGTCACCGAGGCCGGCGCGGACCTCATCCACATCGACGTCATGGACGGCCATTTCGTCCCCAACCTCACCATCGGTCCGGGCGTCGTGGAGTCGCTGAAGCCTCATTCCAGCCTGCCGTTCGACGTCCACCTGATGATCGCGCCGGCCGATCCCTTCATTCCGCAATTCGCCGCCGCCGGCGCCGACATCATCACCGTACACGCCGAGGCGGGGCCGCATCTCCATCGGAGCCTCGGGCTGATCCGGGACCGCGGTTGCGAGGCGGGGGTCTCGCTTAATCCCTCGACCCCGGCCGAAGCCGTCGCTCCCGTGCTCGACGCGGTCGACCTCGTGCTGGTGATGAGCGTCAACCCGGGCTTCGCCGGACAGTCCTTCATCGACAGCCAGCTCGACAAGCTGGGCCGGCTCCGCCGGATGATCGACGACAGCGGGCGCGACATCGCCCTGGAGGTCGACGGGGGCATAAACGCCGAGACCGGCCGGCGCGCGGCGGAGGCGGGAGCCGACATCCTGGTCGCCGGCACGGCCGCCTTCGCCGGCGGCGAGGAGGCGTATGCCGACAACATCCTCCGGCTCCGCGGCAATGCCTGACGGAGGCACGCCCCCGACCCGGTCCGCCGACGCCCGACCGGTGCGCAAGGCGCCGCGCAACCCGATGCGGCTGGCGCTCTACCGGCTCGACCGCCTGACCCTCCGGCGGATCGCCTATTCCGTCGCGACGATCTGGTTCGCCGGGCTGTTTTACCGCCGCACCCTCGGCGGCCGCTACGGCCGGGGGCTCGCCCACGCGCCGCGGGAGGTCTGGCTGGGCGACGCGCGATGCGGTTCCGCCATTCTGAAGAAGGAGTACGCTTTCGCGGGGCACGCGGAATCCGACCCCCGGAATCTCTGGCGGAACAAGGGCGCGCCGGAGGCCTGGCAGGCCGCGCTTCACGGGTTCGACTGGCTGCGCGACCTCCGAGCCGTGGGCGGCAAATCGGCGCGCGATCACGCGCGGGCCATGATCGTCGACTGGCTCGAACGGGAGGATCGCTGGCATCCGTTGAGCTGGCGGCCCGACGTCATCTCGGAACGGTTGACCAACTGGCTGATGGCGGCCGAATACGTCTACCCCGTCGAAGAGCCGCTCGACGCGAAGCCGTTCCTCGGCAGCCTGATTCGCCAGTCCAGACATCTCGGCCGCGTGGTCGGCCTGCTCGATCCCGGAACCGAGAGGCTCAGGGCGCTGTGCGCGCTGGTGCTGACCGGAGTGTGCATACCGGCGCAGGCGCGCAGCCTCCCGCGATGGCTCGACATGCTGAGCGCGGAGTCGGTGGCCCAGATCGGACTCGACGGGGTCCATGTCACCCGAAGCCCGACGATGCAGCTTCTGATCCTGCGGCGTCTGGTCGAGCTCCACGGGGTGCTGCGCGACGCCGGGATCGACACGCCCCAGCCGATAGAGAGCGCGATCTCCCGGATGGCCGCCGCGTTGCGGCAGCTTCGCCACGGCGACGGCCGGCTGTGCCTGTTCAACGACAGCGACGAGGAAGAGAACTGGCTGATCGACCTGGTGCTGAGCCGGGCGGACCCGCCGGGCCACACGGCGGTCGCGCCGGCGGCGGCGGACGCGGGCTTCCAGCGCCTCTCCGCGGGCGGGACGATAGTCCTGATGGACGCGGGCCCGCCGCCGCCGCCGGGTTTCGACCGCCACGCCCACGCCGGCACGCTGAGTTTCGAGATGAGCGCGGGACGCCAGCGGATGATCGTCAACTGCGGCGCCTATTCGGGGTTGCGCGAGGACTGGCGGTTCGCACAGCGCGCGACCGCCGCCCATTCGACCCTAACGATCGACGATTACAACTCGGCCGACGTGCTGAGCACGGAAATGATCGGCTATCGCCCGCGCATCGCCGGTGTCGACCGGCACGAAGCCGACGGCAATCTCTGGCTCGACGCCCGGATAGAGAATTACGGCGGGATTTCCGGTCTGAGCCATCAACGCAGGCTCTACCTGACGGCGAACGGCGCGAATCTCCGCGGCGAGGACACTCTTTCGGGCAAGCGACCGCATCGCTTCGTGGCGCGCTTCCATCTGCACCCGTCGGTCACCGCGTCGCTCGCGCAGAACGAGGAGTCGGTGCTGCTCCGCCTCCGCGACGGGGACGGCTGGCGCTTCCGGGCGGAGGGCGGCGTCGTCAGTCTCCAGGAAAGCGTCTATCTGGGGTTTCGCGGCCGGCCGCGGCGGACCCTCCAGATCGTGATCACCGGCGCCAAGGGGAGCGGCACGGCAACCCTCAAATGGGCATTCGTCCGGCTCGGCGGCTGAACGGCACCGTCATCGCGCCGACGCGGCGGCGCGCAATCGCTCGACGACATAGACCCGCAGCGCCGAGGCGAGGCTTCCCTGCCGGGCCGCATCGATCTCGCCGATCAGCGCGGCAAGCGACAGTCCCCGAGACTGGGCGACCGCGGCGAGCTCCTCCCAATATACCGGTTCCAGGGCAACGCTGGTCCGGTGGCCGGACACGGTCAGCGTCCGCCGCCGCAGCCCGGAGGGCGTAAGGCTCATCGCGGCGACCGGGCCTCAGAACAGCCCCTCTATCTCTCCCCGGTCGTTGACCGTGATGGCGTTCGCCGCGGGAACGCGGGGCAGGCCGGGCATGGTCATGATGTCGCCGCAGACCGCGACCAGAAAGCCCGCGCCGTTGGCGAGCCTGACCTCGCGCACGTGGAGATCGTGTCCCTCCGGCGCGCCGCGCAGCGCGGGATCGGCCGAGAAGCTGAGCGGGGTCTTGGCCATGCACACCGGAAGCGCGCCGTAGCCGTCGTGCTGGTACCCCTCGATCTGGCGCCGGACCCGGTCGGGCGCGCTCACCGTGCCCGCCTTGTAGATGTTGCGCGCGATGGTCTCGATCTTGTCCCAGAGCGGCATCTCGTCCGGGTAGAGGAAGCGGAAACCCGGGTTGGGCGCTTCCGCGGCGGCGACCACCTTTTCCGCGAGCGCCACCGCGCCGGCGCTGCCTTCTCCCCAATGGGTGCAATCCACCGACTCCACCCCGTAACCGGCGCACGCCTCGGCGACGACCGCGACCTCGTCGGAGGTGTCGGCGTTGAAGTGGTTGAGCGCGACGACGACCGGGACGCCGAAGCCCTGGATATTCTCGATATGGCGCTTGAGATTGGCGACGCCGTCGCGAACGGCGGCGACGTTCTCGGCGCCGAGCGCGTCGCGGGCAACCCCGCCATGCATCTTGAGCGCGCGGATGGTGGCGACCAGCACCACCGCGTCGGGTTCGAACCCGGCCTTGCGGCACTTGATGTCGATGAACTTCTCGCCGCCGAGATCGGAGCCGAAACCCGCCTCGGTCACGGTGTACTCGGCGAGCTTGAGCGCGGTGCGCGTCGCGGTGACTGAGTTGCAGCCATGGGCGATATTGGCGAACGGCCCGCCATGCACGAAAGCCGGCGTCTTCTCCAGCGTCTGCACCATGTTGGGCAGGATCGCCTCCTTCAGCAGCGCGGTCATCGGACCGGGTCCCATGAGGTCGCGGGCGAAGACCGGTTCCCGGCCGCGGGTCTCGGCGACGACGATGCTGCCGAGGCGCTCCTTGAGGTCGCCCAGGCTCTCGGCAAGGCAGAAGACGGCCATCACCTCCGAGGCGACCGTGATGTCGAACCCGTCCTCGCGCGGGAAGCCGTTGGCGACTCCGCCGAGCGAGCCGACGATCGAGCGCAGCGCGCGATCGTTGAGATCGACCACCCGGCGCCACGAGATACGGCGGGCGTCGATGCCGAGCGCGTTGCCCCAGTAAATGTGGTTATCGAGCAGGGCGGACAGCAGGTTGTGGGCCGATCCGATGGCGTGGAAGTCGCCCGTGAAATGGAGGTTTATGTCCTCCATCGGCACCACCTGCGCATAGCCGCCGCCCGCGGCGCCGCCCTTGACGCCGAAGCAGGGGCCGAGGCTGGGTTCGCGCAGGCAGATTGCGGTTCGCTTGCCGATCGCGTTGAGGGCGTCTCCGAGACCGACCGTGGTCGTGGTCTTGCCTTCGCCGGCGGGGGTCGGCGTCATCCCGGTCACCAGGATCAGCTTGCCGTCGGGCTTGCCGGCCAGCGTGTCGATATAGTCGAGCGAGACCTTCGCCTTGTGCCGGCCGAAGCGGTAAACCGCATCGTCCGGGATGTCGAGCGAGCCCGTGATGTCGGCGATATCCGCCAGCGTGGCCGCGCGCGCGATCTCGAGGTCGGATTTGACCTCGCTCCCCATGTTGTTGCTCATTCCGCCTCCCGGTCCTTGCGACCGGGATATTAGGGACGCGCGGCGGCGCGCAAAAGACCGCCGCCGCAACTAGCGGTCCGGACGCAGCATCCGGCGCAGCACGTCGGTCTTGGCCACGAAGTGCTGGTAGAGCGCGCCGCCGATATGCAGGACCACGAGGGCGAGAACGACCGGCTTGCCTGCTCCGTGCACCTCGGCCATCGTCTCGAAGCCGCCGAACCAGGCGAGCCCGCCGGTCACCGGCATCAGCAGGATGACGGCGTAGAGCGCGAAGTGAACGGCCCGCGCGGCCAGCCGCAGGAGCGCGTGCTCGTCTTCGGGCGGCGGCGGCGCACCCCGCTTCAGCCGGACCAGCACGCGAACCAGCGCCAGCACGAAAATCGCGATGCCGAACGCGACATGGAGATCCGCGAGGAACAGCTCGGACCCGCTTGCCGGCGCTCCGCCGCGCTCCGGGCGGTTAGCGGCAAGAATGCCGTCGTGCAGCACGAACTGGACGATCACCAGCGCCGCGATCGACCAGTGAAGCGCGATCTGCAGCCCCGAATATCCCTTCCTCGCCGCCCGCACCTTCGCCCCTCCAGATACGACATCGTTCCCGCCTTTACGGAATGGGCGCGGCGCCCTTCCGTTCCGGCGATCCTCCCGATAATAGGGAAACGGATTTTCCAGCGTGTTTCGCTGGAGGGACAGATTTGTAACAGCGTGTTACGGAAGCGCGCGCCGCAATTCCCGGTCTGGCAGAATGGGCCCGGGTCCGCGAGGCCCGAAACGGGGGGAGGCTGGACATGGCGGGACGGATCGAGGCGCGGCTTGCGGAGCTCGGCATCGTGCTGCCGGAGGCGGGGGCGCCGAAGGCGGCGAAGATCCTGACCGCCAAGATATCCGGCGACTGGATGTACGTGTCGGGCGCGGTGCCGAGGCTCGACGGCGAAATCCGCTATGTCGGCAAGGTGGGGCGCGAGTTCTCTCTCGAGGAGGGGCAGGCGGCGGCGCGGCTCAGCGCGCTCAACATGCTCGCCCATGCGCGGAAGGCGCTCGACGGCGACCTCGACCGGGTGCGCGACATCGTCAACGTGCGCGGCTTCATCGCCATCGACCCCGATTTCACCCAGGTCGCCGAGACCCTCAACGGCGCGTCCGAGGTGCTGATCGAGATCTTCGGCGACCGGGGACGCCACGCCCGGACCGCGGTCGGGGTCGCCGGGATGCCGTTCGGCGTCGCGATCGAGGTCGAGGCGCAGATGCGTATCGAGGCGCCCTGACCGCGGCCCCGCTTGCAAGCACGGCCCGGCTGGGCCACGATCCGTCGAGACGAGCCCATGGCCGAGGGAGAGCCCAACATGCAGCGCGTCAGGCACGAGATCCCGGACGCCTACCGGGACATGACGATCGACCAGCTCGCGGAGCGCCAGGTCGTCCGCTACGGCGAGCTTGAGCCCGACTGGGACGCCTTCGCCGATTCCCAGATCGAGGGCCGCCGCCGGGCGCAGTATCGCCTGATCGGCGTCGGCGGATCCGGCAAGCCCGACCCCCATGCCCTGCCCGCGGGCGGTTTCACGCTCTCGATGCTGATCGTACCGCCCGGCCAGGGCGGTTCCGCCCACACCCACGAGGTGGAAGAGGCGTTCGTCGTCCTGGAGGGCGAGCTCACCGTATTCTTCCAGGACGAGACCGGCCGCCAGGCGGGAAATACGCTCGGGCAGTACGAGGTCGCGCTGTGCCCGGCCGGTATCCCCCACGGCTTCGTCAACGAGGGCGACAAGGACGCGCTGATCCAGATCATGATCGGCAGCGGCGAGCCGGGTCCGATCGGCTTCGTCGACGACGATATCTATCGCGAGGAGGTCGACCGGCTGACCTCGCGCGGCCGGATGGCGGCGGCGGAGTAGGGGGCGGAGCCCGCCCTTCGATACGCCGCTTCGCGGCTACTCAGGGTGAGGGTGCGGTTGGAACGGTCGAAAGGAGGCCCTCATCCCGAGTAGGCGCGCCAGCGCCGTATCGAGGGACGCCCTGCCACCACGGCCCAAACCAAACCAGCTATTCCCCCGCGCGCCCTACTCGTAATCGGCATGCGCCCGGCTCTTGCCGGCGCCGTCTTCGGCGATCATGGCGGGTGTCGCGACCTGCGAGGCGGGCGGGCCCTCGAGGCCGAAGAAGCGGCGCATCCGTTCGTAGACGATCTCGTGGCGGAGCGCCGCATCCAGGCCCTTGAACATCTCGTAGAAGATCGGCGAGGGGTCGGGCCAGGTGCCCTGCGGGTGCGGGTAGTCGGCGCCGAAGACCAGGATGTCCCGGAGCACGTTGTCCTCGTGCGTGATCCCCTGGGCGGCGATCGCATCCTCCTCGAAGGTGACCAGCATCTGGCGCCGGACGTAGAAGCTCGGAAGCTCCTTGAGCCCGGTATCGCCGAACAGGCCGGGGCGCTCGTCGGCCTGGCGGTCCATCCAGTAGACCAGGAACGGCACCCACCCGGCCCGGCACTCGGCGAACAGAAGCTTCAGTCCGGGATGGCGCTGCAGCGCCCCGCAATAGACGATATCGGCCAGCGGGCGGGACAGCGAGAACGGCGCGCAGGAGAAATACGCCATCCGTTCGCCGCGGTCCGGCGGCGGGATGGTCGTCTTGACGTGACCGCCGATATGGCAAGCGCACACCGTCCCGGTTTCCTCGAAGGCCTGCCAGACGGGCTCCCAGCATTCGTGGAACATCGGGTGGGGGCCGTCGAAAGGCACGAACTCGGCCGCCTTGCAGCCCATCGCGGCGAGCCTCCGGATCTCTCCCGGCACCGAGGCGGGATCGAATACCGGCAGGATCGGCAGGATCATCAGCCGGTCGGGAGCGCGCGCGTTGAGCTCCATGACCCAGTCGTTGTAGACGCGATGGACCTCGTGGCGCAGCGACGGGTCGTCGATGTCCCACTTGCGTGTCGAGCCGAATCCCACATAGCCGTAGACGCTGCCGTGATCCATGTGCTCGAGCAGCAGGTCGGGGTCGGACGGCGGCAGGCTTCCATCGGGGATGCGCGCGCCCGACCGGCCGAAGAACCGGTCGAGCAGGGCGCGGTTATCGGGGCCGTCGGCGGTGCCGCCGTCGCGCCCGCCCACGATCTTGCCCTCCCAGCTCCAGAGCCGCGCGCCCTCGTGCTCGACCACCCTGGGCGCGGCTTCCCTGAACCGGGCGGCGACGCGGTCCTGCCACAGCCGCGCCGGGATCCAGCGCTGATCGAGGTGGTTGTCGGCGGAGTTGTACTTGTAAATCGTCACGGGACCGCCCCTATTGCGTCGCCTTGAGAGTCGCCCGCCGCCGCGCGAGATAGTCCTTGCCCACGATCAGCGCGCCGAGCGCGAGCCCGGCCACGTTGAGCCAGAGGCCGTAGGGGATGGCGTGGGCGGGCAGCAGGAGGAGGATGCCGGCGGCGAAGGTGAGCAGCCTCTCGGCTATCCCCAGACGGCCGAACATGAAGCCGATCAGGCCGCAGGATGCGATCCAGACACCGATCATCGCGGTGGCCGCGGCGGAGACGATCTCGAGCGCCGTGCCCTGGCCGATCAGCGCGGGCGAGAGCACGAAGACGAAGGGAATCACGTAGGCGATCCAGCCGAGCCGGACCGCCGTCGCGCCGGTCTCCATCGGCCGCGCGCCCGATAACGATGCCGCCGCGAAGGCGGCGATCGCAACGGGCGGGGTAATCATCGACATCAGCCCGAAATAGAGTACGAACATGTGCGCCGCGATGGGATGGATGCCGAGCTTTATCAGCGACGGCGCGATCATCGTCGCCAGCAGGAGGTAAATCGCCGAGGTCGGCATCCCCATGCCGAGCAGGATCGAGACGATCGCGGTCAGCACCAGCAGCAGGAACAGGCTGTCCTCGCCGACCGCCGCCAGGATCAGGGTCAGCGCCTGGCCGAGCCCGGTGCGGTCGAGGATGGCGATGATGATGCCGGCCATGGCGCCGATCACCACGATGTCGGCCGAGGCCCGTCCGCAATCGGCGATCGAGTCCCATAGCTGCCGCCACCCGATCCGGCGCCGCTTGTAGCCGAACACGATGCTGACCACCGCCACCGAGACCGCCGCCCAGAACGCGGCCTTCTGGGCCGGCTGGTTGAGGCTGAACAGCGCATAGACCAGCACCGCGTAGGGAAGGGTGAAGAACCAGCCCTCCTTGAGCACGCGGAGGAACGGCGGGATGCGATCCTTCGGCAGCGGCGCGATGTCGTTCTTGGCGGCCTCGAGGTCGACCTGCACGAACACCGCGAGGTAATAGAGGACCGAGGGGATCAGCGCGGCGAGGATGATCTCGGTGTATTCGAGCTCCAGCAGCTCGGCCATCAGGAAGGCGGCCGCGCCCATGATCGGCGGCATGATCTGCCCGCCGGTGGAAGCCACCGCCTCGATCGCGCCGGCGCTCTTGCGGTCGTAGCCCGCCTGGCGCATCAGCGGAATGGTGATCACCCCGGTCGAGGCGACGTTGGAGACCGCCGAGCCCGAGATCGAGCCGAACAGACCCGAGGCGACGACGGCGATCTTCGCCGAGCCGCCCCGCGAGCGCCCCATGATGGCGGCGGCGAGGTCGGTGAACCACTCCGAGGCGCCGGTATGCAGCAAAAGCTGGCCCATCCAGATGAACAGCACCACCGTGAGCACGATGATCTTGAGCGGCAGGCCGAGCAGCGCGACGTTGGTGACGCCGATCTCGGCGATCAGCCGGTAGGCGTCCTGCTCGTAGCCCTTGAGCATGCCGGGCGCGAAATGCCCGACGAAGGCGTAGGCGATGAAGAATGACAGCACCGCGGTCAGGCTCCAGCCCGCGGTGCGCCTCAGCGCCTCCCACATCAGCGGCAGCAGGACGGCGCTGATCCAGAACATCTGCCCGCGCATGGCGAACGGGTTGAGCTCGATGTCGCCGTAGATCCAGATGAGGTAGGCCGACGCGCCGAGGCCGAGGACCGCGAACGCGACGTCGTACCAGGGCACCGACGGCCGTTCCCGCCCGCCGGCGAACGGGAAACGGATGAAGACGATGGCGAGCGTCAGCCCGAAACACGCGACCAGCGCCTGTTCGTCGAACCACTGGAAGCCGAGGGCGAGCCACAGCTCGATCGCCCAGGTCAGCGCGATCAGGGTGATGGCGGCGCCGAGAACCCGGGTCGAGACGGTGACGAAGCGCCCCTCGCGCCGCTCGGCGATGAGCTGCGCCCCCCGGTCCCGGCGCCCGCCGCCGGCCGCCCCGGTCGACTGTTCGGCCATCTCGGGAAACCCTGCCGCCGGACGGGAGCCCGCGCCCCGGACGGGACGCGGGCGTCTCCGTTGCCGCTAAGCCGTCTGCCGGGCTAGCCGGCGGGCCACAGCCCGACTTCCTTGTAGTACTTCACCGAAGCCGGATGGTAGGGGTAGCCGTGCTGCTTGGCGAGACGCTTGTCGGCGCTGAACGAACGCCACAGCGGCCCGCCTTCCTTGAGCTGCTTCTCCTGGGTGTGCATCACCTTGGTGACCTTGTAGACGACGTCGTCCGACACGCCCTTGTGGGTCCACAGCAGGAAGTCGTAGGTCACGAACACCGTGGGCTCGATCACCCCGGTAAGCCCCTTGGCCGGCTGGACGACGCTCCATTCGCTCTTGGGGAACCATTTGTGCATCGCCTTGAGCGCCTCGGGCGTGTCGGGATAGGAGATGTGCCTGACCCCGCCGTCGATCTTGGCGTCCATCTGCTTGACCCAGCCGGTGCCGGCGGCGGCGATCGCCCAGTCGATCTTGCCTTCGATGAAGGCGCGCCAGTGCTGCACCAGCCCGACCTGCGGCACCGGCTTGATGTCGTCCGGGGTGAGACCGACGGTCCCCAGCGAGCCGTTGAAGAGATGCCTGAAGAGCGGCGCGCCCTTGAAGCCGACCGGCGTGCGCTTCCCCTTGAGCTGCGCGATCGAGGTGACGCCCGACTTCTTGGAAACCACCGCGCTCACGGTGAACTTCATGATCGTCGAGACCAGGCGGAGGTTGTTGTACTTGTTGCCCTCGGACAGCCCGGTGCCCTCGAAGGCCATCGAGAATTGCGGGATGTTGGAGATCCCGAACTCCAGCTCGCCCGCGTTGACCACGGGGATGTATTGCTGGGTGCCGCCCATGGTCTGCTTGCGCATCTGGACGCCCGGCGCGTGCTCGGAAACCGCCTTCGAGATGGTCGCCGTGATCTGCGAGACGGCGCCCGCCTTGGTCGCTCCGATGCCGACCGTCTGCGCCGAGGCGGCGCTTGCCAGCGCGGCCGCCGCGATTGCCCCGAGGGCTGTGTGAGTCCAACGCATGGTGTCGCTCCCGTCAGTGTTCTCCGATCGATTCCGGGCGATCATAGCCAAGCGCATCTTTGGAACAACCCGTGCGGCCGGTGTAGGCTGGGGCCGCAACCGGGAGACGGAAATGGACGGCCATCGCGGAATGCCCTACCGGACCATCGAGGTCGCCCCCTACAGCCCCCATGTCGGCGCCGAGATCGGCAATATCGATCTCACCCGTCCGCTGGCGGACGAGCAGCTCGCCGAGCTCCGCCGCGCCTTCACCGAACATCTGGTGCTGTTCTTCCGCGACCAGGAGATCGGCTTCGACGACCACGCCCGGCTCGCCGAGTATTTCGGCACCATCGGGCATCATGTAGGCGTGAAGACTCACAGCCAGCCGTCGGAAGACGACCGGGTGCGCCGCTTTCACTTCGACGAGCGGTCGGACCGGGTCTCGGGCGACGTCTGGCACACCGACCAGTCATGCGCGCCGGTCCCGCCGCTCGCCAGCATCCTCTACAACCATACTCTGCCGCCCGACGGCGGCGGCGACACGCTCTTCGCCAGCATGTACGCCGCCTACGACGCGTTGTCGGAGCGTATGAAGACTTACCTCGCGGGTCTGACGGCCCTGCATGACGGAGTCCCCGTGTTCGGCGAGGGCACGCCGCGCGCGACCCACCCGGTGGTGGCGCGCCACCCGGAGAGCGGGCGCAGGCTGCTCTACGTCAACCGGGCCTTCACCGTCCGCATCAACGAACTGCCTCCCGCCGAGAGCAGGCACCTGCTCGCCTTTCTCGTCGAGCACTGCACCCAGCCCGAATGGACCTGCCGCTTCCGCTGGCGGCCGCACTCGATCGCGATGTGGGACAACCGCTGCGCCCAGCACCGCGCGATCTCCGACTACCTCCCCAACGTCCGCTCGGGCTACCGCGTGCAGATCGACGGCACCGCCGCGCCGGTGGCGGGGTAGGGGGCGTCGGACCGCAACGTAACGTCGATCCCCGTCTGTTATCCCCTACCCGCCGCGTGCGGCAGCGGCAGCCTCAGCCCCGCGCCGATGTCGAGCGCTTTCCTGTAGACATGGTGCGCGACGCCGATGTCCTGGCTGACCAGGCCGACGGTGTGGATGAGGTTGCGCTCGTCCGGACTTTCCCTGCCGCTGGCCCTGCCCGCCACAAGGTCGGATATTTCCCCGTGCATCGCCTCGCGCGAGAACAGGCCGTCGGCGACGGTCTTGCGGAACTCGGGCGTCAGCATGTTGATGTCGAAATCGTCGACGACGATCTTGTCCATCCGGGGCCAGCCCGCCGGATCGAGCTCGCGCCGGGCGAGCGAGACGAAGGTGGCGCCCGGTTTCAGCCAGTCCTCGCGGCTCACGATGTCCTTCGACGTGGTGCCGCCGACCGCGATGTCCGCGCCGCGCACGACCTCCTCGATCGAGGCGACGGGCGTCACCGGAACGCCGAGCGCGGCCGACCACTTGTCGGCGAAGGCCTCGCGGGTCTCCGCCCGGCGCGAGGTGCAGCGGATCTCCTCGAAGTCGTAGAGCTCATTGAGGCATTGCAGCGCCGTCGTCCCCATCGTGCCGACGCCGACCAGGCCGAGCACCCGGGGGTCGGGGTTCGCCATCCACTTGCAGGCGAGGATTGCGGCGGCGGTCGAGCGGATCGCGTAGGTCCAGTGCTCCTCGACGATGGCGAGCGCGACCGAGGTGACGGGGTCGCTGAGCACGATATAGCGGGTCGCGTCCAGCGTGCCGACCGTCGAGCGTTCGGCATCCTCGTAATAGGCGTAGAGCCTGACGCCGGAGATCGGGATCTCGGACAAAAGCGCGCCCTTGACGTGCCAGTGGTGGTGGAACCGGTCGTCGTCGAGCCGGAAGGCGGGCGGGTCGGTCCAGCTCACCGTGCCGTCGGCGTGCATGCGGTAGACGTCCTCGCAGACCGCCATCGCCTCGGCCGGGCTCAGAAGGTCGAGGGTCTCGGCGTGCGAGAGGAAGAGGAGTTCGTCGCTCATCCGGCCCGCGCCCCCGCGCTCTCCAGCGTCGCCATCGCCGCGCGGACCCGCCCGGTCGCCTCGGCATCGAGCTCCAGCGTTTCGGGATTGACGACCACGCCGTAAAGCGCGCGCGCCGCCTCGGGCGAGACATAGCCCTGACGGACGTCGTCCCGCACCGTCTCGGCCGGACGTTCCAACGGCGAGCCGAACCCGCCGCCGCCGCCCGAATTGACGATGAAGGCATCGCCGGTCTCGATCCGCTTCCAGAACAGCTTCGCGTTGGCGAATTCGGGTCCGGGTTCGCCGTTCACCCTGAGCCCGATGCGGTTGCCGCGCCCGGCGCGCCCGCCCTCGAGACCCCAGGGCTCGCAATTGGCGCGGTCGGCCTGGCTGTTGAAGTTGAGCGGCGAACGGGCCTGGACCACGTATTCGATGCCGAGGCCGCCCCGATGGCGTCCCGCCCCGCCAGAATCGGGGATCA
The DNA here is from genome assembly GCA_022823775.1 of Defluviicoccus sp. GTDB lineage: Bacteria > Pseudomonadota > Alphaproteobacteria > MPNO01 > MPNO01 > MPNO01. The sequence continues at coordinate 92,999 of JAJEHI010000140.1, read as the reverse complement.
GCGCGTGCCGCTCGATGACGATCGGGTAGTTCACCTCCATCAGCTCGGACGGGCTGTTGTGGGTGTCGCCGTCGTTGAGACAGACCGTCGCCGGCATGCCGTCCTCGTTGTGCTTGGCGCCCCAGCCGCCGCCGGTCGGCCCGATCGCTCCGATGAACAGCGTGTTCTGGCGCGGGTCGATGCCGTTCATCCGCCCCATCACAAGGTCGGCGTGGTGGCCGGCCGCGACGCGTTCGGGGATGGCGGGCGCGAGCGCCTTGAACACCGCGTCCACGATGGTCATCGGGAAGGTCATCCAGCTCCGCATCGCCGCAGGGCGCTCGGCGCTGACGATCCGCCCGGGCGGGACGATCGTCTTCAGCGGGCGGAAGCTGCCGTCGTTGATCGGGTAGTCGGTCGGCGAGGCGATGCACTTGAAAGCGACCTGGGAGCAGGCATGGGCCGTGGTGATGCCGGAGTTGTAGAATCCCTTGACCTGGCGCGAGACGTCGGTGAGGTCGATGGTCATCTCCTCGCCCGCGACCTCGACGCGGACGACGATCGGGATCTCCTTGCCGATATCGATCCCGTCGTCGTCCATGAACGCCTCGGCCTCGTAGACGCCGTCGGGGATCGAGCGGGTGCGGGCGCGCGCGGACCGCTCCGACTGGTCCATGATGCGCCGGATCGATCCCAGCACCGCATCCCTGCCGTAGCGGTCTATCAGGGCGAGGAAACCGCGCTCGCCGGTGCGGACCGCGGTGAGCTGGGCGCGCAGGTCGCCGAGCGCGCGCTCCGGCATCCGGACGTTCATCGCGACGATATCGACGAGATCTTTGTTGAGCTCGCCCGCGCGCTGCAGTTTCAGGATCGGGACCTGCAGCCCCTCGGAGTAGATGTCGGTGGTGATGCCCTGCAGCGTGCCGCCGATGTCGAGCCAGTGCGCCATGCAGCAGGAGAACCCGACCAGCTCGCCCTCGTGGTAGATCGGCAGGCTGAGCGTGATGTGGTTGAGGTGGCTGCCGGTGACATAGGCGTCGTTGGTGACCAGGATGTCGCCGGGCTCGATCCCGCCGGTCCCGAAATGCTCGAGCTTGGCCTTGAGCGTCTCGGCCATGCCGCGGATGAACATCGGAAGCCCGAGTCCGATCGAAACCGTTTCGCCTTTCGCCGTGAACAGCCCGACGGTGAAGTCGAGCGCCTCGTAGATGATCATGTTGTAGGCGGTGCGCATGAGGTTGGTCTTCATCTCCTCGGTCACCGCCATGACCCCGTTGCGCACCAGCTCGGTGGTCACCGGATCGCCGTTCGGGAATGCGCCGTTCTCCGCCATGGCGCGACCATAGCCCGCGCGGCCCCGTCCCTCAATTTCCCTTGCGCTTCGGATCGCGGGACGCTTGCGAGTCTCGCGCCACGATGATATATACCAAAGAGAGATATCAACGCGAGGGCCTCGGCGATGACCGTGACCGCCAAGCTGTTCTGGAACGGAAGATCCCAGGCCGTGCGGCTCCCCAAGGAATTCCGCATGCCCGGCAAGGAGGTCCGGATTCGCCGCCAGGGCGCGGCGGTCGTGCTTGAGCCGATCGCGGACGGCTGGGAGTGGCTCGATGACGTCGTCGGAAAGGGTGAGGACTTTTTCCCCGACGGCCGCAACCAGCCGGCGATGCCGCCGCCTCGGCCGGAGCTGGACGAACTGTTCTGTTGATGCGCTATCTCTTCGATACCAATACCTGCATCGCCCTGATAAACGACACGTCGCCGTCGCTGCTGACCCGGCTTCGCCGGCACCGGCCCGAAGAGATCGGCGTGCCCTCTCCCGTGGCCTTCGAGCTCTACTTCGGGGCGTTCAAGAGCCGCGGGCCCAATCTCAACCTGGCTGTCATCGACCGGATGGCGTTCGAGATCGTCCCCTTCGACGCGGCCGACGCGCGCGCGGCCGGCGCGATCCGCCGCGATCTCGAAGCCCGACAGTTGCCGCTCGGCCGCGTCGAGGTGCTGATCGCCGGCCAGGCCCGGGCGCGCGGCCTCGTGCTGGTCACCACCAATACGCGCGAGTTCGAACGGGTGGACGGGCTGAAGCTCAAGGATTGGTCGATCCCCGTGTCAGCGGGCTGATGGGCCTTTCCCCGCGCCGTCAACTTGCCGGTTGGACTGGCACCGACGACCGGCGATAATCCCGCCGCGTCATCGAAGGGACCGCGCCATGCCCAATATCCGCATGCTCGATATCGAGGAGCTCAAGGCGGGCAAGCTCCGCCCGCTGGTCAACAAGGCGTTGCGCCACCGCGCGCCGGATCCCGCCTTTCACGCGATGCTCGGCCACAGCCCGGACATCGCGCGTTCGATGTATCTGGCCTGGGGCGCGGTGTTCAACACCGGGCGGATCGACCACAAGCTGAAGGAAATCATCCGCGTCCAGCTCTCGCGGATGGCCGCGTGCCGCTATTGAGGCAACGTCCGGTCTGCTTCGGCGAAGCAGCAGGGATTGACGGAAGAGACCATCGACGAGGGCATCGAGGCCCATGCGTCGAGCGGCCGCTTCACCCCGGCGGAGAAAATCGCGCTCCGCTATTCGGAGCTGATGGGGACGGCGCCGGAAAAGATCGACGCGGCGCTGTACGACGAGCTGGCCGAGCACTATTCGGTCGAGGAGATCGTGGAGCTCGGGGCCTTCGTCGGCTTCAACGTGGGCTACCACACCTTCTTCGGGACGCTCGACTTCTATCCCATGTTCACCCCGGACGGCCGGCTGGTGGACCAGGACGAGTCGCGGCGGATCTACGGCGAGACCCCGGTGTCGCTCAACAAGGGCGCGATCCGGCGCGCCACGGCGGAAGCCGCCGAATGAGCGCCCGGACCACCCTCCCGCCGGTCCCGCGCGCGAAGATCGACGATCCCGGACTCCGGGCGCTGATCGCGCGCTCGGAAGAGACGGGGATCGCGGATTCGCGCTTCGTCCGGCTGATGGCGCATGTGCCGGGCTATGCCGAGGCGCTGCACGACGCGCTCGACCGCTCTCTGATGGAAGGCGAGGTCGACCACGGGCTCAAGGAGATTATCCGCATCCAGCTCGCCAGGCACGCGGAGGATCCCTACTTCGCCGCCTTCCGGTCGAAGCGCGCGCTGGAGGACGGGCTCACCGAGGAACGGATCGAGGCGGGTTGCGGCGATTTCGAGACCGACGACCGCTTCACGCCCGCCGAGAAATGGGCGCTCCGCTACGGCTGGCTGATGTACCGCACGCCCGAAAAGGTCGACAAGGCGTTCTACGACGAGGGCAAGTCCCACTATTCGGAAGCCCAGATCGTCGAGCTCGGCGCCTTCATCGCCTTCCACTACGGCATGCAGATCTTCCTCGGAACCCTGGACCTGCCAGCGGAAGAAGGTGCCTGACACGCGGATCGAGGATCCGCCGCTGCTGCGCGGACGGGCGCGCTTCGTCGACGACATCCACCTCCCGGGTACCCTGCACGCCGCGTTCGTGCGAAGCCCCTTGGCCCATGCCACGATCTCCGGGATCGACAAGCGCGCGGCCGAGGCGGCACCGGGCGTGCACGCGGTGTGGACGCTCGACGACCTGAAACCCCATCTCGCGGAGGATCGCCTGGTCGTCGGCCTGCCGAGCCCGGCATACCGCCAGCAACGCGACCGTCCCGTCCTTGCCGCCGACGAGGTCGTTCACGTCGGCGAGGCGGTGGCGATGGTCGTCGCGGACTCGCGATACGCGGCCGAGGACGCGGCGGCGACGGTCGAGGCGGATTACGAGCCTCTTCCCGTTGTCGCCGATTGCCGCGAGGCGCTGGCTCCCGGCGCGCCGCCGGTCCATCGCGACGGAGACCGCAACCTGCTCGCCGAGCTCGTCATGGAATTCGGCGATGTCGAGGCCGCCTTCGCCGGAGGCCGCGTCTTCTCCGCCAGCCTTTCGGTCCATCGCGGCGGCGGGCATTCGATCGAGGGGCGCGGCGCGCTCGCCCGGCACGACCCGGTCGACGATTCGCTCACTCTCTGGTCCTCGACCCAGACGCCGCATGCCGGGCGCAACCTGATCGCCCGTATGCTGGGGCGCGCGGCGCGCGGCGTTCGCGTGGTCGCGCCGGCGGTGGGCGGCGGGTTCGGCCCCAAGCTGGTGACCTATCCCGAGGAGGTCGCGGTCGCGCTTGCGGCGCTTCTGCTCGGCCGGCCGGTCAAGTGGATCGAGGACCGGCGCGAGCACTTCGTCGCCAGCACGCAGGAGCGCGACCAGTTCTGGGAGATCGAGGCCGCGTTCGACGCCGACGGCGCTATCCGGGGCGTGCGCGGGACGATGGTGCACGACCATGGCGCCTACACCGCGCGCGGAGCCAACCTGCCCTACGAGTCCGCGCTGACGGTCACGCTGCCCTACGATGTCCCGGCTTACCGGCTGACCGCCCGCGCGGCGCTGACCAACAAGGTTCCGGTCACCCCTGTCAGGGGGGCGGGCCACCCGCAGGCGGTATTCGCGATGGAGCGGCTGCTGGACAAGGCGGCGGAGGGACTCGGCATCGACCGCGTCGCGATCCGCGAACGTAACCTGATCGGCCCGGAACGAATGCCGTGTACCCGGCCATTGGAGAGCCGGGGCGGGCGCAAGGTGGTGCTCGACTCAGGCGACTATCCGGGCTGCATGCGGGCGGCGCTCGAGGCCGCCGGCTGGGACGGGTTCGCGGAACGACGCCGGGCGGGGGCGGCGCGGGGGCGGTTGCGCGGCATCGGGCTCGCCAATTTCGTCAAGGGGACGGGGCGCGGCCCTTTCGAATCCGCGACCGTCGCGGTCGATCCGTCGGGCACGGTGTCGGTCGCCTCGGGCGCGACCGCGATGGGGCAGGGCATCGAGACCATGCTGGCGGACATCGTCGCCGAAGGTCTCGGCTGCGACCGTGCTCTCGTCTCGGTGACCGCGGGGGACACGGCGGCGGTCGCGCTCGGCATCGGCGGGTTCAACAGCCGGCAGGCGGTGACGGCCGGAAGCTCGGCCTTCAACGCCGCCCGCAGGGTCCGGGACAAGGCGCTCGCCATCGCCGCGCGCCACCTGGAAGCGGCGGAAGAGGATCTGGAGATTGCCGGAGGAGAGGTCAGGGTGCGGGGCGCGCCCGATCTCGCCGTCGGGCTGGGGCGCCTCGCCGCGATCGTCGCCGGGACCCCCGGGGTGACTTTTCCGGACGGCTTCGCGCCCGGGCTCTGGGCGGAGGAGAACACCGTGCTCGACGACATGCCGTTCGCCAACGGGACGGCGGTCGCCGAAGTCGAGATCGACCCGGAGACCGGGCACGCGGCGGTCGCCCGGCTGGCCGTCGCGCACGATTGCGGGCGGATCGTCAATCCGGCGATCGTCGAGGGCCAGATCGTCGGCGGCGCGGCACATGCCGTCGGCAACGCGCTTTACGAATGGATGGGATTCGACGCCGATGCCCAGCCGCTTACCGCCACGCTCGCCGACTATCTGCTGCCGGGCTCGCTCGACGTCCCCAGGATCGATACGGTTCACTTGGAATCGCCGAGCCCGCTCAATCCGATCGGGGTCAAAGGGGTCGGCGAGTGCGGCACCGTGCCGACCGCCGCGGCCATCGTCGCGGCGATCGAGAATGCGCTCGGTCTCCCCGGCGGTACGATAGACAGGGTGCCGCTGACGCCCGCCGACATCGGGACGCTCGCGCATGACCACACGCTTTGAGGAGATCGGCGAGCGCCTGCGCGCCTTCCGCCTCGGCTCCGGGCTGAGCGCCGACGAGGTCGCGAACCGCATCGGCATCTCGCGCACCGCGCTATACCGTTTCGAGAAGGGGCAGGTGGCGAAGATCGAGACGCTTGAGAAGCTCGCCGACCTGCTGGAGGTGTCGCTCCCGACGCTGCTCGGAGTCGGCGTCGAATATATCGGCTCCGCCGTCAGCTTCTTCGAGCGCCTGCGCCAGATCGAGGCGGCGGCGGAACACATCGTCGTCCTCGCGGGTCCGGTCTCTTTCCTGCTGTCGAGCGATGCCTTCGTCGACACGCTGGAAGAAGTGCTGGGCGAGAGCATCCCCGACGGCGCGGAGGGCCGCGCGCAAGGGCTGAACCAGATAGGCGAGCTCATGGCCATCCTGCGCCAGCGGAAGGAGACCTATCGCGAGCGCCGGCCGGGCGTGCTCAATCTGATCTCCGAGGCGGAGATGGGGCGGTTCCTGCGCAACGGGCTGGTCGGGCGGCTCGACCTGCCGGCGCCGGTGCGGGAGGACCGCCTCGCCGGGGCGCGCCGTGAGGCCGAACACCTCGTGCGGCTGATGGAGGACGAGCCGATCGGCGTCCAGATCGGCCTCGTACCGTCCACCCTGCCGCCGACCAGCTTTCAGATATTCCGCCAGCCCGACCGCCGGGTGCTGACGCTGAGCCCGTTCCGCCTCGGCGAGCAGCCCAACATCCATGCCGGAGTAGCGATGATCACCTCGGCGCCGGAGGCCCTCGCCCTGCACGAGAGGACGGCGGAAGATTTGTGGCGCCGCGCCCACAAGGGGGCCGCGGCGGCGGCCGCGATGAGGAAGCTGATCGCGCGCCATGCCGAGGCCGGCTGAGCAACGGAGGCTTCAGCGTCGAACGAGTCGGTGGGTCGCGACCGTCGAGACGACGACCCCGGCGGCGAACAGCACCAGCCCGGCATGAATATCGGCGGTCGTGAGCAGACTGCCTTCAAGGGCGACCACGAGCAGGGCCACGATGCACACGTCGAGCATCGACCAGCGGGATATCCAGGCGGCCGCCCGCAGCAGCCGGCCGAGCGGCGATCCGGAGTCCGCCCCGGCGAGCCAGGCCCAGATCCCGACCGCGACCTTTCCCAACGGCAGCACCACCGAGAACAGGAAGACCAGGACGAACAGGCCGTAGCGCCCGTCCGACCAGAAGTCGAACACGCCGTCGACGATCGAGTAGGTCGCGTCGAACAGGACGAAGCTGGTCACCGAGACCGCCGGCATGACCAGCCCGGCGATCAGGAGCGGCAGGGAAATCGCGAGCAGCAGCCCGGCGATGCGGTCGCGGGGCTCAGCCGCGGGGCTCGAAATGGAAGACCTCCGGCGGCTTCGCGAGGCAATCGCGGAATTTGGACCCGAAAATCTTGTAGTCCTCGCTCTCGCGGAAGGCGAAATGGTCTTCGATCCGGTCCCATTCGACCGCGATCATGTAGGCAAGCTCGGGTTCGACCCGCTTGCCCCAGCGCAGCCCCTGGCAACCGGGCTGGCGGCGGAGGATTTCGGAACCTTCCGCGAATCCTTCGAGGAAAGCGGCCTCGTCCTCGGGCTTGACGTAGATGGTGGCGATTTCGACGACCATTCTTTCCTCCCCCGTCAGGCGGCGGGCAGCAGTTGGCGCGATTCCGTGATGAGCTCGGCGATCTGGACCGCGTTCAGCGCCGCCCCCTTGCGCAGATTGTCGGCGACGACCCAGAAACTCAGCCCGTTTTCCACCGTCGGGTCTTTACGGATCCGGCTGACATAGACCTGATCCTCGCCGGCGCTTTCCGCCGGCGTCACATAGCCTTCGTCCGCGCGGTGGTCGACCACGGCAACACCGTGCATCTCGGAGAGCGCCTCCCGCGCCTCGTCGACCGAAATCGGTCGCTCGAACTCGGCGTTGACCGCTTCGCCGTGGCCGACGAAGACCGGCACGCGAACGCAGGTCGCCGCGACGCGGATGTCGGGGTCGAGGATCTTCCGCGTTTCGACCGCCATCTTCCACTCTTCCTTGGTCTCCCCGTCCTCCATGAACACGTCGATATGGGGAATGACGTTGAAGGCGATCTGCTTGGTGAACTCCTCGTTGCGGACCTGCTCGTTCACGTAGATGCCGCGGGTCTGGTTGAACAGCTCGTCCATCGCCGTCTTGCCGGCGCCGGAGACCGACTGGTAGGTCGCGACCACGACCCGACGGACCCTGGCAAGATCGTGCAGCGGCTTGAGCGCCAGCACCATCTGGATGGTGGAACAGTTGGGGTTGGCGACGATGTTGCGCTTGTTGCCGGCAAGGGCGTGCGCGTTGACCTCGGGCACGACGAGCGGCACGTCCGGCTCCATGCGGAACCGCGACGTGTTGTCGATGACCACGCATCCCGCTTTCGCCGCGCGCGGCGCGTGGACCGCGGACACCCTGGCTCCCGGCGAAAACAGCGCGATGTCGAAACCGGAGAAGTCGAAGCCGGAAAGATCCCGGACCCGCAGCTCCTCGTCCTCGCCGAACGAGACCTCGTGTCCCACCGAGCGCTCGGACGCGAGCGCCACGACATCGTCGACGGGAAAGGCCCGCTCGGCGAGACATTGCAGAATCTCGCGCCCGACCGCGCCGGTCGCGCCGGCGACGGCAACCTTGTAACCCATTGGAAAAACCCTCTTACGGCTCGCCCGAGGGCGCGCCTGTCCGCCCGGCGCGAAGCCGGACTCCGTGCCGCGCCGAAGCGCCGCCTCTAGCTGTCCGACTTGGCCTCGGGTTTCGCCTTGGCCGGCTCGGTCTCGGGCTCGATCGGCTGAATCCCGGGCGCCGGGGTCGACGGCTGGCTGTTGAGCGCGGTCGTGATCGGCGCCGGCTTCTCGGCCGAAACCATCTTGCCGTACATGCAGGCAAATGCCGGAGTCGAGGACGCGGCGGCGAATGCCGCGGCGGCGACAATTGCGAGGGTCTTCTTCATGGACACGCACCTCGGCAGAGGGTTGCAATCCCACGCAGAATAGCGGGTCCCGGGCGCGCGGGCAAGCTGGGTCTCCGGTTGACGGTCCTCAGTGGCGGTGGAACAATCTTTGCTGGCCACCATGGAAAGAAGGGATCGGCGATGAAGTTCAGGATTTCGGCGGTCGCGGCGGGACTCGCGGGGTTTCTCGCGGCCAGTGGCGCGCTCGCCGCGCAGCAGTGGAACATGGCGACGGCCTATCCCGATCCGTTCTTCCACACCAAGAACATCCACCAGTTCGTCAAGGAGATCGCCGAAGCATCCAAGGGCGATCTGAAGATCACGGTCCACAGCGCGCAGTCGCTCTACAAGCTGCCGGAGATCCATCGCGCGGTGCAGAGCGGCCAGATTCAGATGGGCGAGACGATCGTCTCGCTGCTGGCCAACGAGGACCGCGTCTACGAGGTGGACTCGCTCTTGTTCTTCGCGGAGAGCTACGATCAGGCGAAACGCCTGTGGAAGGTCTCCAAACCTTTCATCGCGAGCCGGCTGGCCAAGAAGGGGCTTACTCTCCTCTACTCCGTTCCCTGGCCGCCCCAGGGCTTCTACGCGAAGATGGAACTCAAGAGCGCGGACGACTTCAAGGGCCTCAAATTCCGCGCCTACAACGCCACCATCTCGCGCTACGCCGCAGCGGTCGGCGCGGTGCCGACGACGGTGCAACTCGTCGACATCCCGCAGGCGTTCTCCACGGGGATCGTCGACGCGATGATCACCTCGGCCACCACGGGCGTTCTGACCAAGTCATGGGATTACCTCACCCATTACCACGACACCCGCGCCGGGCTGGGCAAGAACATGGTCATGGTCAATACCCGCGCCTTCAAGCGGTTGAGCGAGGCGACCCGCAAGGCGGTGACCGATGCCGCCGCCCGCGCCGAGCCCAGAGGCTGGGAGATGAGCGCCAACGAGACCGCCAAGATGACCGCGAAGCTGGCCGAAAAGCTCACCGTGGTGCCGCCCAAGCCCGGCCTGTTGAAAGGGCTTCGCGCGGCCGGCGCGCGGATGGTCGAGGACTGGCTCGCCAAGGCCGGGCCAGACGGCAAGAAGATCCTGGACGCCTACCGCGCGTCCAAGTGAGATCGCGGCAAGGCCGGTGAGGACTCGCCCGCCGGCCCGTGCATGACGATGTGAGACGCCTCCTCAACGGGCTCTATCGCGGGTGCGGCGTTCTTTCGGCCGCGTTCATCGTCTGCATCGCGCTCGCCATACTGGCCGAGATCGTCGGCCGTATGGCGGGGGTGCTGATCCCCGCCGCCACCGAGTTCGCCGGGTATTGCCTCGCCTCGGCGATCTTCCTCGGCCTCGCCTATACGCTGACCAGCGGCGAGCACATACGGGTTTCCATCCTGCTGCTTCGGATGCCGCCGCGGGCGCGGCACGCGCTGGAACTCTTCTGCCTGATCCTCGGCACCGCGCTCAGCATCTATTTCGCCTGGCACTTCTGCGCCTTCGCATACGAGACTTTCGTCTTCGGCGAGGTCGGCCAGGGGCTGATCAAGACCCCGCTCTGGATTCCGCAATCGGGGCTGGCCCTGGGCCTCGTGGTGCTGGCGATCGCCTTCGTCGACGAGCTCGTCACCATGCTGAGCGGACGAACGCCGCAATACGCCGAACGGGACGGCGACGAGGCCGCCCGGGCGCTCAGGACCGGCGGCGAGACCTAGCGCGGCGTCATGGACATCCTCTCGATCGCGCTGATCCTGACCTTCGTCCTCCTGCTGCTCCTCGGAGCCGGGCTCTGGGTGGCGCTGTCGCTGGTAGGTGTCGCGGTCTTCGCCATGACCGCCTTTACCACCGCCCCGGTGGGCCCGGTGCTGGCGACGACGACCTGGGGGTCGACCACCCCGTTCTCGCTGATCGCGCTGCCGCTCTTCGTCTGGATGGGGGAGATCCTGTTCCGCACGAGGCTGTCGCAAGACATGTTTCGCGGCATCGCGCCCTGGGTGACGCGGCTTCCGGGCCGCCTGCTCCACGTCAACGTCGTCGCCTGCGGCATCTTCGCGGCGATATCGGGATCTTCGGCGGCGACGGCGGTGACCATCGGGCGCATGTCGATCCCCGAGCTGCACAAGCGCGGCTACGACGAGCGCATGTCGATCGGAACGCTCGCGGGTTCGGGCACGCTGGGCTTCCTGATCCCACCCTCGATCATCCTGATCGTCTACGGCGTCGCCGCGGAACTTTCGATCGCACGGCTGTTCATCGCGGGCATCCTGCCGGGCGTCATGCTGATCGCGCTGTTCATGGGTTTCATCATGCTCTGGGCGCTGGTCAATCCGGGCCGGGTGCCGAAGAGCGACGAGCGGTTGTCGTTCTGGCGCAAGGTCTACGAGTCGCGCCGCCTGCTGCCGACCATCATGCTGATCGTCGCCGTCCTCGGTTCGATCTATCTCGGCATCGCGACCCCGGTGGAAGCCGCGGTCGTGGGCGTTCTGGGCTCGCTCGCGCTGGCCTGGGGCACGGGCGGGCTCAACCGGCGGGTCCTCGCCGACAGCCTGATGGGGGCTACCCGGACCACCTGCATGATCAGCTTCATCTTCGTCGGCGCGTCGTTCCTGACCATCGCCATGGGCTTTACCGGCATCCCCCGTTCGCTGGCGCAATGGATCGGCGAGATGGAGCTGGGCCGCTACGGGCTGATCGCCGCGCTCACGGTGTTCTTCATCGTGCTCGGCTGCTTCCTTGACGGCATCTCCGTGGTCCTGCTCACCACGTCGATCATCCTGCCGATGATCCAGGCGGCCGGGATCGACCTGATGTGGTTCGGCATCTATCTCGTTCTGGTGGTCGAGATGTCGCAGGTGACGCCGCCGGTCGGCTTCAACCTGTTCGTGCTGCAGGGGCTCACGGGGCGCAACATCCTCCAGATCGCCCGCGCGGCGTTTCCGTTCTTCATCCTGTTGCAGATCGGGGTAGTGCTGCTGGTGGCGTTCCCCGAGATCGCGACCTACCTGCCGCAGCAGATGACGAAGAACTAGGCCGCGAGCGCATCCAGCGCGGCGGTGACCGCCTCGCCCATCTCGGTGGTGGAGACCGGGGTCATGCCGGGCTGCATGATGTCGCCGGTCCGCAAGCCCCTGGCGAGCGCATCCTCGACCGCCTTCTCGACCAGCGCCGCGTCTTCCTCCATGTCGAAGGAATAGCGCAGCATCATCGCGAAGCTGAGCAGGGTGGCCAGCGGGTTGGCCTTGTTCTCGCCGGCGATGTCGGGCGCCGAGCCGTGGATCGGCTCATAGAGCGCGCGCCGCCGCCCGGACGAGTCCGCCGGACCGAGCGAGGCGGAAGGCAGCATTCCGAGCGAGCCGGTCAGCATGGAGGCTACGTCCGACAGCATGTCGCCGAACAAATTGTCGGTGACGATCACGTCGAACTGCTTGGGCGCGCGGACCAGCTGCATGCCGCAATTGTCGGCCAGCATGTGGGAAAGCTCGACATCGGCGTACTCGGCCTCGTGCAGGCGGGTGACTTCCTCGCGCCACAGCAGCCCGCTTTCCATGACGTTAGCCTTCTCGACCGAGCAGACGCGGTTGCTCCGCTTGCGCGCGAGATCGAAGGCGACCCGGGCGACCCGGACGATCTCGGACGTGGTGTAGACCTGCGTGTTGACGCCCCTGCGCTCGCCGTTCTCCAGATCCTCGATACCGCGCGGCTCGCCGAAATAGACCCCGCCGGTGAGCTCGCGGACGATCAGGATATCGAGGCCCGCCACCAGCTCGGTCTTGAGCGTCGAAGCCTCCGCCAGCGCGTCGAAGACCAGGGCGGGGCGCAGATTGGCGAACAGCTCGAGGTCCTTGCGCAGGCGCAGCAGCCCCGCCTCGGGGCGGATCTCGAAGGGGACATCGGCCCATTTGGGACCGCCGCACGCGCCGAGCAGGACGGCGTCCGCGCCCATCGCCTCGTCCATCGTGGCATCGGAGATCGGCCCGCCTTCGGCGTCGAGCGCCGCGCCGCCGACCAGCGCCTCGGCGACGTCGAAGCTCACATGGCGCCGCCGATCCATCCAGTCGACGACCCGGCGCACCTCGCCCATCACCTCGGGGCCGATTCCGTCCCCGGCCAGGATCAGCAGCTTCTTGTTGGCGGCCATGAAAGAGTCAGGCCCAGGGCTGGGCTGTCTTGCGCGCATCCTCGAACGCGCCGATCTTGTCGTCTTTCTGCAGGGTCAGCGCGATGTCGTCGAGTCCGTTTAGGAGGCAGTGCTTCTTGAACGGGTCGATGTCGAAGTCGATGACTTCCCCGTCCGGGCGGACGATCCGCTGCTTCTCGAGGTCGACCGAAAGGCGCGCGTTTCCGCCCTTCTCGGCGTCCTCCATCAGCTTGTCGACCGTTTCCTGGGGCAGCGCGATCAGCAGCATGCCGTTCTTGGACGCGTTGTTGTTGAAGATGTCGGCGAAGCTCGGCGCGATCACGCAACGGATACCGAAATCGATCAGCGCCCAGGGCGCGTGCTCGCGCGACGAGCCGCAGCCGAAATTGTCGCCCGCGACCAGGATCCCGGCCTCGCGGTAGGCAGGCTTGTTGAGGATGAAGTCGGGCTTCTCCGAGCCGTCCTCGTTGTAGCGCAGCTCGTTGAACAGGTTTTTCCCGAGCCCGGTCTTCTTGATCGTCTTCAGGAACCGCGCCGGGATGATCCGGTCGGTATCGACGTTGACCATCGGGAAGGGCGCCGCGATGCCCTGAAGCGAGGTGAACTTGTCCATTGCCCTTGGCTCCCTACAACAGTTCCCGGTGATCGCTCAGATGGCCGTTGACCGCCGCGGCGGCCGCCATCGCGGGGCTCATCAGATGGGTACGCCCGCCGGGCCCCTGCCGCCCCTCGAAATTGCGGTTCGACGTGGAGGCCGAACGCTCTCCCGGTTGCAGCATGTCGCCGTTCATCGCGATGCACATCGAGCAGCCCGGCTCGCGCCAGTCGAACCCGGCCTCCTTGAAGACCGCGTCGAGCCCCTCCTCCTCGGCCTGGTGCTTCACCAGCCCGGAGCCCGGCACCACCATCGCGTGGACGCCGTCGGCGACGCTGCGCCCGCGCGCGACGGCGGCGGCTGTCCGCAGATCCTCGATCCGCGAGTTGGTGCAGGAGCCGATGAACACCTTGTCCACCCTGATATCGGTCAGCGCCTGGCCGGCGGAGAGGCCCATATATTCGATCGCGCGCTCCAGCGAGCGTTTGCGGTTGCCGTCCTGCTCGCCCGAAGGATCGGGCACCGAGCCGGAGATCGGCAGCACCATCTCCGGGCTGGTCCCCCATGTGACCTGCGGCTCGATGCTGGCGGCGGAGATCGTGACTTCCTTGTCGTACGTCGCCCCCGGATCGGAGGGCAGCGTACGCCAATAGGCCTCGGCCTGTTCCCACGCCGCGCCCTTGGGCGCCATGGGGCGGCCCTTCACGTAGTCGAAAGTGGTCCGGTCGGGGGCGACGAGACCGGCCCGCGCCCCGCCCTCGATAGTCATGTTGCAGAGGGTCATCCGCCCTTCCATCGACAGGTCCTCGACCGCCTTGCCGGCATATTCGATGACGCAGCCGGTCCCCCCGGCGGTCCCGATCGCGCCGATGATGGCAAGCGCAAGGTCTTTCGCGACCACGCCCGGCGGCAGCGCGCCGTCGACGGTGACCCGCATGTTCTTCGCCGGGCGCTGGATCAGCGACTGGGTGGCCAGCACGTGCTCGACCTCGGAGGTGCCGATCCCGAAGGCGAGGCAGCCGAAGGCGCCGTGGGTCGAGGTGTGGGAATCGCCGCAGGCCATCGTCAGGCCGGGCAAGGTGAAACCCTGCTCCGGGCCGATCACGTGGACGATGCCCTGGCGGATGTCGTTGAGCTCGATATAGGGCAGGCCGAACGCTTCGGCGTTCTCCTTGAGGAGATCGATCTGGATACGCGATTCCTCGTTCTCGATGGGGAGAGAGCGGTCCGTGGTCGGCACGTTGTGGTCGGGAACCAGGAGCTGGGCTTCCGGCCGGCGCACCGTGCGCCCCGCCTCGCGCAGCCCCTCGAAGGCCTGGGCGCTGGTGATCTCGTGGATGATCTGACGGTCGATATAGAGCAGGCAGGTGCCGTCCTCCTGCACGTCGACCACGTGGCTTTCCCAGATCTTGTCGAACAGCGTCTTCGGTTGCGCCATCCAGCGCCTCCCTCGATTGGTACGGGCCCGGGCCCGGTCGGTCTGCCTATTCGGAGAATTCGGGTCCCGCTCTATTCGCCGTCGGAACCACCGGCTTCCGTCTCGGCGGAAACCTCCGTCGCGGGGACGGCTTCCGCCGCCTCCGCCCTGCGGTCCACCTTCTCGGCGATGCGGGCGCGCTTGCCGCGCCGGCTCCGCAGGTAATAGAGCTTCGCGCGCCTGACCTTGCCCCGGCGGACGACTTCGATCCGGTCGATGCGCGGCGAGTAGAGCGGGAAGACGCGCTCGACGCCTTCGCCGTAGGAAATCTTGCGCACCGTGAATGCCGAGTTGACGCCGCTCGACGTGCGCGCGATCACGACGCCTTCATAGACCTGAATGCGTTCGCGCGTGCCTTCGACGACCTTGAAGTGGACGCGCACCGTGTCCCCCGGCGCGAATGCCGGGATCGGCCGTTCCTCGGTCAGTTTCGAAATCTGCTCGGCTTCGATCTGCTCAATCACGTTCATCGTCGTCCCCTTCCATCGGCCGCCGGTAGCGCCGCCACAGATCGGGCCGGCGTTCCCGCGTCGACCGTTCCGCTTCGGCCAGGCGCCATTCGCGGACCCGCTCGTGATGCCCGCTCAACAGCACGTCGGGCACCGTCCGCCCCCGCCATTCCTGCGGGCGCGTGTAGTGCGGGTGTTCGAGCAGCCCGCCGGCAAAGCTCTCCTCGGTCAGAGACTCGGCCCGACCGACCACGCCCGGCAACAGCCGCACGCAGGCGTCGATCAGCGCCATTGCCGCCGGCTCGCCTCCCGACAGCACGAAATCCCCGAGGCTGAGCTCCTCGACTTCGTGTGTCTCGAGCACCCTTTCGTCGACGCCCTCGAAACGGCCGCAGAGCAGGCTCATCCCCGGCCCGGAGGCCAGCGCGCGAACCCGCGCCTGATCGAGCAACCGCCCGCGGGGGCTGAGATAGATCAGCGGCGCTTCCACGTCCGAGGCCGCCGCGAGGGCGTCCCCGATCACATCCGGCCGCATCACCATCCCCGCGCCCCCACCGAAGGGGGTGTCGTCGACGGAGCGGTGTTTATCGCGCGCGAAGTCCCGAATGTCCACCGTTTCCAGACTCCAGATCCCGTCGCGGAGCGCCCGGCCGGCGAGCGAATGACCGACCGGCCCGGGAAACATCTCGGGAAAGATGGTGAGTACCCGGACCGCGAACGGCGTTCTCTCATCGTCGCTCATCGTCCTGCGCTCCCCGCGCCGCGTCTTCCGCCTCGTCGCCGGGCTCTTCCGGCGGGTCGATCACGACGCGTCCCGCCGGGATGTCGATCTCGGGCACGTGCTCCCTGGTGAACGGCACCAAGATCGCATCCCTTCCGCCGCCGGGGTCGACCTCCAGCACCGCTGCATCGCCCGCGGGCAGGATCGCCGCGATCCGGCCGCGCCGCTTGCCGGCGCCGTCGACCGCCGAAAGCCCGAGCAGGTCGGCGTGGTAGAATTCGTCCTCGTCCTCCGGCTCGGGAAGCCGGGCCCGGTCGACATAGAGCCGCTCCCCTCGCAACGCCTCGGCGGCCTCGCGACCGTCGATGCCCTCGACCGAGCCGATCAACTGGCCGCGCGCGCGGCCGCGCAGCGTGAGGGCGAAGACTCGTTCTCCCCTTTCGTCCTCGAGCGGCCCGTAGGCCGCGATGTCCTCCGGCCGCTCGGTAAAACTCTTGATGCGCACATCGCCGCGGACGCCGTGCGCTCCGGCCACGGCACCGACGCATACGCGGCCGCGAGCGGCCGCGCCCTCGACGACCAGCGCGGACACCTCGGCTGCGCGGCCGGGCGCGGCCGGATCGGGCTTACGCCGACCCTTGGTCACCGGCGGCGGCCTCGTCCGCCGCTTCCGCGGCCGCCTTCATCCGTTCCTGCGCCTTCTTCTTCGGGCGGCTCTTGATCGGATTGTCGCGCCGCGGCGGCATCGGGATCATCTCGGCCTGGCCGAGAAACTTCGCCACGCGGTCGCTCGGCTTCGCGCCCCGGTCGAGCCAGTGGCGGATGCGTTCTTCCTTGAGCACCACGCGGTCCGGGTGGTCGCTGCCGAGGATGGGGTTGTAGGTGCCCAGCCGCTCGATGAAGCGCCCGTCGCGGGGGCTTCGAGAGTCCGCGACGACGATCCGGTAGAACGGGCGCTTCTTCGCGCCCCCCCGCGCAAGTCTGATCTTGAGGGCCATCTTTCTCCTTTCCCGATACTATCTCGGCGGCATCATCGGCGGAATTCCGCCGCGCATGAGGCCCTTCTTGCCGAGCTTGTTCATCTTTTTCATCATCCGGTTCATTTCCTGGAACTGCTTCATCAGCCGGTTGACGTCCTGAACCGTTACGCCCGAGCCGGCCGCGATACGCCGCTTGCGCGAGGCCTTGATGATCTCGGGCCTGCGCCGTTCGGTCGGCGTCATCGACGAGATGATCGCCTCCTGGCGCACCAGAACCGCCTCATCGACGTTCGCGTTCGCGAGCTGCTTCTGCATCCTGCCGATGCCGGGCAGCAGCTGCGTAATCCCGCCCAGACCGCCCATCATGCGGATCTGGCGCAACTGCTTTCCGAGGTCGTCGAAATCGAACTGCCCCTTCTGCATCTTGCGGGCAAGCTTTTCGGCTTCTTCCTCGGCGATGGTCTCCTGCGCCTTCTCGACCAGGCTGACGACATCGCCCATGCCGAGGATGCGGGACGCGATGCGGTCGGGATGGAAGGCTTCGAGCGCATCGAGCCCCTCTCCGGTGCCCAGCAGCTTGATCGGGCAACCGGTCACCGCGCGCATCGACAACGCGGCGCCGCCGCGGGAATCGCCGTCGATCCGGGTGAGCACGATGCCGGTCAGACCGAGGCGTTCATGGAAAGCGGTCGCCGTCGCCACCGCGTCCTGGCCGGTCATCGCGTCGGCGACCAGCAGGGTTTCCCTGGGCGCCGCGGCTTCGGCGATCGTCGCCGCCTCGTCCATCAGCGCATCGTCGATGGCGAGCCGGCCGGCGGTGTCGAGGAGGACCACGTCGAACCCTTCCTTGCGCGCGGTCTCCATCGCCCTATCGGCGATCGTACGGGGGGTCTGCAGCGGGATGACGGGCAGCGTGGCGACACCGGCCTGGGTTCCCAGCACGGCGAGCTGTTCCTGCGCGGCCGGACGCCGCACGTCGAGCGAGGCCATCAGTACCTTCTTGCGGTCCTGGCTCGCCAACCGCTTGCCGAGCTTCGCCGTGGTCGTCGTCTTGCCCGAACCCTGCAGCCCGACCATCATCACCGCGACCGGTGGAGCCGCCGCGAGATCGACGCCCTCGGAGCTCGCGCCGAGCATCTCGACCAGCCGGTCGTTGACGATCTTGACCACCATCTGGCCGGGGTTGATCGAGCGCAGCACCTCCTGGCCAACCGCCTCGGCGCCGACCGTCTCGACGAAGTCCTTGACCACGGGGAGGGCGACATCGGCCTCCAGCAAAGCGACGCGGATCTGCCGCATGGCCGCCGACACGTCTGTCTCGGACAGCGCGCCGCGCCGCTTGAGGCGGTCGAATACGTCCTCGAACCTGGTCCTCAGACCGTCGAACATCGGTGCAATCCCCGGCCCAACGGGTTGCGCGCCAGTGCGCGCATCGCGCGGACTGGCGGACACCCTGGGGCGCTGATCTTTTCACCCGAACGCTGGGACGGCGCAATCTAGGGGCGGTGGCGGGGCCCGTCAACCGGTCGCCGCGCGGCCCTGCCGTCGGCCATCGTCAGCAGCCCGCCGATCTCGTCGGTCGCCGCGCGGGCGATGAGGCGCGCCATCGCGGGCCAATCGGCGATCAGGGTCTCGTCGACGACATCGTTCTCCTGCACGAGAGAACCGATCCGGGAACCGGACGCATCGTCGAGACGCCATTCGACCCTGAGCCGCCGAAACCCGCGCGAAACCGGTCCGAGCGAGACGCTTGCGGCGAGCCGCGGTCCGGCCCGATCGTCCGGCAAGGCATCGATCCGCGCCGCGTGCATGGCGTCGATCATCGCGCGGCGGAGCGTTTCTCCGTCGATCCCCGGCGGCGCGCCGACGGCACCGACACGAATGGCGGGGGGCGCCCCGGCCGGGACCGGCGAGGCGGGTCGCAGGAGAGCCACGATCCCGTCCGCGGATTCGGCCGCGAGCCGCTCGATCAATCGTGGCGCGGCGCGTTCCCAGTCCCGCCGAAACGGCGAGGCGGAGACCCAGTGCCGGCCGAGCCCGCGCCCGTCGCGTCCGATCACCCACCACTCGATCGCGATCTCGACGCGGTCGCCGTCGAGCGGCCGGGCATCGGCCGCGCCGTAGGCCAGGGCGCCCGGCGCGCGCTCAGGCGACACGACGGCGGGAACCTCCCGCCGGCCGAGCGCCTCGACGAGAGCGGCAAGGAACGACGCCGAGAGCGCGGACGGCATGCCGGATAGCGGACGCAGCGCGATGCCGTAAGCGTCCTCGGTCGGGCTGAAGGAGGCGCTGCCGGGTTCGGCCGGAGCGAAGGGCCTCGGCGGCGGTTGGCAGGCGGCGAGAATTGCCAGCGCGATGCCGAGGGCGACGCCTGCCCGCGCATTCGGTCTCCCCCGGCTCACATGGCGCACGTCACCAGCAATCCCAGCAGGCACACGAAAGCGAAAACGATCAGATGCGGCACCCGTCGTCACTCCGCCAGGGCGATCGCGGACAAGGCGCGGCCGTAACCGGCCTCTCCGCGCACGCGGGCGCGACGGTAGCTGAAATAGCGCTCCTCTTCCGCACAGGTATCGGCGCCCGCGACGGTAAATCGCGCGACGCCGAGCTCGGCGAGTCTCGCTCCGACATAGCCTTCGAGGTCGAAACGGGGCCGCTCGGGCGGCCGGGGCCGCGTGAACCAGCGCGCGTTGTCTTCGTCCTCCCTTTCGAAACGGTCGCGGAACTCGGGCCCGACCTCGTAGGACGCCTGCCCGATGCAGGGGCCGACGGCGGCGACGATGCGCGCGCGCTCCGCGCCGAGCGCCTCCATCGCCGAAACCGCTGCGCCGAGCACGCCGTCGAACGCGCCGCGCCACCCGGCATGGGCGGCGGCGACGATCCGGGCCTCCGGATCGGCGAACAGAACCGGCGCGCAATCGGCCGTGAGAATGCCGAGCGCTATACCGGGATCGGCGGTCGCCAGCGCGTCCCCCCGCCGGGGCGGTGCGCCCCGCGCGTCGAGTACGATCGCGTCGGTGCCGTGCACCTGACGCGCGGTGTAGAGCGCCTCCGCGGGCAGCCCGAGCGCCGTCATCGCACGCGCGCGGTTCTCGGTCACCGCGTCGGGGTCGTCGGCCGAGCCGGGCCCGCAGTTGAGCGACGCGTAATCTCCCGCCGACACCCCGCCGGCGCGGCCGAAGAAACCGTGACGGATGCCGTCGAGGGCATCCAGGGCTCCGCTTGTCGCGAACGGCGCCGTCACCGTCGGGAGCTTTCGAAGCCGGCCGGCGCGGGCATGCCGGGATCCGTCAGCGCGAGCGCCTTGAACAGCTCCCCCATCGCCTCTCCACCCGTCAGCCGGCGGCGGGCCGCACGGATCGACACGCGCTGTTCGGGAGCCGCCGCTTCGATCAGCCGGTCCGTCCGGAC
The DNA here is from genome assembly GCA_022823775.1 of Defluviicoccus sp. Classification (GTDB taxonomy): domain Bacteria; phylum Pseudomonadota; class Alphaproteobacteria; order MPNO01; family MPNO01; genus MPNO01. The sequence continues at coordinate 72,587 of JAJEHI010000140.1, read as the reverse complement.
GGCGATCCCGAGACGGTCGAGAAACCGTCCCTGCGTCTCCGGACCGCAGACGATCGCGCCCGCCGCGCGCGCGGCCGTGGCGCAGGCCGCGAAATCGACATGCGCGCTCAGGTCGGCTTCCCCCGGCGCGGCCAGCGGGTCGGCGTAACGATGTCCGGCCACGGCCTGCAGCGTCTCCCCGGGACCGGGGGAGGCGTAGCCGTAATCGACGATCAGCGCCGCGCCGCGAGACGCCGCGAGACGCCTCGCGATCTCGCGCAGCGCGGCGAGAGTCTCGGGGTTCCTCTCCCTGATCTCCCCCTCCTCCGCACATATTCCGACGGCCCATGGCGGGTCCGGAACGGACGGGCCGTCGACGAACCGAAAACCCGCGCCGTCGAGGTCGACCGCGCGGCGATGCCAGAGACCGCCGCGCGCGACATACTGCTCGACCGGGAGCGCATCGAAGAATTCGTTCGCGATCAGGAGAAGCGGGCCGTCCGGTACGGTCGAGAACGTTCGGTGCCAGGATGCCGGGGTTTCTCCCAGCGCGGCCCCTTGCAGACGAACGAGCGCCGGGCTGGTTTCGACGAGGTGGATGTCGAGCGCTTCGCGGAATCCGGAAACGCCTTTCGTGGCGCGCAGCAGATCGGCCATCAGCGTGCCCCGTCCGGGGCCGAGTTCGACAAGGACCGCACGCCCGGGCGATCCCATCTTGTGCCAGGTATCGACGCACCAGGCGCCGATCAGCTCGCCGAAGACCTGGCCGATCTCGGGCGCGGTGACGAAATCTCCCTCCCGGCCCAGGGGATCCCGCCGGGCGTAATAGCCGAATTGCGGATCGCCGTTCGCCGCCGCCATGAATTCGGCGACGGATATCGGTCCGCAACGCGCGATCCGCTCCCGGAGCTTCTTGCCGAGCGGGGTCATCGCGGGCGCGCCCGAAGGATCAGCCAGACGCCCGCCAGCAGAACGGGTACCGAGAGAAGCTGGCCCATCGTCGCGCCGCCGACGAGGAAGCCGAGATGGGCGTCGGGCTCGCGGAACAACTCCCCGATCCCGCGGGCGAGGGCGTAGCCGGAGAGGAAGACGCCGCCGACCAGGCCGGTTCTTTCCAACCCGCGCATGGCGAATACGACCGCCGCGCAGACCGCGAACAGGACCAGCCCCTCGAGCGCCGCCTCGTAGAGCTGGCTCGGATGGCGCGGCGCGGGCCCGGCGCCGGGGAAGACCATGCTCCAGGGAACCGAGGTCGGCCGGCCGTAGAGCTCGCCGTTAACGAAATTGGCGAGCCGGCCGAAGAACAGCCCGATCGGCGCCGCCGCGCTTACCAGGTCGCCCAGCGCGAGCCAGGGGATGCCGCGACGCCATGCGAACAGCGCCGCCGCGATCGCGACCCCGCATAGCCCGCCATGGAACGACATCCCGCCCTGCCACAGCGCGAAGGCGGAGAGCGGATCCTGGAGGTAATCGCCGGGCCGGTAGAAGAGGACGTAACCCAGGCGGCCGCCGAGCACGATGCCGAGCGTCGCCCACAGCACGAAATCGTCGATGTCGCGCGCCGCGATTCCGTTGGGCGACCGCCGGGCGAGGACGACCATGTAGCGCCAGCCGACGAGGATCCCGGCAACGTAGGCCAGCGCGTACCAGCGGATGGCGAGCGGTCCGATCTCGACGGCGACCGGGTCGATGGCGGGAAAGGCGATGGCGTACATCGTTCCCCCGGCCTACAGGTAAGGATCGCCGCGCGCGAGGAAATCCCGCACGTAGCGGCCGATCCCCTCCTCGACCGTGAGGAAGGGCGGATCGAATCCCGCCGCGCGCAGCCTGTCGATCCTGGCCTCGGTCGAATGGCCGAACCGCGCGTCGCGGCCCGCCGGCCCCGTCCCCTCGGGAATCTCGATCTCTCTTCCAGCCGCGTCGCTTACCGAGGCGGCGATTTCCGCGATCGGGCGGCCGGTGCCGGTCCCGACATTGAACAGGCCGCTCACATCGGGGCTGTCGAGGAGCCAGATCATCGTCGCGACGCAATCGCCGATCCACACCAGATCGCGCCGGACCCCTGGATCGAACCCCGCCGCGGCCTCGCCCCGCCACAGCAGGAGCGGCAGCGAAGGGGCTTCCTTGTGATACTCGTTCGGCCCGTAGACATCGAACAGCTTGAGCCCGGCCCATTGCGGCGGGCGCCGCGAGCCGGCGGCGACGGTCCGCGCCACCGCGCGGTCGAACATGTGCCTGGTCCAACCCCGCGCGGTAAGCGGCGCCAGCCGGGCGAGCGCGGCCTCGCCGATGTCGTCGTCGAACCCCGCGCTCCCGTCGCCGTAAGTCTCGGCGGTCGAGGCATAGAAGAATCGCACTCCGTTCCCCGCGCACCACGCCCAGAGGTCGGCCGCGGCGTGATACTCGGCTTCCAGCATGCGGTCTACGTCGGTGCTGCTTTCGCCGAAGCCGAAATGGAACACCGCCTCGACCGCCGCGCCGGCCTCGTCGAGGAACCCGGTCAGGCGCTCGGGAGCGAACACGGTTCCGACCGCGCGCTTCGCAAGGTTGCGCCACCGGTTTCCCGCGCCGAGCCGGTCGCAGACGGCGATTCCGCGATGCCCCCGCTCCTCCAGCGCCGCGATCAGGTTGGAGCCGACGAAACCGGCCCCGCCGGTCACCAGAATCATTCCGCATCCCGTATGTGCGCCGAGTCCCCATAGGAATAGGAAGCGCCCGGGCCGTCTGCAAGCGGAGCGCATTCGGCGACGGCCGGCCGACCGCCGATCGGGGCCGAAACCTTGCCGCTGCCGCACGAATCCGGCACAGTCCCGCCATGCAATCGAACAACCGCATCTTCGAGGACGCAGCGCGCCTCGCCGAGGGGGCGATGGGGACGGCCGTAGCCTTCAAGCGCGAGATCGAGGCGCTGGTGCGTGCGCAGCTCGAACGCATCCTCGCCGGCATGGACCTCGTGAAGCGCGACGAGTTCGAAGCCGCGCGCGAGATGGCGGTCAACGCCCGGGCGGAGCAGGAAAAGCTCGCCGAACGTGTCGCGGCGCTGGAGGCGGCCCGGACCGAAGAGACGAAGCCCGCCGGAACGGGGAAACCCCGGACCCCGGGCGGCGAACCCGCCTAGCGCTACGCCTCCTCGACGACGCCGGGGCAGGGTTTGTCCTTGCGCGGCTTATGCGGGTCTGTCATCCTACATATTGTAGGCGAACGCCATCCGACCCCCAGATGTATGTATCTGGGCCGCACCGGCAGGTTGTGTCGAGGAGGCGGAGATGGAAATCGAACCGTCGGACGACCTGGAAGCCAACCCGCTCGACCTGATGGAAGAGGTCGCGAGCGGCTACGACTGCCGCGTCGACCGGTCGGGGCCGCGCGACCTCGCGCTCGGCATCGAGGGTCATTGGTGCAGCTATCGGGTGTTCCTCACCTGGCATCCCGACGTGCGGGCGCTTCTCCATGCCTGCGCGTTCGAGCTCCGGGTGCCGGAAAACCGTCGCGCCGAAGTCGCCGAGCTGCTGGCCATCGTCAACGAACGGCTGATCATCGGACATTTCGATCTCTGGCTGGACGACGGGCTGGTGGTTTTCCGCCACGCGCTCATGCTGCGCGGCATCTCGTCTGCCAGCGTGGAACAGCTCGAAGACCTGATGGACATTTCCCACAACGAATGCGAGCGCTTCTACCCGGCCTTCCATCTCGTGATATGGGGCGGGAAAGATCCCGCGGGGGCGGTCGAGGCCGCTATGCTGGAGACCTGCGGGGAAGCCTGATCGGGGAGACGGGCGGTGGGCGATCGTCTGCTTCTGGTGGGATGCGGCAAGATGGGCGGCGCCATGCTGTCCGGCTGGATCGAGCGCGGCGCCGACCCGGGCGACATCGCCGTGATCGAGCCGCACGTCGAGTCCGCCGCGGCAGCGCGCGAGGCCTACGGCGTCACCGTGATGGAAGACACCTCGGAGCTCCCCGACGCCCCGCCCGCGGTCGTCGTTTTCGCCGTCAAGCCGCAGATCCTGCCCGACATGGCATCGGACTACGCGCCGGTCGCGGCCGGCGGCGCGGTGGCGCTGTCGATCGCGGCGGGACGTCCGATCGGTTTCTTCGAGGGAGCGCTCGGAACTGGCGCGGCGGTTGTCCGGTCGATGCCCAACACCCCGGCCGCGGTCGGGCGCGGCATTACCGCGGCCTGCGCCAACCCCAACGTCAGCGAAGCCCAGCGGGCGCTGTGCCAGCGCCTGCTGACCGCCATCGGCGAGGTGGTGTGGGTGGAAGACGAATCGCTGATCGACGCCGTCACCGCGGTCTCGGGAAGCGGCCCAGCTTATGTCTTTCTCCTGATCGAGTGCATGACCGCAGCCGGGATCGCGGAAGGCCTGCCTCCCGACATCGCCGCCAGGCTCGCACGCGCAACCGTGGCGGGTTCGGGCGAGCTGGCGCGGCTGTCCGACGAGGACGCGGCGCAGCTCCGCATAAACGTCACCAGCCCGGGCGGCACGACGGAAGCGGCGCTCGGCGTGCTGATGGCGGACGACGGAATGGCGGCCCTGATGAAGCGGGCCATCGCCGCGGCTGCGCGGCGCTCGCGCGAGCTCGCCTGACGCACGGACCGCGACTTCCTCACGAAGACGGGTCGAAAGGCGCCACGGTGTGGCCGTGCCAGGTGGGTCCGTGGCCGCTCCCGATTCCGGGCGCGTTGGCGATCGCCGCCTGAACGAAGGCCTGCGCGCGCACGCAAGCTGAACGGAGCGGGAGCCCCTGGCCGAGGCCGGTGGCGATCGCCGAGGCGAGCGTGCACCCGGTCCCATGCGTATGGACGGTCTCGACCCGCTCCGCGGTCAGTGTCTCGACACCGGTCTCGGCGATCAGCAGATCCTCGATCCGGGTGCCGGGAAGGTGCCCGCCCTTGAGATAAACCGCCTCGCATCCCATGTCGATCAGCCGTGCGCCGGCCCGCTCCATGGACGCGCGGTCGGCGATGCCGATCCCGGTGAGCGCTTCCGCCTCGGGCGTATTCGGCGTCAGCACGCCCGCCATCGGCAGCAGGCGCGAGCGCAGCGCACCGATGGCGTCGGCTTCGAGAAGCGGGGCACCGCCCTTCGCCACCATGACCGGATCGACGACCGCGGGCACACCGTCCAGATCCTCGAGCACCCCGGCGACCGCCTCGATCGTCGCCGCGTCGTGCAGCATGCCCGTCTTGACGCAGTCGACGCCGATATCGTCGATCACGACCCGCATCTGCTGCCGGACGAAAGCGGGGTCTACGGGCACAACGCCGTGCACGCCGCGGGTGTCCTGGGCGGTGAGCGCCGTGATAGCGGTCGCCGCATAGCCGCCGAGCGCGGTCACGGTCTTGATGTCGGCCTGGATTCCCGCCCCGCCGCCGGAGTCGGAGCCGGCGACGATCAGTATCCGGGCGGGCATCGGGGCTTCAGGCCGCAACCCGCTCGATCGCCTCGACGAGCCTCGAGACCACGTCGGCGATCAGGGTCTCGTCGGGTCCCTCGGCCATCACGCGGATCAGCGGCTCCGTGCCGGACTTGCGGATCAGCACCCTGCCGTCCACGCCGAGGCGGGTTTCGGCTTCCCTGACCGCGCTCTGGACCGAAGCGTTGTCGAGAGGGAACTGGCCGGCGAAGGGGACATTGCGCAGGAGTTGCGGCAACGGCGTGAACACCCGCCCCACCTCGCTCACCCTTTGCCCGGACCTGACCGCGACCGCCAGCACCTCCAGCGCCGCGATCAAACCGTCCCCGGTGGTGCTGTAGTCGTTGAGGATGATGTGGCCCGACTGCTCGCCGCCGACATTGAAGCCGTGACGGCGCATATGCTCGACGACATAGCGGTCGCCGACACGGGTCCTTTCCACCGTGAGCCCGTTTTTCCTGGCATGGATTTCCAGGCCCAGGTTGGACATCACGGTCGCGACAAGCCCGCCGCCCTTGAGCCGGCCGGTCTCCTGCCACGAGCGCGCGATCGCCGCCATGAGCTGGTCGCCGTCGAGCAAGGCGCCCGCTTCGTCGGCGATCAGCACCCGGTCCGCATCGCCATCGAGCGCGATCCCGATATCGGCGCCATGCCGGCGCACCGCGTCCTGCATGGCGGCCGTATCGGTGCTCCCGCATTCCCGGTTTATGTTGAAACCGTCGGGCTCCACGCCCATCGGAATCACCTCGGCGCCGAGCTCCCAAAGCGCGGTGGGCGCGACCTTGTATCCGGCGCCGTTGGCGCAATCGATCACCACCTTGAGCCCGTCGAGCCGGCTCCCTCGCGGGAAGGTATTCTTGACGAACTCGATATAGCGCCCCTGGGCGTCGTCGAGACGCTGGGCGCGGCCGAGCGCGGCGGGCGGCGCCTGATAATCGCCCAGATCGGAATCGATCAGTGCCTCTATCTCGGTCTCGGCGTCGTCGGACAGCTTGTAGCCGTCGGGACCGAAGAGCTTGATTCCGTTGTCGCGGTAGCCGTTGTGGGACGCCGAGATCATCACCCCGATGTCGGCCCGCAGGCTGCGCGTCAGCATGGCGACGGCCGGCGTCGGCATCGGGCCAACCATGATCACGTCCATGCCCATGGCGATGAACCCCGCCGTCAGGGCGGGCTCCAGCAGATAGCCGGAAAGCCGCGTATCCTTCCCGATCACCGCCCGGTGGCGATGATCGCCGCGGGTAAACAGCGCGCCCGCGGCCATGCCGACGCGCAGCGCGGTCTGCGCCGTCATCGGCTCGGCATTTGCCAAGCCTCGAATACCGTCGGTACCGAACAGTTGACGCGTCATGCCCGCTCGCATGCCCTCGCCCGATCCCCGCGACCGGCGGTCGGGGCCGCTCGGATCGGAAGAATCCGAGCTCAAATTACGCCGAGCCCTCCGATCCGCGCAAGAACGGCCAGTGCCTGGCGGGTTTCCGCAACGTCGTGAACCCGGAACAGCTGGACGCCCTGAAGCGCGGCCGCGGCCGCGGCGGCGAGCGAACCGGCGAGCCGGGCCTTCGGGGGCTCGCCCCGCGACAACCGCCCTATGAAGCTCTTGCGCGAGGCGCCGAGGACCACGGGACATCCGGTCGCGTGCAGCAGACCGATCTCCGCCAGGAGGGAGGTATTGTGATCGTCGTTCTTGCCGAATCCGATCCCGGGATCGACCGCCAGCGAGCCGGGCGCAACACCCGCCTCGACGACCGCCTCGACCCGGGAATCGAGAAACCGGAACACCTCGTACGGAGCATCCGCGTATTCCGGCGCATCCTGCATGGTCTCCGGCGCGCCTTGCATGTGCATCAGGATCGCGCCGGCGCTTCGCGAAACCACGGTTTCGAGAGACCTCTCGTCGAAGGAAAGGGCGCTCACGTCGTTGACCGCGACAGCCCCCATGTCGAGCGCGGCGGACATGACCTCGGCGCGGCGGGTGTCGATCGAAACGCGGATACCGTCCTCGGTCAGCGCCCGGATCACGGGCAACACACGGCCGCACTCTTCCAGCGCGGTCACCGGCGCCGCACCGGGTCGCGTCGATTCTCCGCCGACATCGATCATGTCGGCACCGGCATCTGTCAGCCTGCGCCCGGCATCCAACGCATCGTCGGCACTGAAATTGTCGCCGCCGTCAGAAAAGCTGTCCGGCGTCACGTTGACCACTCCGATCAGCCGCGCGCGTTCGAGCGAGAGCCCGGCGAATTGAGGGCGCGGCCGGACGAGCCGCTCCAATCTGTCGGCAATCGCGTGACGAACGGCCGCCTCCTCGCCGGTCGCCCAGTCTTCGATCTCGGCGAGCGGGGCCGCCGCCGTCCGCACCAGCCTTCGCCCGTCGGCCAGCATCGCGACGCCGGCGGAGAAGGCGATCGGTCCTCCGGCCAACCGCCTCGCCCGACCGGCCCCGATGGCGCGGGCCGCCGCATCGCCGATCGTCAGCCCGGTAGGCAGCAATGCAGCGCCCCCCTCCGGAGCGGGCGGCAAGCAAAAGCCCCGGGGCAGGCCGGGGCTGAATTCAACCGTCAGGGGCTGCGGAGGCGAGGCGTGCGCGGTCACGACCCGGGCTGGGGCTCCGGTTCCATTCCGGGATCGGGCTCATCGCCCTCGTCTCGCGTCTTGGCACCGCCGGAACTCGGCACGCTCGACCGGCGGCCGGCCTCGGCCCGGTACTCCTCTTCGGACGGACGCACCACCGATCCGCCTTCCAGCACCGCCTGAACCTCTTCGCCGCTCAGCGTCTCGAACTCGAGCAACGCTTCGGCAACGCCGTCGAGCCCCTCGCGGTTTTCCGTCAGGACCCGGCGCGCGGTCGCCTCGGCGCGGTCGATGAGGGTGCGGATCTCCTCGTCGATGATCCGCGCGGTGGCGTCGGAGACGTTCTTGCGCTGGGTCACCGAATGGCCGAGGAAAACCTCTTCCTCGTTGTCGGAATAGCGCAGCGGACCGAGCTTGTCGCTGAAGCCGAACTCGGTGACCATGCGCCGCGCCCAATCGGTGGCCTTGCGGATGTCGTCGCCGGCGCCGGTGGTCACGTTCTCGGGCCCGAAGACCAGCTCCTCGGCGACGCGCCCGCCGAACGCCATCGCGAGGCGGGATTCGAGCTCGACCTTGGAATAGCTGTACTTGTCCGACTCGGGCAGCGACATGGTCACGCCCATCGCGCGGCCGCGCGGGATGATGGTGACCTTGTGCAGCGGATCGTGTTTCGGCACGTGCAGCGCGACCAGCGCATGACCCGCCTCGTGATAGGCGGTCAGGCGCTTCTCGTCCTCGGACATCACCATGCTGCGCCGCTCGGCGCCCATCATGACCTTGTCCTTCGCCTCCTCGAACTCGGCCATGGTGACGAGGCGCTTGTTCTTGCGCGCCGACAACAGCGCCGCCTCGTTGACCAGGTTGGCGAGATCCGCGCCGGAGAATCCGGGGGTGCCGCGCGCGATGATCCGCGCGTCCACGTCCGGCGCCAGCGGCACCTTCCGCATGTGGACCTTGAGGATCTGCTCGCGCCCCAGAACATCCGGGTTGGGCACGACGACCTGCCGGTCGAACCGGCCGGGACGGAGCAGGGCGGGATCGAGAACGTCCGGCCGGTTGGTCGCCGCGATCAGGATCACGCCCTCGTTCGCCTCGAAACCGTCCATCTCGACGAGCAGCTGGTTGAGCGTCTGTTCGCGCTCGTCGTTGCCGCCGCCGAGCCCGGCGCCGCGATGCCGGCCGACCGCGTCGATCTCGTCGATGAAGATGATGCAGGGCGCGTTCTTCTTGCCCTGCTCGAACATGTCGCGCACCCGGCTGGCGCCGACGCCGACGAACATCTCGACGAAGTCCGAGCCGGAGATCGTGAAGAACGGCACGTTCGCCTCGCCGGCGATGGCGCGCGCGAGCAGCGTCTTGCCGGTTCCCGGAGGACCGACCAGGAGGACGCCCTTCGGAATCTTGCCGCCGAGGCGCTGGAATTTCTGCGGATCCTTGAGGAAGTCGACGACCTCCTCGAGCTCCTGCTTGGCCTCGTCGATCCCGGCGACGTCCTCGAACGTGATCCGGCCGAGGCGCTCGGTGAGCAGCCGCGCGCGGGACTTGCCGAAGCCCATCGCCTTTCCGCCGCCGGACTGCATCTGCCGCATGAAGAATATCCAGACGCCGATCAGCAGCAGCATCGGGAACCAGGAAATCAGGATCTGGAACAGCGACGGGGTGCCGTCGTCGACGGGCAGAGCATTGATCGTCACGCCCCGCGACCTGAGCCGTTCGACGAGCTGCGGGTCGTCCGGCGCATAGGTCTTGAAGGACCGTTCGTCCCCGTAAAAACCCGAAATCTCGTGACCCTTGATGGTGACTTCCTTGACCTGGCCGTTCTCGACCTGCGCAAGGAACTCGGAGAAGGCGATGCCTTCGCCGGCGCCGCGGTTCGACGGCTGCTGGAACAGGTTGAACAGCGCAACCAGCAGCAGCCCGATAATCACCCAAAGCGCGAGATTGCGTCCGAAATTACTCAAGCCCCGGTTCCCGAATGGTGCAGGCGCGGATCGATGCTCCGAATCCGCTCCCGCCGATCGTCCAGCAAGCAGACAGAGTGAATAAATAATGTGGCAGGCGCATTAAACAACCGCAAATTCGGTCGCTGCAAGCGGCCTCGCGGGGGCGAACGCCGCGCTGGCGACGACGGGGTCCCCTTCCGCTGCCGGGTTTCGGCGCCAGGAGAGATGGGGCACTTCGCGCAAACCCTCGTCATCGTACACCGCCGGGAGGGCGCGACGCGCCCCGTCCGGCATCGCGAACCCGCATTCCGCATCGCCGCGCACCCTGCGCCAGCCCGCCGCGCCCAGCGCGCGCAGATGCAACCCGCCCGGGCCCGCCGCGGTGCGCGAGAAGGAAATCCGAAACCGGCCGTCCCACAGCGTCTCGCCGCCGGGAACCGCGGGTGTCGTTCCCCGGATCGCCCCCGCCTCGCGGATGAACAGGATCGCTTCGTCCGACGGTCCGATGGCGCAACCGGCGAGCGTGCGAACCTCCATGACGCCGCTCCCGCGCACGCCGCCGAGGAGCCGCGCGAGTCTGGCGCGCCGGGGCGCGTAAAGGCGGCCGCCGATACAGCCGAGGATCCGCTCCAGCGCGCGCCGGGAAAGATCCGGCGGGGCCTCCGCGAGCGCCTTCCTGTCCGCCACGGCATAGCCAGCGGGAAGGACCGATACCGAGCGCGCCAGCAGGGCAGCGGTTTCGCCTTCGAGGGCTTGGCGCGCGGCGCCGATCCGGCTCGCGGTCGCGCCGAGACGGGCGGGCGTCAGCCCCTCGCGCGCGAGCACGCCGGCCGAGCGCCGCAGCCGGGCGCGGGCGAACGCCGGGTCGGCATTGGCGGGATCCTCGATCCAGCCTTGCCCGAGCGAGGCGAGCGTCGCCCGCAAGCGCGGCCTGCTTACCCCGAGCAGAGGACGGAGAACGCGGCCCCACGATGTTTCCTGGATGCGCGGCATGGCGGCGAGCCCGTCCAAACCGCTCCCCGCGGCGAGACGGAGGAGTACCGTCTCGGCCTGATCGTCCCGGTGATGCGCCGTCATGAGATGGAGAACGCCGCGGTCCGCGCACCACTGGCCGAGCAGCCGGTACCGCGCCTCCCGCGCCGCCGCCTGTACCCCGGCTGTCGGCTTGGGACCCTCCCAGCACAGCCGGACACCGGCGATCCCGTGTGCGGCAAGCCACTCCAGGGTACGGCTCGCCGCGGCGGCCGATCCTTCGCTCAGCCCGTGATCCACGACCAGCGCGGCGACGGTTCCGCCGCGCTCCGCCGCCCAGGGCGCGGCCAGCAGCGCGAGGGCGCGGCTGTCCGGTCCGCCGGAAACGGCGACCGCGAGGGAGGGGTGGGGTTCGAACGGGCCGAGAGGCTCGATCAGGCGTGCGAACGCCGCGCCGTCCAGCGCTTCATCGTCGGCCGTATCCATCGGGGACTAGCCGCATTCCAGGCGCTTCCGCTCCCTCGAAACGCGCCTCTTCAGTGTCGGATTGATTTTGGGAAACCCGTCGAGCAGGCGCGCCAAAGCGGTGCAGGCTTCCTGCTTCTTGCCGAGCTGTCGGAGAGAGACACCGAGATTGTAGAGGGTGTCCGGCGCCTTGGGCCCGCGGGGGAACTTCCTGAAGCCGTCGGCAAACGCGAAGGAGGCGTTCCGGTAGTCCTCGCGCACGAGATATGTCCGACCGAGCCAGAAATAAGCGTTGCCGGTCAACGCGTGCTTCGGGTGGCTATCGATGAAGATGCGGAACGCGGCGCCGGCCTTGGCATAGTCCGCCTCCTTGAGGGTCAGGGAGAGCGCATAGTCGTATTGTTCCTTGGCGGTACCCGCGGGAAGGACGGGTGCCGGCCGCGCCGCGGCGGCGGCACTATCCAGCTTCAGGGTCCCGAGGGGACGGGGCGGGGCATCGGGCGCCGTGGTCCCGCCGATAATCGCCGCGTCCTGCGTTCCGGGCTCCCCGGACGCGTCGGCAGCCGCGGACTCCGGGGCTCCCCGCTCAAGCGCCCGCAGCCGGAGTTCCAGATCGGAAGCGAGCTTCTCGACCCGTTCCGCGTCGCGGCGTCTCTCGTTCTCGAGGGTTTCGATCCTCCGTTCGAGACCGCGCAGCAGCGCCTCGAACTCGGTCAGTCGCACTTCCGCGCTGGCCGCGGCGTCGGCGGCTTGTCCCGGTGGCGCGCCGCGGGAGATGGATCGCTGCAGCGTCTGGACCTCGCGCTGCAGCCGTTCCAGCCTCTCGGTAAGCTCGTAGTATTCCGCCGACTGGCCCGCCGCGGGCATGGGAACGGCCGCGATCCCGAGCGCAACCAGCATGAAAGCCGCGACCGGCAGCCTCGCCTGGAATTGTTTCATCGCGCCCCGACCCCTCCGTCCGGACGACCGCCCGGGCCGTCGGCCACGTCCCAGAATGGATCCGGATTATGGCGATTTTTCGGCGCCGGCCGACGACCGGATCAGTTGGACAGGCTCAGCGTCGATTCGTCGATCTGCGTGACGCCGCGCCGGTTCTTGGCCCAGGCGTCTTCGGTGGAGCCGGGGTCGACGGGACGTTCCTTGCCGTAGCTGACCGTCCGGATCCGGCTCGGGTCGATGCCGAGCGCGATCAGGTAGTTGCGTACGCTGATCGCACGGCGCTCGCCGAGCGCCAGGTTGTATTCCCGCGTTCCCCGTTCGTCGGCATGGCCGGCGACGGTGACCGCTATCGAGCCGTGCCGTTCGAGCCACTTGGCCTGCGCTTCCAGGATGCCGCGCGCTTCGTTGGTCAGGTCGAACCGGTCGAAGCCGAAATGGACGCGGTCCCCGACATTGACAACGAAATCTTCCGACGAGCCGGGCGGTATGGCGGACTCCGACGGAAGCTCCGACGACGTTACCCCTTGGTCGCTTGCCGCCGTGGATGTCGTCGGCGCGCCGGAATCCCCGGTCGTCGACGTGGACGACTGTTCGTCCGGAGTCGAACTGCACCCCCACATCATGGCCGCGGCGACGGCGACCGCGAGAATCCTGAACCGCATATGGATGCTCCTTCGAGAGTCAGGCGCCCGCCGCCGTTCGACGGGGCGCTGTTCGACGGGCGCAATATGACGCCCGACCGGGTGGAATTCAACAAACGCCTGAGGACCGGTCGCAGCACCCTGCAACGATCCCGAGACCTAGCGCTTCAGCGGCGACCAGGCCGGGTCGGACGCGTCGAGCGGCGTGGCGATCTCACGCTCGTTGTGCCCGGTCAGGTCGATCGAATAGAGCCTGGGCCCCGGTTTCTTCTGTCCGGGCCGCGCCCGCGGCTGGCGGAAATACATCAGGACCCGACCGTTCGGCGCCCAGGTCGGCGCCTCGACCAGGAAGTCGGTAACCAGTATGCGCTCGCCCGTGCCGTCGGGGCGCATCACGCCGATCGAGAACTGGCCGCGATTGATCTTGGTGAAAGCCACCAGGTCGCCGCGGGGCGACCAGACCGGAGTGGCGTAGCGTCCCTCGCCGAAGCTCAAGCGCCGCGCGTTGCCTCTGTCCATGTCCAGCACGTAGATCTGCTGCTGACCGCTCCGGTCGGAGTTGAACACCAGCCGCTTGCCGTCGGGCGAAACCGAGGGCGAGGTGTCGATCGCGGGATGGTTGGTGAGCCGCCGCACCTTCCGAGTCCGGAGATCCATCGCGTAAATCTCGGAATTTCCGTTGCGCGCCATGCTCATGACCACCTTGGCGCCGTCGGGGGAGAAGCGGGGCGCGAACGTCATGCCGGGAAAGTCGCCGAGGATTTCCTGCTGGCCGGTGTCGATATGGTAGAGATAGACTCGCGGCCGGTTGTTGACGAAGGAGAGGAAGGTGATCGCCTGCTCCGTGGGCGAGAACCTCGGGGTCAGCACGAGGTGTTCGCCGCCGGTCAGGTAACGGTGATTGGCGCCGTCCTGGTCCATGATGGCGAGCCGCTTGATCCGGCGCTCGGCCGGCCCGGTCTCCGAGATGTAGACGACACGGGTATCGAAATAGCCGCTTTCTCCGGTTATGCGCTGGTAGATCTTGTCGGCGATGCGATGCGCGACCACGCGCCAGTTGTCGGGCGCCGTGCGGAAGCGCGTGCCGATCATCTGCTGCTGGGCAAAGACGTCCCACAGCCTGAACTCGACCGTGAGCCGGCCGTCCGGCGAGACCGCCGCCCGGCCGTTGACCAGCGCCTGGGCGTTGATCAGCCGCCAATCTCCGAAGCGCGGCTGGATCCCGATGTCGGCGGGAGACTGGATGAATGCCTGCTTGTCGATGGGGCGGAACAGTCCCGAGCGCGCGAGATCGGCGGCGATGACTTCGGTGACGCGCCTGCCGTAGTCGGCGCTTCTCGCATCGGAGCCCTGGAAATCGGGGATCGCGATCGGCAGCGGCTCGACCTGGCCGCGGGTGATGTCCACCTTCAACTGGGCGCTGGCCGGTAGCCCCACCGCGACCGAGAAGGAAAACGCCAATGCGGCGAGGAGGATCGCGTACGCCGGTCCACGGAAACGAGAGTTCTTCATCTCAGCAACTCCCTGGTGTCGAAGTTGAACGAAATCGCCCGCCAGGTCTCGTAAGAGGCCAGCGGCAGACGAAGCGGTTGACAGCGCGGATTCTTCAGCGCGCGGAGGGCGCTTTCCGCGTAAGCGCGAAAGACAGGGTCGGAAGATAACCTGCCTTTGTCGACAATTCTGGGACTCCCGATCAGCGTCCCGTCGGGGTTCAGCCGAATCCCGATCTCGACCTTGATCTTGTGGGCATCCTTGATACCGATGGGCGGGTTCCAGCATTTCCAGACCTGCTCGCGAATCTGCCGTACCAGGTCGGATATCAGACGTCTCTGGCGCAAGTCGTTCTGCTGACGCGACGCGACGCGCGGCGACGGCCGGACCTGCTCCCGGCGCGGCTTGGGCGGCGCGGCCTTGCGCTGGCGCTCCAGGTCCCGGAGGAGCGTGTCGAACGCGTCGGGCGGCGGTTTCGGCTTGCGCTTGGGCACCGGGGCCGCCCTGGCGGCTTGCGGCCGGGACGGTTTGGGTTTCGCTTGCGGCGGCGGCGGTTTTTCGACGTTCCTGGGTTTCGGTTTGGGCTTGGGCTCCGGCTTGGGCTCGGGTACGGGCTCCGGTTTAGGCTCGGGCTTGGGTTCCGGCTTCGGGACCGGCGGAGGCTCGGGTTCGCGCACGGGCTCGGGTTTCGGCGGCGGTTCCGGCTCCGGAGGAGGCGGTGGAGCCGCGGGCGGGGGCGCCTTCTCGGGAGCCGGCCTGGGTGGCTCGGGTTCGGGCTTCTCGACGGCGGGCGGCTTCGGCTCCGGTTCGATCTCGGCCGCCTCGGCGACGACGGTCACGGCGATGACCGCCTCGGCGGGCGGCGGCGGATCGAAGAGCGCAGGCAACCCAAGCACGGCGAAGGCCAGCACGCCGGCGTGAAGTCCCGTCGAGAGCGAAATTCCCGCCCGCAACGGTCAACGCTCCGCGCGGCCCGGGGATTCGGCCTCGTCGCCCTGCGGCATTTGGGTGATCAGGGCGACGCGGTCGAATCCCGCCAGGTTGACCGAACCCATGACCCGCATCACCACGCCGTAGGCAACAGCCTTGTCGCCGCGCACGAAGATCCGCGTGTCCTTCTTGTTCTCGGTGATCGCCTCCAGGCGCGGGATCAACCGCGGCAGTTCGATCTCGCTGTCCTGGATGTAGACCTTGCCGTCGGCGCGCACCGTGATCACCAGGGGCTCGTCCTGACCGACCATGCGGGAGGCGGCCGTCTTGGGCAGATCCACCGGGACGCCGACGGTGAGCAGCGGCGCGGTGATCATGAAGACGACCAGAAGGACCAGCATCACGTCGACGAAGGGCGTGACGTTGATCTCGCTCATCGGGCGGTACCGGGCGGCGCGCCGCGACTGGCGCGTTGCGGAGCCGTTGCCGACGGGGATCGCCACCGGTCAATCCTTCGCGTCGGCCTGGCGCGACAGGATGGCGGAAAACTCGCCGGAGAAGGATTCTAGCCGCGCCGCGTAGCGCGAGATGTCGTTGTTGAGCTTGTTGTAGCCGATCACCGCGGGAATCGCGGCGATCAGACCGAGCGCGGTGGCGAACAGCGCCTCGGCGATGCCGGGCGCGACCACGGCGAGCGATGTGTTCTTGGTCAGCGCGATCGCCTGGAAGCTGTTCATGATGCCCCAGACGGTACCGAACAGGCCGATGAACGGCGCGGTGGAACCGACGGAAGCCAGAAACGTCATGTAACGTTCGAGATGGTGCAGCTCCCGGGCGAGCGCGATCTCCATCACCCGGTCGATCCGCCCGGTCAGCGTGAGCCGGGAGTCCTCTCCCAGCGCGCCGCGTTCGGTCGAGCGTCGCCATTCGCGCATCGCGGCGACGAAGATGCCCGACATCGGGTCGTCGGGGCGCTGGCCTATATCCTCATACAGGTCGTCGAGCGATCCGCCGGACCAGAACCGCTCCTCGAACTCGCCCGCCTGCCGATCGAGACGGCGCATCCGCAACACCTTCTCGAAAATTACCGCCCAACACCAGAACGAGGCCGCGATCAGCAGGACCATGACGAGCTGGACCACGATATCGGCCTGGAGGAACAGCCCCCAGATCGAAAGGTCGCCGGCGATGGAACCGGCAAGGTCGGCGGATTCAAGAAACGACATGATCGGACTCGCGGGATCGCTGTGGGGGAGGAGCGCCGGCGAACCCGGCGAGCGCCGAACGGAGCCGCGCGGGAAACCGCGCCGGTCGGCCGGCTTCGCCGACGCAGGCAAGCCGCAGGCCGATGCGCGCCAGGGTTTCGCCGTCGCGGCGGACGGTCTGGCGGACCCGGAGGCTCGCCCCGCCGATTTCGAGCAGGCTCGAACGGATCTCCAGCACGTCGTCGAGCCGGGCCGGGGCGAGATATTCGATCATGCACTCGCGCACCGTGAGGACCAGCCTATCGTTCCGCATCATGCCGGCATGATCGGCGCCGAGAAGGCGCATCATTTCGGTCCGCGCGCGCTCCGCCATGCGCAGATAGCTCGCGTAGTAAACGATGCCGGCCGCGTCGGTGTCCTCGAAATAGACGCGCACTCGGTAGACATGTTCGGCCCCGTCGAGGATCCCGGCGACCGGTCCCAGGCCGGATTCAACCATCGTCCGGCCCCTCCCCGGCGCGCAGGAGGTCGAGCTGGGACTCGTCGCGCTCGGGTAGCGCCACGCCCAGATGGCGGAATGCCCGGTCGGCGAGCATGCGCCCGCGCGCGGTGCGCCGCACCAGCCCCTGCTGGATCAGGAAAGGCTCGATAACCTCTTCTATCGCGTCGCGCTGCTCCGAGAGCGCAGCCGCGAGGGTTTCGACCCCGACCGGCCCGCCGCCGTAGTCGGCCGCGATACAGTTGAGATAGCGGCGGTCCATCATGTCGAGGCCGAGACGGTCGACTTCGAGCATGGCAAGACCGGTGTCGGCGAGACCGGCGTCGATTCCGTCGGAACCGTCGACGGCGGCGAAATCGCGCAGCCGGCGCAGCAACCGGCCGGCGATCCGGGGCGTGCCGCGCGACCGGCGGGCGATCTCCGTGGCACCGTCTCCGGTGATCGCGATGCCGAGCACCCCGGCGCCGCGCCTGACGACCTCCTCGAGCTCGGCGTCGGTGTAGAAGTCGAGCCGGAGCGGGATGCCGAAACGGTCGCGGAGGGGGGTCGAGACCAGGCCGGCCCGCGTGGTCGCGCCGATCAGGGTGAAGCGCTGCAGGTCGATCCGGACCGACCGCGCCGCCGGCCCCGCCCCGATGATCAGGTCCAGCTGGAAGTCCTCCAGCGCGGGATAGAGGACCTCCTCGACAGCCGGGTTGAGGCGGTGGATCTCATCGATGAAGAGAACGTCGTGGCGCTCCAGATTGGTGAGCACGGCGGCGAGATCGCCGGCCCGGGCGAGCACCGGTCCGGAGGTCGCCCGGAACCCGACGCCGAGCTCGCGCGCGACGATCTGGGCCAGCGTGGTCTTGCCGAGACCGGGCGGACCGTGCAGAAGCACATGGTCGAGGGCTTCCCCGCGCGAGCGCGCCGCGTCGATGAAAACCGAAAGGTTCCGGCGCAAGCGTTCCTGGCCGATGAACTCGTCCAGCCGGCGCGGACGGAGAACCGCCTCCCCGGCATCGCGGTCCAGGTCGAAGGCGGCGGCCGTCTGCCGCTCCGCGGTCATGAGGAGAGCTCCCGGAGACCGGCCCGGATAAGGGTCTCCACCTCCGCCTCGGACCCGAGTGCCCGCGCGGCCTCGGTCACCGCGCCGAAGGCCTCGCCCCGGCGATAGCCGAGATTGACCAGGGCCGACACCGCGTCGTCGAGCGCGTCGGGATCGCCGACGGCGCCACCGTCCCCCGTTCGCGCGAACGACTCAGTTGCGGGAACCGCCTTGTCCTTAAGCTCGGCCACGATCCGTCCGGCGAGCTTGGGCCCGACGCCCGGGGCCTGGGTCAGCATCTTTCCGTCGCCCGCGATCAGCGCGTCGGACAGCCTGTCCGCGCTCAGCGCCGACAGGATCGCCAGCGCCACCCGGGTTCCCACGCCCTGCACGGTGGTCAGCAGGCGGAACCAGTCGCGCTCGGCCAGGCTCTCGAAGCCGTAGAGATGGATGTGATCCTCGCGCACATGGGTCTCGACATGGAGGCTCGCCGACTCTCCCGCGGCCGGCAACGTGCCCAGCGTGCGCGCGGAGCAATAGACCAGATAGCCGACCCCCGCGACGTCGATCACCGCCGAGTCCTCGGCGATGGAGTCGATACGGCCGGTCAGCCGGGCGATCACCGCTCCTCCTCCCGCGCGAATGCCGCGACCCGGGCGCGGGTGGCGCGGTGATGGGCATGACAGATCGCCACGGCCAGAGCGTCGCTCGCATCGAAGGACGAGACCGCGCCGACGGAGAGCAGGGCACGGACCATCGCGGCGATCTGGTTCTTGTCGGCGTGGCCGGCGCCCACGATGGACTTCTTGATGAGGTTCGCCGGGTATTCCGAGACCGGAAGACCCGCCTCCGCGGGGGCGAGCAGGACCACGCCGCGGGCCTGGCCGAGGCGGAGCGCCGATGCCGGGTTGCGGTTGACGAAGGTCTCCTCCACCGCCGCCTCGTCCGGCCGGTAGGTGTCGATCACCCGCGCGAGCGCGGCGCGAAGGGCGGCCAGGCGCGCCGCCAGAGAGCCTTCCGCCAGCGGCCGGACCGCCCCGTCGGCGACATGCATCAGACGGTTGCCGTCCGCCTCGATCACACCCCAGCCCGTCGTTCGTAGCCCTGGATCGAGGCCAAGAAGCCGGATCGCGGTACCGCTCAACCGGTTAGTCTCGCCATGACGTCGTCGGCGACGGTGAAATTGGCCGCCACCGACTGCACGTCGTCGTTTTCCTCCAGCGCCTCCAGCAGTCTGAACAGCTTCTCGGCGCCGGTTTCGTCGACGTCGACGGTGCTCGATGGCCGCCAGGTCAGCTCGGCGGCCTCGGGCGGCGCGAACCGCGCCTCGAGCGCCTCGCGGACATCGTTGAGGTTTTCGGGCGCGCACAGCACTTCGTGGCCGTCCTCGGAGGAGTCTATGTCGTCCGCGCCGGCCTCCAGGGCGGCTTCGAAGACCTCGTCGGCGGAGGCCGTTTCCGGCGGGTAGCGGACGGCGCCGACACGCTCGAACATGAAGGAAACGCTGTTGGTCTCGCCCAGGTTGCCGCCGTGCTTGGCGAACGCCGCGCGGATTTCGGCCGCGGTCCGATTGCGGTTGTCGGTCAGGGCCTCGGCGATGATCGCGACGCCTCCGGGACCGTAACCCTCGTAGCGTATCTCGTCGTACTGCTCGCCGTCCTCGGCGCCGGAGCCGCGCCGGATCGCGCGGTCGATGGTCTCTCCGCCCATATTGGCGGCCTTGGCGGCGGCAACCGCGGAGCGGAGCCGGGGGTTCTGGTCGGGATCGGGCAGCCCGGAGCGGGCGGCCACGGTCAGCTCGCGGATCAGGCGGGTGAACAGCTTCGAGCGCTTGGCGTCCTGCGCGCTCTTGCGGTGCATGATGTTCTTGAATTTGGAGTGGCCGGCCATGCAACCCCTGTGCGCCAGAAACGATGAGCGTCGTGCCCAGGATCCAATACCGCGAACCCTATCGCAGCCACCGACGGAGTGGAACGCGCCCCGAACGACCGTTTCTTGTCGCGGATCATTGTGGCGATATTTTGACTAACCGTAAGTTATTGCAGGCAAAAGCAATATCGCGGCGGTGGCGTCAGAGGTCGGGGATCGAATCGCTGAGCCGCCCACCGATTCGCACCGGCTCGACACGCAAGGCCAATCCAGTCGAATCGTCGAGTTCCGCGAAAGTGGCGCACAGGGTCGCCGGCCCGTCCGCCGCTTCCAGCCGAGCGGTGGGCATCTTGCGGACGAAGCGCTCGACGGAGGTCGCCTTTTTCATCCCGATCACCGAGTCGTAATCCCCGCACATGCCGATATCGGTCTGATAGGCCGTCCCGCCGGGCAGGATCTGCGCATCGGCCGTGGGCACATGGGTGTGGGTCCCGACGACGATCGAGACCCGGCCGTCGAGAAAATGTCCGAACGCCATCTTCTCGCTGGTCGCTTCCCCATGGAAGTCGACGACGATGGCCTCGACCGTGCGCTTCAGCCCGTCTTCCGCGAGCCGCCGCGCGGCAAAGGCGAACGGGTCGTCGAGCGGGTCCATGAACAGCCGGGCCATCGCGTGCAGCACGAGGATCTTGCGGCCCCGGCGGTCGGGAAACACGCCCCAGCCCCGGCCGGGCGTCGCCGCCGGGTAGTTGTCCGGGCGTAGCAGCCGCTTTTCCCGGTCGAAATGGGGGACGATCTCGCGCTGGTCGAAGACGTGGTTGCCGGTGGTGATGACATCCGCCCCGGCCTCGAACAACCCGTCGCAGATCTTGGGGGTTATGCCGAACCCGCCGGCGGCGTTCTCGCCGTTGACGATCGCGAAGTCGATATCCAGACGTTCGCGCAGCCGGGGAAGCTCCGCGCACACGACCTCGCGGCCGGACCGTCCCACGACATCGCCGCAGATCAGCAGCCGCATCGCCTGTCCATCACCCTGCCTCCGCGCAATCGACGATCCGCCGGTCGCTCACCACCCAATCGACCCGAACGTCGCCGGGACCGGCCGGCACGCCGGGCCGGATCTGGACATCGTAGCCGATCCCGACCGCCACGACTTCGCCCCCCTGTCTGAGAGCCGCGATCGTGCGGTCGTAATACCCGCCTCCGTAGCCGAGCCGGCGGCCGGAAGGATCGACCGCCAGCAGCGGCGCGACCACGATACCCGGGGTCAGGGGCTCTGCCGTTTCCGGCGGCTCGCGCAACCCGAACCGGGCCTCGACGAGCGCATCGCCGGGACGCCAGCGACGGAAGACCAGCGGGCGGTCGCGCCCGACCGCGGCGGGGAGCGCACAGGCCGCGCCGCGGGCCGCGAGCGCATGCAGGAGCGGCCGCGGATCGAGCTCTTCGCGGATCGGCCAGTAGGCGGAGACCGTCGTCCCCCGCAGCCGCCCGCCGAACCGGGAAAGAAACCGGTCGCGCACGGCCTTGGCGGCCCGGGCCGGATTCTCTATCCGGCAGCGGGCCTCCGTCATCTCCGCGCGCAGCCGTTTCTTGGCACTGTAAAGGGTCACGCCGCCGCCGGTCGAAAAAACTACCGGACGGCGCCGCGCCGGCCGTCCCGCCATGTGTATCCTCCGCGGCCTGCAACATGCAGGTGGGCGCCGTGTCCCGCGGCCACGGCCGCGGCAGGGACAGCTCCCAAGAGGACTGTATTGGCCCCGGGGATAGATGGCTTCGCGCACCGCGCAGCGCCGCCCTCGCGAAATCTAGGACCGCGCGACCTCCTCGGCAATGCCCTCGATACGGGCCGCCGCGTCCTGGATCCGGGCGGCTACGGTCTTGCGGGCCTTTTCGATCGCGGATTTCGGCTCGTCCTGGTCGGGCGAGGCGAGGCCCGCCTCGGACAGCGCGGCATAGGCTTCCGCCAGCTCGTCGGCGATCATGAGGCTAGTCATCACGAGCAGCCTGTTGTCGCCGATCTGGCCCAGGGTCGATACCAGCGTTCCGACCCGGTCGTCGATATAGGCGGCGAGCTCGGACAGCCGCTCTTCCTCGCCCGCCTCGCAGGCGACCCGGTAATTGCGCCCGTTGATGGTGACGTCGACCTCGAGCATCGCCGCGCGCCGTCGGTTACCGCGGCGGAATCAGCGCGCGCAGCCGGACGATGGCGGCATCGAGCTGGCCGGAGACGGCTCGCGTCTCGCCTTCGAGCCGTTCGTAGCGGGCGCGGGCCTCGTCGCGCTGGGCTTCCAGCTCGGGCCGGGGGTCGGACCGGCCGCGCACGGCTTCTTCCAGCTTCGTCAGAGCGGTTTCGAGCTTGTCCTGTGCGTCGTCGAGGCGTGGCATGAACAACCCTCGGACTGAATTCGGCCCGGTGACCGCCGCGCAGCTTACGCCCGAGGCCGGAAGACCGTCAAATGGGGCGGTTTCAGCCGTTGATCCTCCGCCGCGCCGGGGCCAGTGTTGCGCCATGGCGAAGGACCCGCCCGCGATCGTCGTTCACGGCCTCGACCACGCGCTGGCGGCGGCCCGCGCGGCGGAGGCTCTGGGAAGCGCGGTGTGTCTCAGGAGCGGTCCGGCGGCCGCGGGCTATGCCGGCGCGGCCTGGTTCGCCGAGCTCGTCCGCGCCGCCCGGCGTGCCCACCCCGATGTCCGCATCGACGCGGTTCTCGACTGCGGGGATTCGCCCGGGCTGGCGCTCGCGGCGTTCCGCCGGTCGGTGGAAACGATCCTCTTCAGCGGGTCCCCGGCGCTGCGCGGGAAGCTCGAGGCGCTCGCGGCGGCCTCCGGCGCACGGATCGAAAGCGACGCCGCGCCGGCCCTCGACCTTGCCGGGGAAGAGGATCCGGAAGCCGCCTGCCGGGCCTGGCTGGGCGCCAGCCGGGCGCGATGATTCGCCCGGCGGCGGTGGCATGCCCGAGGGGTTTGCGTTAGGTATTGTGCAAGTCCATTCGATGCCTTGGAAATCGGAAAAGGGGTCCGGAATGAGGGTGACGCAAAAGGTCAGGAAAATCCTTGCCGGATACGAGAGCGACAATCCGGGAACCAAGGCGAACCTCGCCCGTATCCTGATGCACGGGAAGCTCGGCGGGACCGGCAAGATGGTGATCCTGCCGGTCGACCAGGGTTTCGAGCACGGCCCGGCGCGCAGCTTCGCCCCCAACCCCGACGCCTACGACCCGCACTACCATTTCCAGCTCGCCGTGGATGCCGGGCTGAACGCCTACGCGGCGCCGCTCGGCATGATCGAGGCGGGCGCCGACAGCTTCGCCGGGGCGGTCCCGACGATCCTCAAGGTCAACAGCGCCAACAGCCTCGCCACGGACAAGGACCAGGCGGTCCACGGAGGCGTGGGCGATGCGCTCAGGCTCGGCTGCTCCGCGATCGGCTTCACGATCTATCCGGGTTCCGACGATCAGTACGACATGATGGAGGAGATCCGGGAGCTCGCCGAGGAGGCCAAGTCGGTCGGGCTCGCCGTCGTCGTCTGGTCGTACCCGCGCGGCGGCATGCTGACCAAGGAAGGCGAGACGGCGATGGACATCTGCGCCTACGCCGCCCACATCGCCTGCCTGATGGGCGCCCATATCGTCAAGGTGAAGCCGCCGACGGACGCGCTGTTCCTCGACGCGGCCAAAGGGGTCTACGAGAGGCAGGATATCGACACGGGCACGCTGTCGGCGCGCATCGCGCACGTGGTGCAATCCTGCTTCAACGGGCGCCGGCTGGTCGTCTTCTCGGGCGGAGAGGCCAAGGATCTGGAAGGCATCCACCGCGAGGTAAGGGCGATCCGCGACGGCGGCGGCAGCGGCTCCATCATCGGCCGCAATACCTTCCAGCGCCCGCGCGACGAAGCGCTCGCGATGCTCGACGGCATCGTCGGGATTTACCGGGGCCGGGCCAATCCGAACCTGCAAGCTGTATCTGATCACGCCGCCTGACCTCGGCCCCGCCGGCGCGCGGGGCTTCGCGGACATGCTGGCCGCCGCGCTCGACGCGGACGAGGTTGCCTGCGTCCAGCTCCGGCTGAAGGAGACCGGGGACGACGATATCCGGCGCGCCGCGGAAATTCTCGCCCCGGTCGCGCAATCCCGCGATGTCGCCTTCGTCATGAACGACCGTCCCGACCTCGCTGTCGAGACCGGCTGCGACGGGGTGCATGTCGGCGCCGACGACGCCCCCTACCCGGACGCCCGCCGGACCGTGGGCAACGACGCGATCATGGGCGTCACCTGCAAGGCGTCCTACCATCTGGCCATGGAGGCGGCGGAGGCGGGCGCGGATTACGTGGCGTTCGGCGCCTACTTCCCGACCGCGACCAAGGAGACGACGACGCGGGCGCCGCTCGACCTCCTCGAGACTTGGCAGTCGGTCGCTACCGTTCCCTGCGTCGCCATCGGCGGCATCACGGCGGAGAATTGCGGCCCCGTGGTCGCCTCCGGCGCGGATTTTCTCGCCGTCTCGTCCGGCGTCTGGGCATATCCTGACGGGCCGGCGGCGGCGGTCCGCGCCTTCCGGTCGGCGATCGGGACAGCGCTCGGGGACGCCTAGCGGGGGCCGGCCACCGGCGCCCAGAGCACGTCCTCGATCCGCGCCGCGCCGGTCGCGAGCATGACCAGCCGGTCGATGCCGAGCGCGATCCCGGCGCAATCGGGAAGTCCCGACTCGAGCGCCGCCAGGAAATCCTCGTCGACCGGATAGGCGCTGCCGCGGAGTTCCGTCCTGAGCGCCCGGTCGGCCTCGAAGCGGGCCCGCTGCTCCACCGGATCGGTAAGCTCGCCGTAGCCGTTGGCCAGCTCCAGACCGCAGACGAACACCTCGAAGCGTTCGGCGAAGCGGCGGTCGGGTCCGATCCGGGCGAGCGCCGCCATCGAGGCCGGGTAGTCGTAGAGAATCGCCGGCGCGCCGACGCCCAGACGGGGCTCGACTTCGGCGAGGAAGATGCGGAAGAAAACGTCTTCCCAGCGGTCCTTCGGCCCGGTCCGGACCCCGATCGACCTGGCCGCCTCGATCAGCCGCGACGGGTCCGGGCTCTCGTCGACGGTCGCCGCCAGATCGATGCCGGCATGTTCCTCGAAGGCCTCGCAAACGCCGATCCTGGTCCATCCTGCGCGGGGATCGGCGGTCTTCCCCGCCCTCGCGAAACGCGCAACTCCCGCGGCTTCGGCGGCGGCGGCGAGCAGTTCTTCGCAATCCGCCCACAGGTCCCGGTAGCCCGCGCCCGCCCGATACCATTCCAGCATTGTGAACTCGGGGTGGTGCGTGGGCGAGCGCTCCTCGTTGCGATAGCAGCGGGCGATCTGGAAGATCTTCTCCTCTCCCGCCGTCAGCAGCTTCTTCATCGCGAACTCGGGCGATGTATGGAGATAGACCGGCGCCACGGGGCCGTCCCGGAACGGCTCGGCGAGCGCGGTTTCGAAGGCGTTGAGATGGGGCTCCAACCCCGGCGAGACCTGGAGCGCCGGTGTCTCGACCTCCACGAAACCGCGGTCGTCGAAGAAGCGCCTAACCGCGGCGAGGATCCTTGCCCGCGCGAGCAGGTTGGGGCGCCGCCGGGCGTGGCGGTCGGGACGCCACCAGGGGGGCTCAACCATGGCGTTTCGCCAACTCCGGCATGGCGCGATAATGCCTCGTCCGGCGGAGCGGGGTAAGGGTGACGGACGGAACCATGCGGAGCGGCCGCGCGCTGAACGCGGCCGGGCTGATCCCGGCGGACCGGGTGGGCGAAGCCGATTCCGTCGCGCGCCGCTATGCGGTGGCGGTCACCCCCCAAATCGCGAATCTGATCGATCGGGGCGCGGCGGACGATCCGCTCGCGCGCCAGTATTTGCCCGATATGCGCGAGCTGACGCGGACGCCGGAAGAGCGCGACGATCCCATCGGCGACGACGCGCGCTCCCCGCTGCCGGGCGTCGTCCATCGCTACCCTGATCGCGTGCTGCTGATGCCGACGACGGCATGCCCGGTCTATTGCCGGTTCTGCTTCCGCCGCGAGCGCGTGGGTCACGGCGCGACGACGATGTCGGCCGCGGAGATCGACGAGGCGCTGGCATACATCTCCGCCCGCCCGGAGATCAGGGAGGCGATCCTGACCGGGGGCGACCCGATGATCCTGTCGCCGCGCCGCCTGGGCGACATCCTGCGCCGCGTCGCCGCGATAGAGACCGTCGAGGTGCTCCGCATCCACAGCCGCGTCCCGGTCGCCGATCCGGGCCGCATCGACGACGCGGCGGTCGCGGCGCTGCGTCAGCGCATTCCGGTTTACGTCTCGATCCACTGCAACCACCCGCGCGAGCTCGACGGCGAGGCCGCGCGCGCCATTGCCGCGCTGGCCGACGCGGGCGTGCCGCTGCTCGGCCAGACGGTGCTGCTGAAAGGGGTCAACGACGACGCGGAAACCCTGGAGGCGCTGTTCCGCGCCCTGGTTCGCCACCGCGTCCGGCCCTACTACCTGCACCATCCGGATCCCGCGCCGGGGACGGCGCATTTCAGGCTGTCGATCGAGGAAGGACAGGCGCTCGTGCGCGCCCTGCGCGGCCGGATATCGGGCCTGTGCCAGCCGACCTACGTGATCGACATACCGGGCGGGTACGGCAAGGTCCCGGTCGGCCCGTCCTTTCGCGACGAGGACGGGGCGCTTCGGGACTGGCGAGGAGCCGTCCATCGGGATGCTGCCGGCTAGCCCTTCGATTGCCTCGGAACCGGCGAGTTGATACGTTCCGGCCTCCCCCGGCGGCGCGGCGAGTCCCATGAAGGTCAACGCGAACACGATCCGGCCCGGTCATGTGATCGAGCACGACGGCAGGCAGTGGAGCGTCCTCAAGATCCAGATCCTGCAGCCCGGCAAGGGCGGCGCGTTCGTCCAGGTCGAGATGCGCGACGTGATGACCGGCATCAAGAGCAACGAGCGGTTCCGCACCCAGGAATCGGTCGAGAAGCTGATGGTGGACGAGAAGTCCTGCACCTATCTCTACCGCGCCGACGACGCGGTGACGCTCATGGACGCGGAGACCTACGAGCAGTTCGAGCTCCCGGTGGACATGATCGGCGGCCCGGCGTCCTACCTGCAGGACGGCATGACGATCACGCTCGACCTGATCGAGGGCAATCCGGTCTCGGCCCGGCTTCCGCAACAGGTGACGATGACGGTGACCGAGGCGGATCCGGTGGTGAAAGGCCAGACCGCGTCCTCGTCCTACAAGCCGGCGATGCTGGAGAACGGCGAGCGGGTGATGGTTCCGCCCCACATCGAGGCGGGGACGAGGATCGTCGTCAGCACCGAGGACGGCAGCTATGTCGAGCGCGCCAAGGGCTGACCGCGGCGGAACGGGACCGGTTTCATGCCGTCGGCGACGATCAATGTGATGGAAGCCGCCGCGCGCAAGGCGGCGCGCGGCCTGATCCGCGATTTCGGCGAAGTCGAGAACCTGCAGGTCTCGCGCAAGGGGCCGGCGGACTACGTCACCGAGGCGGACCGCCGGGCGGAGCGGATTCTGCGAGCGGAGCTGGCCAAGGCGCGGCCCGGGTTCGGCCTGTTGATGGAGGAATCGGGCGAGACGGAGGGCGAGGACACGCGGCGGCGCTGGATCGTCGATCCGCTCGACGGGACCACGAACTTTCTTCACGGCATCCCCCATTTCGCGATTTCGATCGGCCTCGAGGAGGACGGCGCGATGGTCGCGGGGGTGGTCTACGAGCCGCTCCGCGACGAGCTTTTCTGGGCGGAGAAAGGGGTGGGGTGCTATCTCAACCGGCGCCGCCTCCGCGTATCCTCGCGCCAGAGACTGTCGGAAGCGGTGCTCGCCACCGGCATCCCGTTCAAGGGACGGGCGGGAAAGCACGCCTTCCTGGCAACGGTCGAGTCGGCGATCGACAATACCGCCGGCATCAGGCGGCTCGGCTCGGCGGCTCTCGACCTCGCCTATGTCGCGGCGGGGCGCTATGACGGATTTTGGGAGTTCGGGCTCTCGCCGTGGGACGTCGCGGCCGGGATCGTCCTGGTGCGCGAAGCCGGCGGTTTCGTGACCGACATCGCCGGCCGCCCGGCGGCGATCGGCGGCGGCTCCATCTTGGCCGCCAACGACCGTCTGCACGGCGCGGTCCGCCAAATGCTGGACAACAGCCTGAAGGCGTCGGATGAGGATTTGGCGCCGAAGTCTCTCCCGCCGCACGGCGGATCGTCGCGGGCCCCGGTCCGCTCCCCCGTTGCCGGCGACGTTTGCCGGCGACAGGAAGGAGCCGCGGACAACGACGCATCCGGAACGGATCGCGGAAGCGCAGCGCCGCCGACCGGGTCTGGACGATGACGAGCCGTCCCGGCCGACCGATGTCGCGCTTCGCGCGATCGATGAAGCCGACGCGTGCCACAATATTGCCAATGTTGTCACGTTAGTGGCTTCTCTCTTTCGGTTGCCGAGGGCCAATTCCCGACCGGGATGCCCGGATAATTCTCCGAGGCGGAAATATCGATGCTCGATGGGGTAGGAGAAGCGAAATGGGGGCTTGCCGGGTGAGTCTTAATCCCATCTCGCCCTCGCGCGCCGAGGGGCATAGACTCCCGTGCTTCGGACGCTGATCGGAGCGATCCGTACACACGGCGCGCGGGTTGCCGCGCGATGCGGAAAGACCGCGTGAGATGACGAGCCCCAGACGTTACCTGACCAGGATGATCGTGTTCGTGCTCGCCGTGGCGGCGGTCGCGGGCGCGCTCTACGAACCGCTATTGGGCGCGTTCCACGCAAACCCGGCGCTCAACGGGCTGATCGTCGGCGTGCTGGCGCTCGGCATGGCCTACAGTTTCCGCCAGGTGATGACGCTCCGGCGCGAGGTCAACTGGATCGTGAACGTCCGCACCGGCCGGCCCGGAATTTCGGTCCAGGCCGCGCCCCGGCTGCTTGCCCCGCTGGCGGCGATCCTGGGCGAGCAGACCCGCCGGTTCCGCCTGTCCGCGCTCGCGCTGCGCTCCCTGCTCGACGGGATCTCGGCCCGGCTCGACGAACAGCGCGATATCGCGCGCTACACCATCGGGCTGCTGATCTTCCTCGGCCTGCTCGGGACGTTCTGGGGCCTGTTGCAGACCATCGATTCGGTCGGTGGCGTGATCGCGGGTCTCAGTGTCGGCGGCGACAGCGATTTGAACGCGGTCTTTACGAACCTGAAGGCCGGGCTCCAGGCGCCGCTCGCGGGCATGGGAACCGCGTTTTCGTCCTCGCTCTTCGGTCTTGCCGGCTCGCTCGTGCTCGGATTTCTCGAGCTCCAGGCGAGCCAGGCGCAGAACCGCTTCTTCAACGACCTCGAGGATTGGCTCGCCGGGCAGACCCGCCTGTCGAGCGGCGGCGGCGCGGGGATCGATCAGGACCAGGCGGTTCCGGCCTACGTGCAGGCGCTGCTCGAACAGACCGCCGACAGTCTGGAAAGCCTGCAACGCACCATCGACCGGGGCGAGGAAAGCCGCATCTCGGCGAACCAGTCGATGGCGGTGCTGGCCGAGAATCTTTCGGCGTTGACCGATCAGATGCGCGCGGAGCAGGCGCTGATGGAACGGCTCGCGGAAGGCCAGCTGGAACTCAGGCCGGTCCTGGCCAGGCTCGCGGACGTCCGGGCGGGCAGCAATTTCGACGAGACGCTGCAACAGCATATCCGCAACATCGACGTCCACCTTGCGCGGCTCATGGAGCAGCTGGCGTCGGGACGTTCCGAAATGGTGCAGGAGCTGAGAAACGAAATCCGCGTGCTGTCGCGCACGATCGCCGCGATCGGGCGCAACCAGCCGGAGTAGGGTCGCGGAAAGGGCCGGAAGATGGCCGTCGGCAGAACCAGACAACATTCAAGCGCCGATATCTGGCCGGGTTTCGTGGATGCGCTGGCGGCGCTCCTGATCATCGTCATCTTTTTGCTGATGGTGTTTACCCTCGCCCAGTATTTCCTGAGCGATATCCTGACCGGCCGCGACCGGGCGCTGGACAGGCTCAACCGGCAGGTTGCGCAACTGACGGAGATGCTGTCCCTCGAACAGGCCGAGAACACGGAGCTCGAAGCCTCGGTCTCCCGGCTCACCCTTCAACTCGGCCAGCTGACATCCGAGCGCGACCGGCTTTCGGGCCAACTGGCGGAGCTTCTGCCCGAACGCGACATGCTGACCAGGGAGGTCGCGTCGCTCACAGCGGAACGCGACGCGCTCAAGACCGTCTCCGCCAAGACCGCCGCCGAGCTCGAAGACGCCTACAGGACGATCGACGCGGACAAGGAGAAGATCGAGCTCCAGCTTCGCCGGCTCGCAAGCCTCGAGCGCGACATCGCCGCGCTGCGCGAAGTCCGGGATGCGCTGGAGAAGAAAGTCGCGGGTCTGGAGGACTCGCTCCAATCCCGCGACCGCGACTTGGGCGCGCTGCGCGACCGGTCCAAGGAGCTTGCCGCCGAGCTCGCCTCGGCCCGGGAGCGCACCCGGCTCGCCCAGATCGAAATCGACGACCGGGACGTCAGGCTGCGCGACCTCGGCGTCCGTGCGGCCAGCGCCGAAGAGGAGCTGACCGCCGAACAGGCCATATCGGCCGAAGCCCGCGAGCAGGTCCGCATCCTCAATCTCCAGATCGCCGCGCTACGCCAGCAGCTCGCGCGCATCGAAGTCGCGCTCGAGACATCGGAGGCCAAGGCGAAAGAGCAGAACGTCCAGATCGTCAATCTCTCGAAGCGGCTCAACGCGGCCCTCGCCAGCAAGGTGCAGGAGCTCGCGACTTTCCGCTCCGAGTTCTTCGGCAGGCTCAGGAAGGCGCTCGGCAACCGGAGCGACGTGCGCATCGTGGGCGACCGCTTCGTCTTCCAGTCGGAGGTATTGTTCCCGTCTGGCGAGGCCAGGCTCCAGCCCGGCGGGCGCGAGCAGATCGACAAGCTGGCCAGGACGATCAAGGAGATCGCGAAGGAGATACCCGGCGACATCGACTGGGTGCTCAGGGTCGACGGCCATACCGACCGGCTGCCCATCAAGACACCCGCTTTCCCGTCGAACTGGGAACTCTCGACGGGACGCGCGATCGCGGTGGTCAAATACCTGATCCAGCGGGGAGTACCAGCCGACCGGCTGGCGGCGACCGGGTTCGGCGAGTTCCAGCCGATCGATCGCGGCAGCACGATCGCCGCCTTCAAACGCAACCGCCGCATCGAGTTCAAGCTGACCCAGCGCTGACCGGGAAGAGGCCGGCGGGAGCGGTGTCGCCGAACTGGAGCGCGGCGAGCCGGGCATAGAGGGCGCTGGTCCCGACCAGCTCCGCGTGGCTGCCGATCGCGTCGACACGCCCCCGGTCGAGGACGACGATCCTGTCGGCGGCCTGCACGGTGGCCAGGCGATGGGCGATGACGAGCGTGGTCCGCCCCGCCATCAGCCGGCCGAGTGCGTCCTGGACCAGCCGTTCGCTCTCGGAATCGAGCGCGCTCGTCGCTTCGTCGAGCAGCAGGATCGCCGGGTCGCGCAGCAGCGCTCGGGCAATCGCGATGCGTTGCCGCTGCCCGCCCGAGAGGCGCACCCCCTTCTCGCCGAGAAAGGTATCGAAACCGTCCGGCAGCGCGTCGAGGAATTCCGCGGCGGCGGCGGCTTCCGCGGCCGCCCGGACTTCATCGTCGGTCGCGCCGGAACGGCCGTAGCGGATGTTTTCCCAGGCATCGGCGGAAAAGACGAACGGCTCCTGGGCGACGAGTCCGATCCGCGCGCGGAGCTCCGCCGGGTCGGCCTGGCGGAGATCGACGCCGTCGACCCGCACCCGCCCCGCCGCGGGATCGTAGAACCGGAGGAGGAGCTCGAAGACGGTCGACTTGCCCGCGCCGGAAGGCCCCACCAGCGCAACCCGCTCGCCCGCCGCGATTTCGAAGCTCACCCCGTCCAGCGCGGCGCTGTCGGGGCGGGACGGGTAATGGAAACGAACCTCTTCGAAGGAGACGGTGCCGACGGGCGGATCGGGTAGACGGACGGGCTCGGGAGGCGCGGCTATCTCGGAATCGATGCGCATGAGTTCGAGGAGGCGCTCCGTCGCTCCGGCGGCGCGCTGCAGGTCGCCGATCACCTCGCTGACCGCGCCGACCGAACCGGCCACCACGACCGCGTAGAAGACGAAGGCCGACAACTCGCCCGGGGAAATCCGCCCGTCCATCACGTCGTGCCCGCCGATCCAGAGGATCACGCCGACGGCGCTGAACACGGTGACGATCACGAACGCGGTCAGGAGCCCGCGCGCCATGTTGCGCCGAAGCGCCGTCGCGAGCGCATCGTCGACCCGCACGCCGAAGCGCCGGCCGTCGATTGGCTCGTGGCCGAATGCCTGCACGGTGCGGATCGCGTTGAGCGTCTCCTCGCCATGGGCCGAGATGTCGGCCACGCGGTCCTGGCTCGCGCGCGACAGACGGCGGACGCGCCGGCCGAAGAAAACGATGGGGAGCACCACCACCGGCACGATCAGGAACACCAGGCCGGCGAGCCTTGGGCTGGTGACGAACAGGAGCGCCGTACCGCCGAGGAACAGGAGCACGTTCCTCAGTGCTACCGAGACCGAGGAACCGACGACCACCTGAAGGAGCGTGGTGTCGGTGGTGAGCCGGGAAAGCACCTCGCCGACGCGCGCCGATTCGAAGAAGGCCGCGCTGAGTCCGAGCATGCGTTCGAAGACCGCGCGGCGCATGTCGGCGACCACCCGCTCGCCGACCCAGGCCACCAGGTAGAACCGCCCGAAGGTCGCGGCCGCCAAAAGCGCGATGACCACGAAGAGCCCCGCGAGCGCCCGGTCGAGCAAGGCCCCGTCGCCGGCGCCGAAACCTTCGTCGATCAGCGCCCGCAACCCCTGTCCGAGAACCAGAACCGAGCCCGCCGCCACGATCAGCGCCACGCCCGCGCCGGCGATCCGCAGCCGGTACGGCGCGAGCCAGGGGATCAGCGCGCGCAGGCTGCGCACGCTCCCGCGGGCGCTCTCCTCCGGGCTGTCGGTTGCACGGTCGGTCAGAATTCGTCTCCCGGGCCGGACACGCCGGCGCGATCGCCCCGCCCGCGGCCCCCTTCGCCGGAGTTCGCGAGGCTTGAAAACCCGAACGCCTTCAGATATATACCCGCGGCCCCGCCGGAGACGCGACGATGAAAAAGGACATCCACCCGGACTACCACGAAATCAACGTGGTGATGACCGACGGAACGACCTACACGACCCGGTCGACCTACGGCAAGGCCGGGGACACGGTAAAGCTCGACATCGACCCGAAGACGCATCCGGCCTGGACCGGCGGACAGCAGCGCCTGGTCGACACCGGCGGACAGGTCGCCAAGTTCAACAAGCGGTTCAAGGATCTCGGCATCGGCTGAGGCCCAGCCGCCGAATACTCCCTTGATGCCCTCCGGGAGGTCGTCGGCGCCTTTTCCACTCGTTAGACCGCCCATTCAGGGGCGGCGCCCGTATCGGGCCGGAAGGGAGGGCGGCATCGAAGAAGTCCAGAATCCGGCGATCGATCCGGGACAGGAACGCGCGGCGGTCGAATCCCGCGGGATCTTTCGCCGGCGCGCCGATTGCGCGGACCATCGCGGCGGGAAAGGGCGTTATGAAGGCGAAATGGTGAGCCCCGGGATGCACCACCGAGTGCACCCGGCTTCCCATCAACTTCACGATGTTGTCGGCGTGCCACGGCCTGCGCAGGACCCGGTCCGCGTCGAGACGGTGGATCTGCGCGACCGCCGTCGTACCGGAAAAGGCTCCCTCTCCGAAGAGCGCCCCGACCGGGGCGACGGCCGCGACCGCCCGGATCCGGCGGTCCGACAGGTCGGGCAACGGGCCGCCGACACCGTCGCCGGGCCGCCCGTAGGCGCAAAACCCACGGTCTTCGTCGCGCCTTAGCGTGCAATGCCGCGCGAGAAGGCGCGTATCCGCCCTGCCGCCGATCAGGGCGAGCACGCCATAGCCGCCGGCGGAGTGCCCGACGGCCCCTATACGGGCGGGGTCGATCCGGGGCCCGAACTCCGGATCGCCGAGCACCCTGTCCAGGGTCGCGCTCAACTGGCGCGGGCGGCGAAGCCAGTTCGCCGACGTGCCGCTGTACCGGTCGTCGCGCCAGCTGTCGCCCGCATGCTCCGGCGCCGCCACGACGTAGCCGCCACGGGCAAGCCGGATCGCCGTGCCGCGATGGTTCAGCCGGCCGCCGCCGGTCCCGTGCGAAATCAGCAGGAGGCCGTAACGTCCGACGGCAAGAGGCGCTCCCGCGGTCGCGGCCATCGCGAACGGCCCGACGATCGTGCGCCCGGCGGGGCCGGGGGTGGGATACCAGAGCGCGACGGTCAGCCTCTCCCCCTCGAGGTCGAGCGCGATGTCGCGGAAACCGACGCCCTCGGCCCGCGCGGCGGTAACCGCGAGCAGGGGAACGAGCAGGAGCGCGGCGATCAGGCGGATTTTCATTGCCACACGCGGTGGGCTTGCCGCGCAGACGGCGGCCAGCGCGCTACGGACGGCGAAACGGCGGTATCCCCGGGGCACGGCTCGGCGACTCATATCATCCTCGCGCCGCCCGTATAAGAACGGGCCGCCGGCATGGGTTCCGGCGGCCCGGCGAGTTGGGCCTGTCGGCCGGGTGGACGCCCTGGGTCGGCGTCCGAGGGGCTGGGATGCCCTATCACATGGACGGCGATTGTGTCCGCCGCCGGTCGGGAATGGGGCAATATTGTGATTTCGCGCTGGGGAACGCAGGCGAATAACCCATAGCCATCGCGGCGCTGGCAGGCTATCCATCCGCGACGATATGGAATCTCGCGACGCGGAGGAAAACGGCTGTGAGCGGCACTGGACAGGATCGGTTGAAGGCGAGGCGTTCGCTCCGGGCGGGCGTGGAAAGTTACGACTATTACGCGCTCGACGCCGTGCGCGAAGCGGGGATCGGCGACATCTCGCGCCTGCCCTATTCGATGAAGGTCCTGCTCGAGAACCTGCTGCGCCACGAGGACGGCAGGACGGTCACGGTCGCCGACATAGAGGCGTGCGCGGCCTGGCTGGAAACCCGCTCCTCGACCCACGAGATCGCGTTCCACCCGGCGCGCACCCTGCTGCAGGACTTTACCGGCGTGCCGGCGGTGGTCGACCTTGCGGCGATGCGCCAGGCGATGGCCGATCTCGGCGGCGATCCGCAGAAGATCAACCCGCTCGCGACCGTCGATCTGGTGATCGACCATTCGGTGATGGTCGACAGCCACGGTTCGGGCACCGCGTTCGCCGCAAATGTCGACCGTGAGTTCGAGCGCAACCGGGAGCGCTATTCCTTCCTGCACTGGGGCTCGAAGGCGTTCAGCAATTTCTGCGTGGTGCCGCCTGGCACCGGCATCTGCCACCAGGTCAACCTCGAATATCTCGCCCGGACCGTCTGGACCCGCGACGACGGCGGCCGGACCCTGGCCTATCCGGACACGCTGGTCGGCACCGACAGCCACACCACGATGATCAACGGGCTCTCGGTTCTGGGCTGGGGCGTGGGCGGGATCGAGGCCGAGGCGGCGATGCTGGGCCAGCCGATCTCCATGCTGCTGCCGGAAGTGATCGGATTCAGGTTCGAGGGAACGCCGCGCGAGGGGACGACGGCAACCGATATCGTGCTGACGGTCACGCAGATGCTGCGGGCTCGCGGCGTGGTCGGGAAGTTCGTCGAGTTCCACGGCCCGGGTCTCGACGAGCTCACGCTCGCGGACCGCGCGACCGTCGCCAACATGGCGCCGGAATACGGCGCCACCTGCGGCTTTTTCCCGATCGACGCGGAGACCTGCGCCTATCTGCGCCTCACCGGGCGCGACGAGGGCAGCATCGCCCTGGTGGAGGCCTATGCGCGGGCGCAGGGGTTGTGGCGCGACGCGGATACGCCCGATCCGGAGTTCACCGACACGCTCACCCTCGACCTCGGTACCGTCGAGCCGTCGCTCGCCGGGCCCAAGCGGCCGCAGGACAAGGTCGTGCTATCCGGCGCGGCGGACGCGTTCGCATCCGCGCTGGCCGAGCTTGGCGGCTCGGACCGCTCGCGGCCCGCGGCGGGTACGGATTTCGCGGTCGAGGACGGCCACGTCGTGATCGCCGCGATCACCAGCTGCACCAACACCTCCAACCCGTCGGTGATGGTGGCGGCGGGGCTCGTCGCGCGGAAGGCGCGCGCGCTGGGGCTCAAGGTCAAGCCCTGGGTGAAGACCTCGCTCGCGCCGGGGAGCCAGGTGGTGAGCGACTATCTCGCCGCGGCCGGCCTGCAAGAGGACCTCGACGCGCTCGGCTTCAACCTCGTGGGCTACGGATGCACCACCTGCATCGGCAATTCGGGTCCGCTGCCCGAACCGGTGGCCGACGCGATCGACGATGGC
The DNA here is from genome assembly GCA_022823775.1 of Defluviicoccus sp. Taxonomy (GTDB): domain Bacteria; phylum Pseudomonadota; class Alphaproteobacteria; order MPNO01; family MPNO01; genus MPNO01. The sequence continues at coordinate 36,248 of JAJEHI010000140.1, read as the reverse complement.
GACCTGGTGGTCGGGGCGGTGCTCTCCGGCAACCGCAACTTCGAGGGGCGGGTCCATGCCCAGGTCCGCGCCAACTATCTCGCCTCGCCGCCGCTGGTGGTCGCCTATGCCATCGCGGGCTCTCTCAAGGCGGACATCGTCAACGAGCCGCTGGGCGAGGCGGCGGACGGCGCGCCGGTCTATCTGAGGGACATCTGGCCGTCGAACCGGGAAATCGCGGATACGCTCGCCGCCGCGCTCACGCCGGACATGTTCCGCGCCCGTTACGAAAACGTCTCGGAAGGTCCGGCGGCGTGGCGCGCGATCTCCTCGACGCCGTCGGAGACCTTCGACTGGCAGGATTCCAGCACCTATGTGCGCCACCCCACCTTTTTCGAGGACATGACGCCCGAGCCGGCGCCGATGGAAGATATCGAGGGCGCGCGGGCCATCGCGATGCTGGGCGACTCGGTCACCACGGACCACATCTGCCAGCCGGCAGCATCGCTCGGCAGAGCCCGGCGGGCGACTATTTGCTCGAACGCCAGGTGCGGCCGGCGGCATTCAACTCCTACGGTTCTCGGCGCGGCAATCACGAGATCATGATGCGCGGCACCTTCGCCAATATCCGCATCCGCAACGAGATGGTGCCGGGGATCGAGGGCGGGATGACGCGCCATATCGACGGCGGCGACCCGCAGCCGATCTACGAGGCGGCGATGCGCTATCGCGACGCCGGCGTGCCGCTGGTCGTCGTGGCGGGCAAGGAATACGGCACCGGTTCGTCGCGCGACTGGGCGGCCAAGGGAACCCGGCTACTCGGGATCCGGGCGGTAATCGCGGAGAGCTTCGAGCGGATTCACCGGTCCAACCTGGTCGGCATGGGCGTGCTGCCGCTCGAGTTCAAGCCGGGCACGACGCGCAACACGCTGGCGCTCGACGGCACGGAGACCTTCGACATCTCCGGGGTCGCGGGCGGCATCGCGCCGCGCATGGACGTCGACTGCCGGATCGTCCGCGCCGACGGATCGTCGGAGGACATCGCGCTCACCTGCCGCATCGATACGCTGGACGAGGCGGAGTACTACCGCCACGGCGGCATCCTGCAATATGTGATCCGCAACATGCTGGAAGCGGCCTGAGCGGGCCGCCGTTCAGCCGGACTCGAGCGCCCGCGCCAGCGCGTCGCTCATGCGCCGGGAGAAGGCCGCCGGATCGGGCAGCTTCTCGCCCTCCATGATGCGGGCCTGATCGAGCACCAGCCAGGCGGTGTCGGAAAGCCGCTGGGCGGTGGCGTCCTTGCCGACCGCGTCCGCGAGGCTCCGGATCAGGGCGTGCCTCGGGTTGATCTCCAGGATGCGCTTGAACCCGGTGTCGAGCTGCCGGTGCTGCTTCAGCAGCCGTTCGAGGTTGATGTCGAGGTCGCCCTCGTCGGCGACCAGGCAGGCGGCGCTGTCGGTCAGCCGGTCCGACGCGCGCACGTCCTTGACCTCGTCCTTGAGCGCGAGCTTGAACATCGCGATCACGCTGTCCACCCGGCCCGGATCGACGGACCCATCGTCCTCGTCCGCCTCGTCCGCGCCGTCGACCGCGATGTCGGCGAGGTCCGCGCCAGCCCTGGTCGCGGACTTGAATTCCTTTTCGGCATAGGCGCCCACGGCCGGGATCCAGAACTCGTCGACCGGGTCGGTCGTCAGCAACACCTCGATTCCGCGCGCGCGGAACCCTTCGAGCTGCGGGCTGCGGCGAACCGCTTCGAGGTCCTCTCCGGCGATGTAGTAGATCGCCTCCTGGCCCTCCTTCATCCGCTCGACATACGTGTCGAGCCCGACCGTTTCCTCGCCCGCCGTGCTGTGGAACCGGGCGAGCTTCAGGATTTCGTCGCGGTTTTCGACATCCTCGTAGAGCCCCTCCTTGAGCACCGGGCCGAAATTCTCCCAGAATTCCGCGTAGCTTTCGGGCTCGTCCTCGGCCTTCCTGGACAACTCGCTTAGTACGCGCCTCACGATCGCGGTCCGCATGCGCGCCAGGAGCGGGTTGTTCTGCAGCAGCTCGCGGCTGATGTTGAGCGGCAGGTCCTCGCTGTCGACCAGCCCGCGCAGGAAGCGGAGCCACTGCGGGATCAGCTCGGCGCAGTCGTCGGTGACGAATACGCGCTTCACGTAGAGCTTCACCGCATGCTTGCGTTCCGGATTGAACAGGTCGAACGGCCGTTGCGAGGGGACGAAGACCAGCGTGGTGTATTCGTGGGTCCCTTCGGCCCGCCAGTGGATCGTCAACCACGGCTCGTCGAAGGCATGGCCGACATGGCGGTAGAATTCCCTGTACTGGTCTTCCGCGATCTCCGACCTCGGCCGGGCCCAGAGCGCGGAGGCCTCGTTCACGGTGTCCTCGTTGCCGCCCTCGACGAGCACGATGGGCAGGCCTATGTGATCGGAATAGGTCTTGACGATACCGCGCACGGTTCCGGGCTCCAGGAACGAATCCTCTCCGTCGCGGATGTGCAGCGTCACCGTGGTCCCGCGCCCCTCGCGCTCCGCTTCGCCGACGGTGAACTCGCCCAGCCCCTCGGAGGCCCAGCGCCAGGCCTGCTCCTCGCCGGCGCGGCGGCTCACCACCTCGACCCGGTCGGCGACCATGAAGGCCGAATAGAAACCGACCCCGAACTGGCCGATCAGGGCCATGTCCTGGGCCGCGTCGCCCGACACCTGCTCAAGATAGGCGCTGGTGCCGGAACGCGCGATCGTGCCGAGATCGGCGATCAGCCCCTCCCTGTTCATGCCGATCCCGTTGTCGGCGACCGACACGGTGCGCGCGGCGGCGTCGAGCTCGATCCATACCCGGAACTCGGGATCGTCCTCGATCAGCGCCGGCTCGGTGATCGCTTCGTAGCGCAGGCGGTCGCACGCATCGGATGCGTTCGAGATCAGCTCGCGCAGAAATATCCGCTTCTCGCTGTACAGCGAGTTGGCGACGATTCGGAGCAGTCGGGAAACTTCCGTCTGGAAGCTCAGCTTCTCCTCGCCCATCGGTTTCTCCCCACCCCTTCGACTTGAGCGCCGGTTCCCGCCGGCCGCTTCAGGCGAACATATGCGCAAGCGTCCGGCTGCTTGCAAGACCCGCGCGGCCTTGCTTTTCGGACCGCAATTGCCGATTCTAGAGGCATGTCCGCTACCGGGCCGCGCGCCTCCGTCACCGCCGTTCTCGGTCCGACCAACACCGGAAAAACGCATTTCGCGATCGAGCGGCTGCTCGGCCATCCGAGCGGCGTCATCGGCTTTCCGCTCAGGCTTCTCGCGCGCGAAAACTATGACCGCGTGGTTCGCCTGAAGGGCGCGCGCAATGTCGCGCTGGTAACCGGCGAGGAGAAGATCGTGCCCGCCAGGGCGCGCTATTTCCTGTGCACGGCCGAATCGATGCCGCTCGAACGCCGCTTCGACTTCCTCGCCGTCGACGAGATCCAGATGTGCGCCGATCCCGAGCGCGGCCATGTCTTCACCGACCGGCTGCTCCGCGCGCGGGGAGAGGCGGAGACCATGTTCCTCGGCGCCGACACCATGCGCCCCCTGATCCGCAGGCTGGTGCCCGAGGCCGAGTTCATGAGCCGCCCGCGACTGTCCCGCCTCGCCTATTCCGGAACCAGGAAGCTCACCCGCCTGCCGCCCCGCAGCGCGGTGATCGCGTTTTCCGCCGGCCGGGTCTACGAGATCGCCGAGCTGCTTCGGCGCCAGCGCGGCGGCGCCGCCATCGTGCTGGGCGCGCTCAGCCCTCGCACCCGCAACGCCCAGGTCGGCATGTATCAGGCGGGCGAGGTCGATTTCCTCGTCGCCACCGACGCGATCGGCATGGGGCTCAACATGCGGGTCGACCATGTGGCCTTCTTCGAGCGCAAGAAGTTCGACGGCAGGCTCCGCCGGGAGCTCGGGGTCTCGGAACTGGCCCAGATCGCGGGCCGCGCCGGTCGCTACATGAACGACGGCACGTTCGGGACGACGGTGGGTCTCGACGCATTCGAGCCCGAGACGGTGGAGGCCATCGAGAGCCACAGCTTCAAGCCGCTGACCGCGCTCCAGTGGCGCAGCGCGGCGCTCGACTTCCGCTCGCCCGAGGCGCTGCTGGAAAGCCTCGATGCCCCGCCTCCGCGCCCGGAGCTGGTACGCGCGCGGGAGGGAGACGACAGGCGGGCGCTGGCGTCCCTTCTCGGGGACGAGGCGATCCGGGGCCGCGCCGCGGGCGGGGCCGCGCTCCACCTGTTATGGGACGTCTGCCAGATACCCGATTACCGGAAGACCATGGCCGAAGAGCACACAAGGCTTCTCGCCACCGTGTTCGGCCACCTCTCGGGTCCCGCCGAGCGACTGCCGACCGACTGGATCGCCGGCCAGATCGCCAGCCTCGACCGGACGGAGGGGGAGATCGACACGCTGATGGCGCGCATCGCCCATGTGCGCACCTGGACCTATATCGCCCATCGCGGCGACTGGGTGGACGACAGCAAGGCCTGGCAAAGGCGGGCGCGGGCGATCGAGGATCGCTTGTCGGACGCGCTCCACGAACGCCTCACCCAGCGCTTCGTGGACCGCCGGGCGGCGCTCCTCAACCGGGCGCGGGACAAGCCGTCGCGCGGCGCAACGATCGATCCGGACGGCACGGTGCGGGTCGCGGGCGAGCCCGTCGGGCGGGTGGAAGGGTTGCGCTTCGTCCCCGCCGGCCCGGAGAGCGCCTTCACCGAACGGGAAGCGATGGCGGTGGCCGGCAGCCTGCTGCGCCGCCGGCTGGGCGATGCCGCGGCCGACCTCGCCGCGGAACCGGATGACGGGTTCGCGCTGCGCGACGACGGCTCGATCGTCTGGCGCGAGCGGCCGGTCGCGCGGCTCTCGGCGGGCGCGGGCATTCTCGAACCGCGGATCGCGCTGCACGCCGACGAAAGCCTCGGCAAGGACGCGGCGGTGCGCGCGCGGCGTCGGCTCGAGCGCTGGCTCGCCGCCTGTCTCGAGGCGCGATTCGCGCCGCTGTTCGCGCTCCGCGACGCCGGTTTTTCCGGCGCGGCACGGGGGCTCATCTATCAGCTGGCCGAGGCGCTGGGTTCGCTGCCGCGGCGTTCGGTCCGCTCGCTGATCGCCGATCTCGGGCAGAGGGACAGGCGGCGCATGCGCGCGCTGGGCGTCCGGTTCGGTATCGAGGCGGTCTACCTGCCGGCGCTCGTCAAGCCGAAATCGGCGAGCCTCCGCGCGCTCCTCTGGTCGGTCCACGCAGGATGTCCGGCGCGCCCCGCCCCGCCGCCGGGCCTCTGTTCGGTGGCGCCGGAAGCCGGCGTCGACCCCGCATTCTACGCGGCCTGCGGCTATCGCATCGTCGGCGGGCGGGCGATCCGTATCGACATGCTCGACCGTCTCGCGATCGCGCTCGCCCGCGCCGCGCGCCGCGCGCCTTTCGAGCTCACGCCGGACATGCTGTCGCTTGTCGGGATTACGGAAGAGCAGGCGCGGCCGGTTCTGGCCGATCTCGGCTACAGCGCGCGAAACGGCACCGACGGCGCCCGCTTCGTGCGATCCGGGCGCAAGCGATCCGGCGCGAAGCGGACGCGGCGGATGCGCGATCCGAGCTCGCCGTTCGCCAAGCTCCAGGAAATCGGCAGGCCGGCATGACCGAAGACGCCATCCGGATCGACAAGTGGCTCTGGTACGCCCGAATGTTCAAGAGCCGCACAAGGGCGAGCCGACTCTGCCGCGAGGGTCGGATCCGGGTCGATGGAAGGGTCATCAGAAAGGCCGATCACCGGGTGACGCGGGGCAGCGTCCTCACCGTTCCGACGGCTCGCGACATAAGGGTGGTGCGGGTGCTCGCCGTCGGCACCCGGCGCGGACCGCCGGCGGAGGCCCGGTCGCTCTACGAGACCATCCCGGAGGCGGGCGGGCCGTGATCGACCGGATCAGGGAACTCTTCGGCGGTGGCGGCCGCGCGCGACCGGCCGATGGGTCGCGCGGCCCCGATGCGCTCCAGATCGCGGCCGCCGCGCTGCTGGTCCGTGCCGCCTGCGTGGACGACAGCTTCGACGATGTGGAACGGCGTCGAATCCTCGACATCCTGCTTCGCCGCTTTTCGCTCGGGCCGGAGGAGGCGGAAACGCTGCTCGCGGCCGCCGAGGACCGGGCGGACGGGGCGGTTCAAATCCTCAGCTTCACCCGGGCGGTGAAGGACAACTACAGCTACAACGAGCGTATCGCGCTGGTCGAGATGCTGTGGGAGGTCGTTCTCGCCGACGGGCGGGTCGATGCGCACGAGGCCCAGCTCATGCGCCGCATCGGCGGGCTCATCTACGTGTCGGACCGCGACGGCGCGATGGCTAGGCGCCGTGCCGCCGCGCGGCTCGAGGCCGGCGGAGAGCCCGGCTCGCCGCCGTCGGGGCGAAAAGAGGTTGGCTGACGGGGGCTGCGGTACTAAGTTCCCTGTCGTTTCGAAATCGGTGGGCCGGAGAACGGCTTCGGGAGTGACGAGAACATGACCTATATCGTCAATGAAATGTGCATCAAGTGCAAATTCATGGACTGTGTGGAAGTCTGCCCCGTGGATTGTTTCTACGAGGGCGAGAACATGCTGGTCATTCACCCCGACGAATGCATCGATTGCGGTGTCTGCGAGCCCGAATGCCCGGTTGAGGCGATCCGCCCCGACACCGACGACGGTGCGGAGGAATGGGTCGAGATGAATCGAAAATATGCCGATTCCTGGCCCAACATCACCCGCAAGGGCGAATCTCCCGCCGACGCCGACGACTGGCGCGAGGTGCAGAACAAGTTCGCCGAGCACTTTTCCGAGAACCCGGGGGAGGGCACCTGACCGCAAGCCGGGAGGCCCGCCCGCGCCGGCCGGGGAGACCGTTCGCCTCGAGCGGGTCCGCGGTCGCCCCGAACCCTTGCGCCGATTGCCCTTGCGCCGCCCGGCCGGTTCGACTAGGACCCCGCGCAACCGGATCGTCGGCGCATGGCGCGGTCGGCGATACCCCGCTTCGATGAGGTAGAGACCGGCCGATGGCAACCAAATTGGCCTTTTCCAAGGGCGACTATGTCGTCTACCCGACGCATGGCGTCGGCAAGGTGCTCGGGATCGAGGACCGCGAGGTCGCCGGGTTCGATCTCAAGCTGTTCGTGATCTCCTTCGAGTCCGAAAAGATGACGCTCCGCGTGCCGGTGGACAAGGTCAAGGACTCGGGGCTCCGCAAGATCAGTTCGCGGGCCAAGATGAAGACCGCGATGACGACTCTCAAGGGCCGCGCCCGCGGCAAGCGGACCATGTGGTCAAGACGCGCGCAGGAATACGACGCCAAGATCAACAGCGGCGATCCGGTTTCGATCGCCGAGGTGGTCCGCGATCTGCACCGTGCCGCGGGACAGCCGGACCAGTCTTATTCCGAGCGGCAGATGTACGAGGCCGCGCTCGAACGGCTGGCGCAGGAGCTGGCGCTGGTGGACAAGATCGACCACGCCGCCGCGATGGAGAAACTCGAGGCGGTGCTCGCCAAACCCGCCTAGCGCCCGGACCGCGGCGTTCCGGACGCGGTGCTCGAACGAATTCTTTCCGGCGGCCAGACCGGCGTCGACCGCGGCGCGCTCGATGCCGCTCTCGATGCGCGATTTCCCTGCGGTGGATGGTGCCCGCGCGGGCGCCGCGCCGAGGACGGGCGAATCCCCGACCGGTACCCGCTTCGCGAAACCTCTTCCCCGCGCTACATCGTTCGGACCGGGCGGAATGTGGAAAGATCGGACGGCACGCTGGTTCTTGCCTGGGGCGCGCCGTCGGGCGGAACCCTTGCCGCCATCGACACCGCGGGCCGGCTGGGAAAGCCGTGCCTGGTGCTCGACATGAGCGGGCTCGACGACGATTCCGCCGCATCCCGCGCCCGTGCCTGGATCGAGGCGGAAGGCGTGGCGGCGCTCAACGTGGCCGGGCCCCGGGCGAGCGGACAGGCCGACGCTTACGACCGGGCGCGCCGGGTGGTCGGCCTCGTTCTGGAGACCGGGCCTACTCGACGATGAGCTTGAGCAGACGCCCGGCCGCGATACGGTCCTTGGGCTTCAACCCGTTCAACATGCGGAAATGTTCCAGAGGGCGCTTCGCGACCGCCATCCGCCTTGCGAGGCTCTCCTGCGTATCGCCGGGGCGCGCCTCGACCACCGCGATCCGGCGCGGTCGATAGGACGCCGCCTCGCTCGCGGTCAACTCGCGCAGGCTCGTCCTGACCTCGCGGTACGCGGCATCGAGCCGGGTCCCCGTTCCCCTGGGAAACACGAAGACCGTTTCATAGACCCTGTTCTCGCGCGAGCCCACGACGAGGATCCGGACATCCACCGCGCCGCGCGCGCTCCGCGCGACCGCGCGTGCCGACGCGGCCGGTTGACCGTTGACGGTGAATTCCTCGATCCGTCCGAGCGGAAGCTTCCGCGTCCATCTACCGCGCAGGAACCCCGCCGCCGAAAGGGTCCGGCCGCGGCCGTGCAGCCGCAGGGTTATCTGGGCCCCGCCGCCGCCGGAAGCGATCACCGCCTTCGGGGTATTGTGGAGGGTGAACGTATCCGGCACCGAGAACCGGAAGCGCAGCTTCGGGTGGATGAATGCCCGGCCGCGCACGAATCCCTGCTCCGGGCTGCCGCCGTAGAACAGCCCGTCGATCTTCCGCAGGTAAATTTCCCGCGCGACCATCGGATCGCGCACCGGGGTCCGGGCGGCGTTCTCCAGGGCGCGGCGAACCCGCGTCGCGGGGGCGGGATGGGTCGCGGTGTAGTCGAAGCGATCGATCTCCTCGGGCGACCGGCCGGCGAGCCGTGCCCGCAGGCGGGCATGCGCGCGTATCTTGGCAAGCATGCGGGCGACGCCCCTTGTGTCGTAGCCCGCCCGCGCGATGTAGCGAATGCCGAGGTCGTCAGATTCGTACTCGTTCTCCCGCGAATGGCTCCGCAGATAGGCGAAGGCGGCTTTGCCGCTCAGCTCGCTCAACACGTTTCTGACCGCGGCCCCGGCGCCCGCCTGTCTCGTGAGCACATCCGCGGCCAGCACGCCGATCTGCGCCAGAATGGCCTGGCCCTGGCCGCGCGCGTAGTGCAGGGCGGTAATGTGCCCGAGCTCGTGGCCGAGCACGCCGGCAAGCTCCGCCTCGTCGCCGAACAGCGCGAGGAGCCCCCGCGTGATGTAGATGTAGCCGCCGGGGACCGCGAACGCGTTGACGGTATCGGAATCGACGATCGTGAAGGTGTATTTCAGATCCCGGCGTTCAACGGTGCGGGCCAGCAACTGTCCGACCGAATTGACGTAGTTCTGGAGCTCTTCGTCCTCATACCTGGGACCGAGCTCGCCGAGAATTTGCGGGTGCGCCTTGCGGCCGACCGCCTTCTCCTGGACACCCGAGACGCCGCCGGTGAAGACCCTCTCGCCGGTGGCGGGATTGACGGAGCAACCGCCGAGACCGCCCGCGAGAACGGCCGCGGCCAGGATGGCGAAGATCGCCGGCCGCCGGGGCTTCACGGCCCGATCACCTCCAGCTGTTCCGGGTGGGTCGCTTCGATCATCGGCCCATTCTGCCACGCGAGCCAGCCCCGCACACGCACGGGGCGTCCGGAGAGAGCGGCGATGTCGATCCCGGCGCGGCGGAACCGCCGGCGATGTTTCCGCGCGACGGAAATCGTGAAGTCGGTGCGCCAGTCGGGACCGAAATTGAGGTATCCCCGCCCGCGCACGACGGCCGCATCGAGCACCTTCCCTTCCACCAGCCGGAAGCTGCCGATATGGCGCCGTGTCTCTTCCGGACCGAGGATCCGGTAATAGCGCAGCCTCCAGATACCCCGTCTGGCGGCCCGCGCCTCCCGTTCGAGCGCCAGCATCCGTTCCGCCCGCGCCCGGTTGTCGGGGAAGGTGTAGACGCGCGCGAGGCCGGTTCTCAGCATCTCGCCCTGCACCCAGAGAGCGGCGCCGGGTGCGGCCTTGCGCTCCAGATGGGCGAGGATCCGGCGGTGGCGGTCGACCCTGCGCCCGCCATAGACCAGCTTGACCGGGGCACCGAGGACCAGCGCTTCGAGCAATTCCTTCGCTTCGGTTGCGAGAGGCCAGTCCCGCAATCCCGGGCGACCGAGCGCCAGTTTGGGCGCCTGGATGCCGACCAGCCGGACCTGCGCGCCGCCCTGCAGCATCAGCGTGTCGCCGTCGATGACGGAGTCCACCACCCCCCGCCGCACGGTCTCGGCGCCGGCCGGTTCGTGCCAGCACAGGAGGAGCGCCGCGATTTGCCATGCGGCGGGGGGTCGGTAGAATGCCGCGCCCGCCGCGGGGCCGAGCAACCGGTCGGGGCGCGGAAATTTCAGATGGCGCGTGAGCAGCTCTTCCCTCCCATCGAACCGTACGACAGCGGACGGCTCGCCGTCGATGCGCTGCACAGCCTCTATTGGGAGGTCTCGGGCAACCCCGAGGGAACGCCCGTGGTCTTCCTGCACGGCGGACCCGGCGCGGGCGCGATCCCCGCGCACCGGCGGTTTTTCGACCCGGCCCGTTACCGGATCGTGATTTTCGACCAGCGCGGCGCGGGCCGGTCCACGCCGGCCGGAGAGATCCGGGACAACACGACGCAGCACCTGATCGCGGACATGGAGCGCCTCCGCGCCATGCTCGAAATCGACGCATGGCTGCTCTTCGGCGGCTCGTGGGGCAGCACGCTCGCCCTTGCCTATGCGGAAGCCTATCCGGAGCGCGCGCTCGGCCTCGTCCTGCGCGGGATTTTCCTGGGGAGCGAGGCGGAGATCCGCTGGTTCCTGTACGGAATCCGCAACGTCTTTCCGGAAGCCTGGGACGGGCTGACGGAGATTCTCGACGAAGACGAGAAGGCGGACATTCTCACCGCCTATCGCCGCCGCCTGTCGAGCCGGGACCCGGCGGTGCTGCTGCCGGCGGCGCGCGCGTGGAGCCGCTACGAAGGCGCGTGCTCCACCCTGCTTCCGAGCCCCGAGACCGTCGCCGCCTTCGGCGAGGACTCGATGGCGGTGGGGCTCGCCCGCATCGAGGCTCACTATTTCCACAACCGCGTTTTTCTGGAGCCCGGCGCGCTGCTCGCCGGCATCGACCGCATCCGCCATCTCCCCGGGATCGTCGTCCAGGGGCGCTACGACATGGTCTGTCCGATCGTCACGGCGGACGCGCTCCGCCGCGCCTGGCCGGAGGCGGAGTATGTCGTGGTGCCGGATTCCGGCCATTCGGCGATGGACCCCGGCATCCGCGCCGCGCTGGTCCGCGCGACCGAGCGATTCAAGACGACACTGAGCGGCGCGCCGTGAAGCGGCGGGCGGGCGTTGAACCGCCGGTTCCGGGCCGGCACACTCCCGCCCGCACAAGCCGGGGGGCGATGGAAGAATGTCCGAACCGACCGAAATCGAACTCGACCGGCTGGAGAATCCGTCGGTGTCGCCGGACGGCGCGAGCGTTTCCTTCGACGTTCGCGATGCCGCGGGGGACGGCGCCAGGATCGTTTGCCGCGCGGACGATCTGGAACGGACGATCGCCTATCTCGCCGGGCTGGGCGGCCAGGCCGCGGCGCGGCGCCCGGACGTCACGCCCCGTTTCTTCGGCAACACCGACCGGGTCCTCGCCGAGCCCATCGAGACATCCGACGTCGGCCTGGTGCGCGGGCTGGAGGACGGCGAGGTGATCCTGGTCGCGCGAATGTTCGGGTTCGATCTCGGCTTCACCGTCACCGGGCCGCAACTGGCGGCGCTCCACCGCGAAATCGAGCGCGCCTTGCCGCGCTCGGCCCTGGTCAAGACCGACCATCATCACCACCACCATGACCACTAGGCGCGGGGCCCGGGGGTGAGCGGCGGCGCGCCCTGGCGTCTCGGCGTCGATGTCGGCGGAACCCACACGGACCTCGTCCTGCTCGACGCCGACAGCGGCCGCATCCTGATCGAGAAGGTCCCGAGCACCCCGGCCAACCCGGCGGCGGCAGTGCTCGACGGCCTCGCTCGCCTGGTGGGGCGAGGAGCGGCGCCGGAAGATATCGGCTTCTTCGCGCACGGCACCACGATCACCACCAACGCGCTCCTCGAGATGCGGGGCGCCCGGGTGGGGATGCTGATCGCCCAAGGCTACCGCGCCATCCAGGAGGTCCAGTCGCAGGCGCGCGACGGCAACCCGTTCGATTACTTCTTCAAGCGTCCCGATCCCATCGCGCCGCAAAGCCTCACCCGCGAGATCCCGGGACGCATCGACTACCGAGGCAACGAGCTCGCGCCGCTGGATGAGGAGGCGGTCCGGCGGGCGGCGCGGTCGCTGCGGCAGGCGGGCGTCGAGGCCGTCGCCGTGTGTTACCTGTTCTCGTTCATGAATCCAGCGCACGAGAGAGCCACGGGGCGGATCCTGCGCGAGGAATTCCCGGAGGCGACGATCTCGCTGTCCAGCGCCGTGCTGCCGCGGTTGCGCGAATGGCCCCGCATGTCGACCACGCTCCTCAACGCCTATCTCGAACCGGTCCTGGTGCGTTATATCGGCGATCTCGCCGACGGGCTCGACGCGGCGGGGGTCGAGACGCCGCAGCGCTTCCTCATGCAATCGAACGGCGGGGTGATGCCGTTCTCCGCGGCGATCGCGGGCGGCAAGACCGTCCACACGATGCTGTCCGGCCCCGCGGCCGGCGCCCGGGCAAGCGCCTGGCTCGCCCCGGACGAGGCCGACGCCGGGCTGGTCACGCTCGACATGGGCGGGACCAGCTGCGACATCGCCTTCATCGAGGGCGGCGCGCCGCTGGAAGTCACCGAAAGCGAGATCGGACGGCGGCCCATCGCGGTTCCGACGCTCGACCTCACCACGATCTCGGCCGGCGGCGGGTCGGTCGCGTGGATCGACGGGGCGGGGCTCCTTTCCGTCGGGCCGCGCAGCGCGGGCGCCGATCCCGGCCCGGCGTGCTACGGCAAGGGCGGAAGCGAGCCGACGGTGACCGACGCGGACATTCTCTGCGGCTACCTCAACCCCGCCCATCTGCTCGGCGGCGCGCAGACCCTCGACCTCGACGCGGCGCGCGCCGCGCTGGAGAGCCGGATCGCCCAGCCGCTCGGCATGGACATCCACGAAGCGGCCCTCGGCATCCGGCGCATCGTCGACATGCGCATGGCCGACGAGGTCCGCGTGGTCGCGGCAAAGCGCGGCGTCGACCCGCACGACTTCACGCTGTTGCCGTTCGGCGGGGCGGGGGCGGTCCATGCGGCCTCCGTCGCGGAGGAGCTCGGCATGCGGCGCATCCTGGTGCCGGAGAGGCCGGGCGCGTTCTCGGCGCTCGGGTTGCTGTGCTCCGACGTGGTTCACGACTATGTCCGCTCGGAACTACGCCCGCTCGGGCAGGTGACGCCGGCGCATGCGGAAGCGGCGTTCGCCGAGTTGGAAACCCGCGCGGCCGAGGAGCTGGTCGCCGAGGGACTCGACCCCGCCGCCGCGCGCCATCTCCGCGAGCTCGACCTCCGCTATGTCGGCCAGGGCTATGAGTTGCGCGTGCCGCTCGACGGGCTCGGCGAGGGGGGACTCGACGATGCCGGCATGGCGGAGGCGCGAACCCGGTTCGATGCCGCCCACGCCCGTATCCACGGCCACGCGGCACGGGAAAAGGACGTGGAAATCGTGAGCTACCGGCTCCGCGTCACGGTGGATGTCCCGAAGTACCGGCCGGCCGCGGAGACCGCGCCGGGAGCCACCCTGCCGGAAGCGGCGGTCCTGGGCGAACGGGCGGTCCATTTCGACGGCGGACGCCCCACGGCGACGGTTCTCGTCGACCGCGCCGCGCTCGCCCCGGGGGTTCGCTTCGCCGGCCCCGCCATCGTCGAGCAGTTCGACGCAACGACGACCGTGCCCCCGGGCTGGACGGCTTCGGTGGACGGGCACCGCAACCTCGTGCTGGAGCGCGGCCATGGTTGATCCGGTGACCGTCCAGATCCTGCGCAACAAGGTGGCCGGCCTCGTCGAGGAGATGCACTACCATTTCTACCGGTCGGGCTATTCGACGATCATCCGGGAATCCCGGGACTTCAGCTGCGTCATCGTCGACGCCGCGGGCGGGCTGATCGTCGCGCCGCCGATGTTCTTCCATGCCCCGGTCTACAAGCACCTCGTCGGGCGGATCGTCGAGATATACGGCGCGGACGGGCTCGCCGACGGCGACATGTTCGTCTGCAACCATCCCTACGAGGGTGGCCTGCCGCATGTTTCGGACATGGCATTCGTCGCCCCGATCTTCGCGGACGGCGGGCTGGTCGGCTTCGCGGGCTCGATCGCGCACAAGGCCGATATCGGCGGCACCAACCCGGGCAGCACCTCGGCCAACGCGACCGAGATCTACCACGAAGGGCTCCTGCTGCCGCCGATCCGCATCGCCGAGGCCGGGCGGTACAAGGACGATCTCGAACGGCTGATCCTGACCAACAGCCGCCAGCCGGAGCTGGTGCGGGGCGACATGCGCGCCCAGATCGCCGCGACCCGGCTCGGCGTCGAGCGAATCCGGGAAATCTGCGGGCGTTTCGGCGGCGAGACCGTCAGGGAAGCCTTCGCCGCCATCCTCGCGGGCGCGGCATCGGCGCTCAGGGAGGCGATCGCCGCGCTGCCCGACGGGACGGCGTCCGCCGAGGGCTACATGGATTCGGACGGGGTAGAGCGCGACCGGCCGGTACGCTTCGCCTGCACGGTAACGGTGGCAGGGGACACGGCGACCTTCGACTTCGGCGCCGCCGATCGCCAGGCGAAAGGCCCGATCAACCTCCGCCCCTCGATGGTCGAAGCGTGCTGCTTCTACGCCCTGATCGGCTGCCTCGGCCCGGACCTCCAGTTCAACGACGGCATGCGCGAGGCGGTGCGTTTCGTCTACGCTCCCGACACGATCACCAACGCGACCGCGCCGGCGCCGGTCTCCAGCTACCAGATGGCCAACCTCAAGCTGGTCGACGTGATTCTCGAAGCCCTCTCCGCCTTCAAGCCCGACCGCGCGGTCGCCAACGCGGCATCGAGCGGGGCGGTGATGATCCAGTGGCTCCAGGGCGGGCGCGAGGGCCAGGCCAACCTGCAATACGAGATCATCGGCTCGGCCTATGGCGGCGGGGCGGGACATGACGGGGCCTCGGCCTGCGCGACCCATCTCTCGAACCTCCACATCACGCCCATCGAGATCATCGAATCCGAGTTTCCCTGCCGCATCCCGCGCTTCGAGCTGATGGTCGACTCTGGCGGCGCCGGGACCTGGCGCGGCGGGCTCGGGCTCAGGCGCGAATACGAGCTCCTGCAGGACGCCGTGGTGATCCGGCGCTACGACCGGGCACGGTTTCCGCCGGTGGGGCTGGGCGGGGGCAGGGACGGCCGGGGCAGCCGGTTCGTCATCCGCTACGGCAGCGCGATGGAGGAAGAAACACCCCCCGCCGGCCGGTTCGAGCTCGCCGCCGGGGAACGCTTCCTGCTGGAAACCGCGGCGGGGGGCGGTTACGGCGAGCCGGCCGCGCGCGACCCGGCGGCCGTCGCCCGCGACATCGCCGAGGGCTACGTCACGGGATCGGCGGCGAAACGCGAATACGGACGCTAACCGCAACCGAGGGAGCAAGCAGCATGGATCGCGTCGGCATCGTCGGGCCGGGCCGGATGGGGCTCGCCATGATCGGGCATCTCGTCAAGGCCGGGTTTCCCGTTTCGGCGACGGACATCGACCCGGCCCAGCTTGCGAAGGCGGAAGAGGCGGGAGCGACTCCGTTCGCTTCCTCAGCCGAGCTCGGCCGGAACGTCGATTACGCGATCGTCGCGGTCGGCTTCGATGCGGAAACCGTCGAGGTCGCCATGGGCGCGGACGGGCTGATCGGTGCGATGGCTCCCGGGTCCTGCATCGCGGTCTGCTCGACCTCCTCGCCGGAGACGGTGCGGACGGTCGCCGAGAGCGCCGCCGAGAGGGGGATCGACGTGCTCGACGCCCCGATCTGCCGCGGCCGGTGGGCGGCGGACGAGGGGACGCTGCTGGCGTTGGTGGGCGGCACGGATGCGGTCGTGGAGCGCTCGCGGCCGGTGTTCGAAACTTTCTGCTCGGATATCGCCCATCTCGGCCCGGTGGGGCACGGCCAGTTCGGCAAGGCGATGAACAATTTCCTGATGTGGATTACCGGCGTCGGGCTGATCGAGGCAGGGCGGCTCGCCGAATCCTTCGGCGCGGACCTCGTGAAGTTGCGCGACGCGCTGCTGATCAGCTCCGCGAAGTCGGCCACGCTGGAGGACTGGGACCGCATGACCTTCACCTGGGCGCTCAAGGACATGCAGATCGTCTCGCAGATGGCCGACGGGCTCGGCGAGTCGATGCCGCTCGCGGGCCAGATCCGCGAGATGGTCAAGGAGGCCCGGCGGATAAAGGCGAGCGACCCGCCCGACTGGTCCGGCGAGGGCGCGGTGCCGAAGGACCGGCAGCCGGGGTGAGCGGCCCTCCCCCGCCCCTCCCGCCAGCGGGAGGGGATAAGGTAAGGTAAGGAGGAGGCGCCGGCGAGCAGATTCCCCCTCTCCCCGCGGGGAGAGGGCCGGGGTGAGGGGCCTCTCGAGCAACGAAAGCACTGCGGGTTGACGACTATGGCCACACTGACCGTCCGCAACGTGCCCGGCGAGGTGCATCGCGCCTTGCGCGTCCGGGCAGCCCTTCGCGGCCGCAGCATCGAGGCGGAGGCGCGCGCCATCCTGGAGGAAGCGGTCCTGCCGGAAGGGCGGGTCGGGTTGGGGTCTCTGCTGACCGCCATCGGTCGCCGCGCGGGGTTGACGGAAAAGCAATCTGCGGGCTTTGCGCAACGCGCCCCCGGCCGGGGGCACCCGGTCGATCTTGAATGATTCCGGTGGAGACGAATGGGGATTCCGGGGCCGGATTGAAGACCGTCGACCCTTGGGCGGCGTAGGACCTGCCGCTTGCGCGGAATCCCCGGTCAGCTCGCCTCCATCGCCATCACGCCGCCGTCGGCGAAGATGTTCTCGCCGCAGATGAAGCTCGCGCCTTCGGTGCAGAGGAACGCCACCACCTGCGCGGTGTCGTCGGGAACGCCGGGCCGGTTGACCAGGTTCTTGAAGTAGCGGTCGGGGTCGACTTCCTGAATGCCGACCGGGGAGCCGGTGCGGTTGGGCGAGACCGAGTTGACCCGGATTCCGTGCGGCGCGAGCTGGAAGGCGAGCGACCGGGTGAGATTCGCGACCCCGCCCTTGGCTGCGGAGTAGGCGCAGGCGCTGCCGCGCCCGCGATAGCCGGACGTCGAGCCGATATTGACGATCTTGCCGGCGATCCCGTTGTCGACCATGTGGTGCGCGACGTGCTTCGCCATCAGGAAGGGCGCCTTGAGGGTGATCCGGATGGTGTCGTCCCATTCCCGCTCGGTGATTTCGAGCACGTGGCGGTTGTCCGAGATCGCGACGTTGTTGACCAGGATGTCGATGCGCCCGAACCGCTCGACTACCGCCGCGACCAGCGACCGGACCGCCTCGTTGTCGGACACGTCGGCGACGAAGGCCTCGGCTTCGCGGCCGGCATCGGCGAGACTCCGCGCTGCCTGCTCGGCGCGCCCCCGGTCGAGATCGACCACCGCGATTTTCGCCCCGTCCTCGGCCAGGACCTCGGCGATCCGCTCGCCGATATTGCGTCCCGCGCCCGTGACGATCGCGACCTGCCCCTCAAGTTTCACCCGCGCTCTCCCCGCTGCTAGTTTGACGCCGCATAGTAGCGCGGTTTCCCGGCAAGCAGGAGAAGGACGGGCATGGGCGAGTTCGACATCGGCAATTCGGTGCCGCGGACGGAGGATCCGCGGCTTCTTTCGGGCGGCGGGCGGTATGTCGACGACATCGACCTGCCGGGGCTCTGCCGCGCCCACATCCTCCGGTCTCCCCACGCCCACGCGGCGATCCGCGGCATTGATGCCGAAGACGCGCGCGCCATGCCGGGCGTTCATGCCGTGCTCACCGGCGCCGACTACGCGGCGTCGGGGCTCGGCACGATCCAGGCCCAGCTCGTCCTCAAGGCCCGCGACGGGACGCCGATGATCCGCCCGCCCTTCGCCCCGCTCGCGATCGACCGGGCGGTGCACGTCGGCGAGGCGGTCGCCGTCGTGATCGCCGACACCCTGGCGCAGGCCAGGGATGCCGCCGAGACGATCCTCGTCGACTTCGAGCCGCTGGACGCGAACGTCGATACCGCGCTTGCCGATACCGGGACGGTGCCGGCGCTCTGGGACGAGGCGCCGGACAACGAGAGCTTCGTCCACCTGCTCGGCGACCGCGACGCCGTGGACGCCGGGTTCGCGAAGGCCGCCCATATCGTCGAGCGTCGCTTCGTCATCTCGCGGGTGACGTCCAACACGATGGAGCCGCGCGCCTTCGTGGGCGACGTCGACCGTTCGGGACGGCATACGCTCTACGCCGCGGTCCACTACCCCCACAGGATCAGGAGCGCGCTCGCGAAGGACATCTTCCGGCTGCCGGAGAACCGGGTGCGGGTGATCGCGAACGATGTCGGCGGCAGCTTCGGGCTGCGCGGCGGCATGTATCCGGAGCAGATCCTCGTCCTCTGGGCCTCGCGCGAGGTCGGACGACCGGTGAAATGGACCTGCGAGCGCTCTGAAGGGCTGATCAGCGACCACCAGGGCCGGGACAACGTGACCGACGCGGCGCTCGCGCTCGACGACGAGGGTAATTTCCTCGCGATGCGGGTGCGGACCCGGGTCAATATCGGCGCCTATGTGGCGAGCATGGCGGGCGGACCGGCGACGGCCAATCTCGGCACCCTCGCGGGCACCTATGTCACGCCCGCGATCCATGTCGAGACCGCCGGCGTCTTCACCAACACCAATTCGACCTGCCCCTATCGCGGCGCCGGCCGGCCGGAAGCCGCCTATGCGATCGAGCAGCTGATCGACGCGGCCGCCCGCCAGCTCGGCCGCGACCCGGTCGGTCTCCGCCGCCAGAACACCATCCCGGAAGACGCCATGCCGTTCCGGACCGGGCTGGTGTTCAACTACGACTGCGGCGCGTTCGAGAAGAACCTCGACCGCGCGCTCGAGATCGCCGGCCACGCGGCATTCGAGGACCGGCGGGCGGGGTCGAAGGCGAACGGGAAGCTGCGCGGGATCGGGATTTCCAACACCATCGAGCGCGCGGCGGCGCCGGGCCAGGAACGCGCGCTCCTGCGCTTCGATCCGAGCGGCACCGCGACCCTGTTCGTCGGCACCATCAGCCACGGCCAGGGGCACGAGACGATCTACAAGCAGATCGTCGCCCAGTCGCTCGGCCTCGACCCCGCGACGTTGCGCGTCGAGGAAGGGGATTCGGACGCGCTTTCGATCGGCGGCGGCACCGGGGGCTCGCGCTCGGCGACGCTCGGCGGCTCGGCGGTGCTGCGCGCTTCGCAGAAAATCGTCGAGCAGGCCAGGCCGATCGCGGGCCATATGCTGGAGGCCGCCGAGACCGATATCGAGTTCGCGGACGGCGCCTTCCGCGTCGCCGGCACCGACCGGTCGGTGACGCTCGTCGAGGTCGCGCGGGCGGCCTATCTGCCGGCGCGGCTGCCGGCGGATATCGAGCCCGGACTAGAAGCCGGTGCGGGTTATGTTTCCAGGGTCGAGAACTTCCCCAACGGCTGCCATGTCTGCGAGGTGGAAATCGACCGCGATACCGGCGCGGTGGAGGTCGTCGATTACAGCGTCGTCGACGATGTCGGCACGGTGCTCAACCCGCTCCTGCTGAAGGGGCAGATCCACGGCGGCGTCGCCCAGGGGCTCGGCCAGGCGGTGATGGAGCGGATCGTCTTCGACCGGGACTCGGGCCAGAACCTCTCGGGCTCCTTCATGGACTACGCCATGCCGCGGGCGGACGACATGTGCGGGTTCAGGGTCGAGGCCAACCCGGTGCCGACGGAGACCAACCCGCTCGGCGTCAAGGGCGCCGGGGAGGCGGGCACGGTCGGCGCGCTCCCGGCGGTCACCAGCGCGATCATCGACGCGCTCGCGCCGCTCGGCATCGACCGGATCGACATGCCGGCCTCGCCCGAGACGGTCTGGCGCGCCATACGGGACGCCGCCTCATGACTCGCCGCGGCGACGCCGCTATTTTGCCGGCCAATCGTTGAAATATCGCTAACGGGGAGACCGCGACATGCCTGACATCGAAATCGCCGCATCGGACGGCGGCAGCTTCGGCGCCTATCTTGCAACGCCCCCGTCCGGCTCCGGCCCGGGCGTTGTGGTCATCCAGGAGATCTTCGGCGTCAACCGGGTCATGCGCGACATCTGCGACGGCCTCGCCGCCGACGGCTATATCGCCTGCTCGCCCGATCTGTTCTGGCGGCAGGAGCCGGGCGTGCAGCTCACCGACAAGACCGAGGAGGAATGGGCCAAGGCTTTCGGTTACCTCCAGGGTTTCGACTTCGAGAAGGGGGTCGGCGACATCGCCGCCACCATCGGCCACGTGCGGGGGCTCGACGGCTGTTCGGGCAAGGTGGGAACGGTCGGCTACTGCATGGGCGGGAGCCTGGCCTACATGTCGGCCTGCTTCACCGACGCGGACGCATCGGTCGGCTACTACCCGGTGCAGATCGAGGGCAACATGGACAAGGCGGCCGGCGCCTCGAAGCCCGCCATGCTCCACATCGCCGCCGAGGACGAGTACTGCCCGCCGGAGGCGCAGGAGACGATCCGAACCGCGCTCGCCGACAATCCGCTCTTCACGGTCCACATCTATCCCGGCGTGGACCACGCGTTCGCGCGGATCGGCGGCGCGCATTACGACAGGGAAGCGGCCGACCTCGCGAACGGACGCACGGCCGAGTTCTTCAAGGCCAATCTCGGATAAGGGAGACCGTCAGATGCCGCGCGCAATCCAGATCGACAAGCCGGGCCCCGCATCCGCCATGAAGTGGCGGGAGGTCGAGGTCGGCGACCCCGGCAAGGGCGAGATCCGCGTCCGCCATACCGCCGTCGGCCTCAACTATATCGACGTCTACCACCGGAGCGGGCTCTACCCGCTGCCCCTTCCGCTGACGCTCGGCATGGAGGGGGCGGGCGTGGTCGAGGCGCTCGGCCGCGGCGTGACCGGTCTCAAGACGGGCGACCGGGTGGCCTACGCGACCGCGCCGCTCGGTGCCTATTCCGAGGAACGGCTGATCCCGGCCGAGCGGGTGGTCAAGATCCCGCGCGACATTTCGGACGAGACCGCGGCCGCGATGATGCTCCAGGGCATGACCGTGCGCTATCTGATCCGCGAGACCTACCGGGTCAGGAAGGGAGACACCGTTTTGGTCCACGCCGCGGCCGGCGGGGTCGGACTGATCCTCTGCCAGTGGGCCAAGCATCTAGGCGCGACGGTGATCGGGACCGTCGGCAGCCGCGCCAAGGCGCGGCTCGCCCGCGCCCACGGCTGCGATCACGCGATCGTCTATACCGAGCAGAACTTCACCGACCGGGTGCGCAGGATCACCAAGGGCGAAGGCCTGCCGGTGGTCTACGATTCGATCGGCAAGGACACGTTCGAGGGCTCGCTGGACTGCCTCCGCCCGCGCGGCGTTATGGTGAGCTTCGGCAACGCCTCGGGGCCGGTGCCGCCGTTCGAGACCGGGCTGCTCGGCGCCAAGGGCTCGCTCTTCCTCACCCGGCCCTCGCTGCCGCATTACACGGCCTCGCGCAAGGACCTTGTGGCGACGGCGAACGACCTGTTCCGCGCGGTCAGGAACGGGGCGGTCAAGATCGAGGGCAACCAGACCTACGCGCTCAAGGACGCCGCCAAGGCGCACCGCGATCTGGAGGGACGCAAGACGACGGGGTCGACGGTCCTGATCCCGTAGGGCGAGACTACCGCCCCCTTCGATACGCGGCTTCGCCGCTACTCAGGGTGAGGGTGCTGTGGGAAGACCAGGAAAACTTCCTCATCCCGAGTAGGCGCGCCAGCGCCGTATCGAGGGACGCCTACTGGTTCATCGACTCGAAGAAGTCGGGGTTGTTCTTGGTGTCCTTGATCTTGTCGATCAGGAACTCCATCGAATCCGTGACGCCCATCGGCGTGAGGATGCGCCTGAGCACCCACATCTTCGAGAGCGTGCCGCGGTCGACCAGCAGCTCTTCCTTGCGGGTGCCCGACTTGGTGATGTCCATCGCCGGGAAGGTGCGCTTGTCGGCGAGCTTGCGGTCGAGGATGATCTCGGAATTGCCGGTGCCCTTGAACTCCTCGAAAATCACCTCGTCCATGCGCGAGCCGGTATCGATCAGCGCGGACGAGATGATGGTGAGCGATCCGCCCTCCTCGATATTGCGCGCGGCGCCGAAGAACCGTTTCGGCCGCTGCAGCGCGTTGGCGTCCACGCCGCCGGTCAGCACCTTGCCCGAGCTCGGCACGACGGTGTTGTAGGCGCGCGCGAGGCGCGTGATCGAATCCAGCAGGATCACCACGTCGCGCTTGTGCTCCACCAGGCGCTTCGCCTTTTCGATCACCATCTCGGCGACCTGGACGTGGCGCGACGCCGGCTCGTCGAAGGTCGAGCTGATGACCTCGCCCTTCACCGAGCGCTGCATGTCGGTCACTTCCTCGGGCCGCTCGTCGATCAGGAGCACGATCAGGTAGGCATCCGGATGGTTCGCGCTGATCGAATGCGCGATCCCCTGGAGCATCATCGTCTTGCCGGTCCTGGGTGGCGCGACGATCAGCGCGCGCTGGCCCTTGCCGAGCGGGGTGATCAAATCGATGATACGGGTGGTCAAATCCTTCCGGGTGGGATCGTCGACCTCGAGCGCGATCTTCTCTTCCGGGTAGAGCGGGGTGAGATTGTCGAAATTGATCCGGTGGCGGATGCGCTCCGGGTCCTCGAAATTGATCAGGTTGACCTTGAGCAGGGCGAAATAGCGCTCCCCGTCCTTGGGCGAGCGGATCTGACCCTCGACGGTATCGCCGGTCCTGAGACCGAAACGGCGGATCTGGCTCGGCGAGACATAGATGTCGTCGGGACCCGGCAGATAGTTCGCCTCGGGCGACCGCAGGAAGCCGAAACCGTCCTGGAGGACTTCCAGCACGCCGTTGCCGGAAATGACGACATCGTTTTCCGCGAGCTGCTTCAGGATCGCGAACATCATGTCCTGCTTGCGCAGGGTCGATGCGTTCTCGATTTGCAGCTCTTCCGCGTAGGTCAGAAGATCGGCGGGCGATTTCTGCTTGAGTTCTTGCAGATTCATTCGAGTACCGGGTGTTTGTTTGCTCTGCGGTAAGCGCCCGCAAATGTTTCTGGAAAGGACGCATAACGGGGAAGCCCCACCGCCCTCGGGAGCCGTTTTTTGTCGATTTGTCTTGGGGCGGCGTGCGCTTCGGAACGAACCGTGTCGCAACCACTTAACGAATGGCGGGCGCGGAGTCAAACGCCGATTGCAAGACCGCCCGGCCGGATCAGAAAGGTCTCACGACGACGAATACGACGATCCCGACCATCAGCACGGTCGGAACTTCGTTGGCGAAGCGGTAAAACCGCGGCGAACGCCGGTTGCGGCCTTCCTCGAAGGCGCGCCGCCATGCCGCGAACGCTCCGTGGACGGCGCTTAACGCCAACACGAGCACGAGCTTGGCGTAAATCCAGCCCGACGCCCAATCGACGGCCCCGGGGGTGAGCAGGAGCAGGCCGCCGGTGAGGAACACGGCGATCATCGCCGGGTTGACGATCGCCCGCAGCAGCCGGCGCTCCATGGTCTTGAGCATCTCGTCGGCTTCCGAGCCCGGCTCCCGGTCGCAGTGATAGACGTAGAGCCTCGGCAGATAGAGCATCCCGGCCATCCATGCGATCACGCTCACGATGTGAAGCGCGCGAACCCACGGATAGACATCGGCCAGCCAGATCACGCAGCGTATCCCGCGGCGAGCGGGCAATCGCCGGCGCCCGTTCCGCATATCCGGCCGTCCGATCCGCCGAGGACGGCTTCGGAAGACCCGAGCGCCCGCCCGACGAGGCCGGCGAGCGCGCCGATAAAAGCGGCGTCTGTGCCGACGGTCGCCGCGCGCTTGTAGACCGGAACGCCGCTCTCCCGCGCGAGTTCCCGATAGTCCTCGTCGAGCTCCACCAGCGTCTCGGAATGCTCGGAGACGAAAGCGATCGGCGCCACGATCAGCGGCTTCCCCTCGGAGCCGGCCCGCTCGATCTCCCGGTCGGTATAGGGCCCGATCCATTCGAGCGGCCCAACCCGGCTCTGATAGCAGACGACATGTTCGAGATCGTCCCGGCGAAGCGCCCGGCGAATGGCGGCGGCGCTGCGCTCGACCTGTTCCTCGTACGGATCCCCCGCTTCGACGAAGGCCTTGGGCACGCCGTGCGCCGAATAGAGGATTCGCGGTCCGGGCCCTTCCCAGTCCCGGAGAATGTCCGAAATCCGCCGGGCCGCCGCCTCGACGAAGCCGGGCGCCTCCGGATAACAGCAGACCCGCGCGGTAGACGCCTCGATAGCCCCCCGTGCCGCGCGATCCCAGTCGCGGAACGACGAAGCGGTGGTGGACGACGAAAACTGCGGGTAAAGGGGCAGCAGCACGACCCTGGCGGGGTCGAACCGCGCGACCTCCGATACGACCTCGTCCGCCATCGGGTGCCAGTACCGCATGCTGACGAACACCCTCGTCCCGGGATCCGCGAGCTCGCGCTCTAGCGCCCGGGCCTGCGCCTCGGTCTGCTCGAGCAGGGGCGAACGGCCGCCGAGGCGCTCGTAGATGCGACCCGCTTCCGCTGCGCGCCGCCACGAGATCAAGCGGGCGAGCGCCCACCGCGCCGGCCAGGGCCGACGGATAATCGCCGGGTCGTTGAAGAGATTGAACAGGAACGGCCTTATCGATTCCGGACGGTCCGGGCCTCCGAGATTGAACAGGACGACCGCCGTCCGGTCCGTCACTACCCCGTCCCCTTGACGCGGGCGATCAAGGCGGCGACGTGCTCCGGTGGGGTCTCCGGCACGATTCCGTGCCCGAGGTTGAAGACGAACGGCCCGCCCCCGAGCGCCGACAGGATGCCGTCGATGCTGTCCTCCATCGCCCGGCCCCCCGCGGCGAGAACCAGAGGATCGAGATTGCCCTGGACCGCGGCCGACCCCTGCAGCGCCGTAGCGGCCCAGCTCGCATCCACACCCTGGTCGATGGAAACCCCGCTTATCGTCGGCACCGCGGCATAGTCGGCATAGCCGGTCCCGACCCCGCGGGGAAAGGCGATCGTCGGTACGTCCGGGCAGGCGGCGCGGACGCGCGACGCGATCTCCGTAATCGGCCGCAGCGAGTAGTGCCCGCGCAGCGTCGCGGGCAACGCCCCCGCCCAGCTGTCGAAAATCTGCACCGCCTCCGCGCCGGCCCGAACCTGGGCGATCAGGTGATCGGCGACCGCCCTCGTCAGAATGCCGATCAGCTTCTCCATCATATCGGGCGCGTCGTAGGCGAGCTTGCGGATCCGTTCGTGGCCGCGGCTGGTTCCGCCCTCGACCATGTAGGTGGCGATCGTCCACGGCGCTCCGGCGAAACCGATCAGGGCGACCCCGTCCGGAAGGCCTTCGCGCGCCCCGGACACGGTGTCGTAGACCGGCTCCAGGCGCTCGGCGACGCCGGTCTCCCGGAGCCGCGCGACCTCTTCCATCGTGGATATCGGATCGAGCCTGGGCCCCACCCCGTCCTCGAACCGGACCCGCTGGCCCAGAGCGTCCGGTATCACGAGGATGTCGGAAAAGACGATCGCCGCGTCGAGGTGGAAGCGGCGTATCGGCTGCAGGGTGGCCTCGACGGCGAGCTCGGGCGTGTAGCAGAAATCGAGGAACGAGTCCGCCCGCTTCCGGAGCGCCCGATATTCCGGCAGATAGCGGCCGGCCTGGCGCATCAGCCAGACCGGCGGCACGGTCGCCGGGATACCGGAGAGAACGGCGAGCAGGGTTTTGACGGATGGCATCGACGACGGTTGGGACTGGCTGGAACGCATTTGCGCTTACTCTACCTCTAAAAGAAAAGAAATTCGGTTGTAGCGTTTGTTAGACGCCTCAATCGCGGGGATTATCCGTTTCAATGCCCGTTGTCCACAGGGAAGCGTCCACGGCGGATGGGTTGTCCAGTCGGATCCTGAAAACAAGAATGATCGGATTTTATCGTTTAATATCAACCTATTGAGATTATTCGAGCTTTGGATTAAATTGCCGAAAGCTTGTGGATGCCATGGGATTGTCGCCAAGAGCCGGGCACCCCGGGATATTTTCCTGACCGGTTCGCAAGAGGCCGGATGGAAGGAAGAAGCCGGGGAAGGAATCCCGGCGGTTGCCGCATTCGCTGGATTTATCCCGGCAATTCGCGCAAACACCACAGCGAACCGGAAGCGAAAGGAAATCATGGCGGAGTACAATCTGCATCTGGTCTCCGACTCGACGGGGGAGACGACGCAAGGCGTGGTCCGGGCCTGCATGGCACAGTTCGAGGGCGTCGATGTCGAGCAGCATCTCTGGCCGATGGTGCGGACCGGCGAGGCGCTCGAAAGCGTGCTCGCCGGCATTCGCGAGCAGCCGGGCGTGGTGATCTTCACCCTGGTCAACGACGTCACCCGGTCCGCCCTTCAGGAGGAATGCCGCAATCTCAACCTGCCCTGCGTCTCGGTGATCGATCCGGTGATCGAGGCGATGGCGCGCTTCTTCCACCGCAAGCAGAGCGGCCGCCCGGGGGGTCAGCATCTCCTCAACGCGGAGTATTTCGATCGGATCGAGGCGATGAATTTCGTGCTCTCCCACGACGACGGCCAGAACGCCTGGAGCCTTGAGGAAGCCG
The DNA here is from genome assembly GCA_022823775.1 of Defluviicoccus sp. GTDB lineage: Bacteria > Pseudomonadota > Alphaproteobacteria > MPNO01 > MPNO01 > MPNO01. The sequence goes on along the minus strand of JAJEHI010000140.1, from coordinate 9,467 downwards.
ATATCGTGCTGATCGGCGTATCGCGGACCTCGAAGACGCCGACATCGATCTATCTCGCCAACCACTGGGGCATAAAGGCCGCGAACGTGCCGGTTGTGCCCGGGATCGACCTGCCGGACGAGCTGTTCCGTCTCAAACGCCCGTTCTGCGTCGGCCTGACGGCCGCTTCGGAGCGGCTCGTTCAGGTGCGCCGCAACCGGCTGCTGATGTTGCGTCAGGATTCGCTCGGCGACTACGCCGATATCGAAGCGGTGAAGGACGAGATTACCGCCGCGCGGCGCCTGTTCGCCGAGCAAGGCTGGCCCGCCATCGACGTAACGCGGCGGTCGATCGAGGAAACCGCGACCGCGATCTACCAGCTCTACCGCAACCGGATGGAGGAACGGGTGCCCAGCGGCGGCGCGGCGTTCGGCTGCTGAACGGACCGGATCCGCGAATGACCGGCGGAAAGAAGCTCGTCCTGGCGTCGTCCAGCCCGACGCGTGCCCGTCTGCTCCGGGACGCCGGGGTGCCGGTCGAGGCGGTGCATCCGGGCATGGACGAGGAGGCCGCCAAACGCGCTCTTCGCGCGGACGGGATCGACGGCGCCGCGCTCGCCGGGCGTCTGGCCGAGGCGAAGGCGCGGAGCGTCCGACGACCGGGACGGCTCGTGCTGGGTGCCGATCAGGTGTTGCTGCAGGGCTCGCGCGTCTTCGACAAGCCGGCCGACCGCGGCGAGGCGGCGGCGCAGCTCGCCGCCCTCGCCGCCCGGACGCACCGGCTGGTGAGCGCGGCCAGCATCGTGGAGGACGGCGCCGAGGTCTGGAGCGGAACCGAAGAAGCGCGGCTCACCGTGAGGAATCTCGGCGTCGGATTCATCGAGCATTATCTCGACCGCGTCGGCGGGGACGCGTTCGGCGGTCCCGGCGCCTACCGCGTCGAAGGCCTCGGCATCCAGCTCTTCGAGCGCATCGAAGGTTCCCACGCCGCCATTCTCGGCTTGCCGTTGCTCCCGCTCCTGGCGTATCTCCGCCGCCGTGGCACGATCGCGGAATGAACGGATGACGATAAGCGGCAAGGCCGTCATCGCTGGCGTCATGGGCTGGCCGGTCGGGCATTCGCGCTCGCCCCGCCTGCACAATTTCTGGCTGGCGCGCGCCGGGATCGACGGCGCCTACATCCCGTTCGCGGTGCCGCCCGACCGGGTGGAACAGGCTTTGCGCGCGCTGTCGGCGCTAGGCTTCGCCGGGACCAACGTGACCATCCCGCACAAGGAGGCGGCGTTCGCCGCGGTCGACGAAACCGACGCGATCGCGCGGCGGATCGGCGCGGTCAATACGGTCTTCGTTCGCGAGGACCGCAGGCTGGAGGGGACCAACACCGACGCGTTCGGGTTCGTGGAGGCGCTGCGCGGCCGCCTCGGCGTCTGGTCGGGCGCCGGGATCACGGCGGTCGTGCTGGGCGCCGGCGGGGCGGCGCGCGCGATCGTCGCCGCGCTCCGGGACGAGGGGGCGCGCGAGATCCGGCTGGTCAACCGCACCGTCGCGCGGGCCGAGGCCCTCGGCGAACGGTTCGGGCCTTCCGTCGTCGCGGTCGGCTGGGAGGAGCGGGAAGAGGCGCTCGACGGGGCGCGCTTCCTCGTCAACACGACGGCGCTCGGCATGTCCGGCGGGGAACCGCTCGACATCCGGCTCGATGCGCTGCCGGACGACGCGGTGGTCAACGACATCGTCTATACGCCGCTCGAGACCGGGTTGCTCGCGGCCGCCCGCGCCCGGGGCCTGAGGGCGGTGGACGGGCTGGAAATGCTGCTCCACCAGGCGCGGCCGGGCTTCGCCCGCTGGTACGGCGCGGAGCCCACCGTCGACGACGCGCTCAGAGCGCATGTCGCCGCCGACCTCCGGGGCTGACGGGCATGATGATCGTGGGGCTTACCGGCTCGATCGGCATGGGCAAGACGACGACGGCCGCCATGTTCCGCGACCTCGGCGTGACGGTCTACGATTCCGACGCGGCGGTGCACGGGCTGCTGGCCAGGGGCGGCGGCGCGGTTGCGGCGGTGGAAGCGGCGTTCCCGGGCGCGGTGAAGGACGGCGCGGTCGACTGCGCCGTCCTGCGCGAGCGTGTCTTCGCGGACGGCGACGCTCTGCGCAGGCTGGAAGCCATCGTCCACCCGCGCGTGCGCCGGGTCCAGCGCGCCTTTCTGCGGCGCGCCGCCGCGCGGGGCGAGAGGCTCGTCGTGCTCGACATACCGCTGCTGTTCGAGGTCGGAATGGCCTGGCAATGCGACGCGGTGGTCGTGGCGACCGCGCCCGCCTTCCTGCAGCGGGCGCGGGTCCTCGCGCGGCCCGGCATGACGGAAGAGACCCTCGCCGGCATCCTCGCCAACCAGCTGCCCGACGGCGAGAAGCGCCGGCGGGCGGAATTCGTGGTCCAGACCGGGCTCGGGCGCGGCTTTACCTTGCGCCGACTCGAACGGATCGTCAGAGTGCTGTCACGGCGACGCGGCAGGTTCTGGCCGCCGCGCGCCCATCTGCCGCAGCCGGGCCGTTATGCGCGAAATCGTCCTCGATACCGAAACCACCGGTCTCGATCCTGACGGCGGCGACCGGATCGTCGAGATCGGCTGCCTCGAGCTGGTCAACCACATCCCGTCGGGCGAGACGTTCCACGCCTACGTCAATCCCGAGCGGGAGATGCCCCCGGGCGCGTTCGAGATTCACGGCCTGTCCGACGAATTCCTCGCGGACAAGCCGCTGTTCGCCGCCGTGGCGGACGGCCTGCTCTCCTTCCTCGGCGAGTCCATGCTGGTCATCCACAACGCGCAGTTCGACCTCGGGTTCCTCAACGCCGAGCTCGGCCGGCTCGACCGGGAGCCGCTGCCGGATTCGCGCGCCATCGATACCGTCGGGCTCGCGCGCAGGAAGTTCCCCGGCGCGCCGGCGAACCTGGACGCGCTGTGCCGCCGCTTCGGCATCGACAACGCCGCGCGGACCAAGCACGGCGCGCTGCTCGACGCCGAGCTGCTGGCCGAGGTCTATCTCGAGCTGGTCGGCGGCCGGCAGCCCTCGCTCGGCCTCGGCGCCGCCACGGCGATCGAAACCTCGACAAGGGAAGAACGCGCCCCCCGCCCGCCGCGCAGCCACGCTCCCAGCGAAGAGGAAGCCGCCGCCCACGCGGAGTTCCTGAAGAAGATCAAGACCCCGATCTGGCTCGACTGAAGCATATCTGTATCCCCCTCTCCCCGACCCTCTCCCCGTGGGGGAGAGGGGGCTCGTCTGTCGACTCTTCCTTACCTTCTCCCCTCCCGCTTGCGGGAGGGGCCGGGGGAGGGCGAGCGGTCAGGAGATATCGAAGCCCGCGCGCGCGGCGTCGTTCTCCATGTAGAGCGCGGCGAAGTCGATCGGGTCGATCATCATCGGCGGGAAGCCGCCGTCGCGGGTGACGTTGGCGACGACCGAGCGGGCGAACGGGAACAAATGGCGCGGCCCCTCGATCAGGACCAGGGGCTGGATGTCCTCCTCCGCCACCTCGCCGACGATCACGATCCCGCCATAGGTGAGCTCGACGATGAACGCCGTCGCGTCCCCGCTCTGCGCCTCGGCGCGGATGAACAGCGAGACTTCGTAGGCGCTCTCGGCGAGCAGCCGGGCGCTGGTGTTGACCTCGACCTCGACCTTGGGGTTCTCGGTCAGCTTCGCGAGGCCTTCGGGTCCGAGCGGGTTCTCGAAGGAGAGATCCTTGATGTACTGCGCGCCGATGGCGAGCATCGGCCGGTCGGCGGCCGCGGCGCCGTTCTCCTGCTGCCGGGGTTCCACGGATTCGTCAGCCATCTGCCTCTCCTCGTTCCGCGATGGCCCAGCGCCGCCCGCGACCGGCCCGCGCGGCGTCTAGCACGGGAGGTCCGGGGGTACAAGTTCAGCGCGGCGGCGGGTCGAGCCGGACCAGGGTGCCGTTGGTCACGCGCTCGCCGGTCAATGCGCGTATGACGCCCCAATGCGTTATCGCGGCCGTCCGCGGCCCGGCCGGGTCGTCGGCCATGCGCTCGGCGAAGCGGGCGCAGCGCCGCTCGAATGACGCCTCGCTCTCCTCCGATGCCGGCCACCAGCGCTCCTCCAGATGGCCGAACTCGTACTCCGGCCAGGCGCGGGCGAGCTCGGAGCGCCGGGTCCCGACGTCGCAGGAAAAGCTGAAGCGCTCGCGGATCTCCGGGACGACGGCCAGCGGAACGCCGAGCGCGCGCGCCACCGTGTCGGCGGTCTGGATCGCCCGCCGGTAGGGGCTCGCGAGGATTCGCTCCACGCCCTCCCCCGCGAGGGCCGTTGCGATATCGCGCGCCTGGCCCCGGCCGCGCGAGGTGAGCAGAGGATCCGGCACGCCGGGATCGATCCGGGTCACGCTGAAGACCACGTTGAAGATCGTCTGGCCGTGGCGGATCAGGATCATGGCGGGCGGGTCCGTATGTCGCTCGGCCCGTCGTTCCGGAACCGTCCCGCTTGCGCTTTGGCCGTGTTGGGCCTATTTACGGAGTCCCGCTGCAAGGCTTGGCCCGACGCATGCGCCGCGTATCCGCGATCGGGACGGTCCGGTCTCACGGAGAGCCGCGGGGGCGAGGCGTCAAAGGACGCGTCCATGGAAGGCTTCCAGTTCCTCGACATAATCTTCTTCGCGATGATCGCGGCGTTCCTGGTATTCAGGCTGCGCGGCGTTCTGGGCCGCCGGACGGGGCACCAGTCCCGCCCGCCCGACAACATGTCACAGCGGAGCCGCGAAGCCGAGCCCGAGGCCAACGTCATCGAGCTGCCCGACCGCAGCGCGGCGAACGACGAGCCGGACTTCGACGACGACGCGGATTTCGAACCGGCGGAGCCCGACGATCCGGTGGCGCGCGGCGTCGCCCGGATTCGGGCAGCCGACCCCGATTTCGATCCGCCTGCGTTCGAGGAAGGCGCCCGGGCCGCGTTCGAGGCGATCGTCCACGCGTTCGCGACCGCCGACACGGGCACGCTCCGCGCGCTGCTCAACGACGAGGTGTTCGAGAACTTCGAACACGCCATCCGCCAGCGCCTCGATGCCGCCGAGACGCTGGAGACCACGGTCGTCGGCATCAAGTCGGCCGACATCGTCGAGGCCGAGATGAGCGGCCGCAACGCATTCGTCACCGTCACCTTCGTCTCCGAGCAGGTCAACGTGACCCGCGATGCCGACGGCGAGGCGATCGAGGGGGATCCCACCCAGGTCACCGACGTGACGGATATCTGGACGTTCGCCCGCAACACCCGTTCCCGCGATCCCAACTGGAAGCTGGTTGAGACGCGGAGCTCCAACTGAGACGCGTCCCCTTCCGCGCGCCCGCGGCCGGCGCGTCCGCGCGGCCCGGCTTGGCGTTTCGGCGGCGCTGACGGCCCTGATGGTCGCCGGCGCGCCCGGCTGCGCTCCCGACGAGGAGCCCGCCGATCTCCCCGTCCTCAAGCCGGTCTCCTTCGCGGAGCTACCCGGCTGGACCCAAGACCGGCACGCTGACGTGCTGCCCGCGCTCAGACGGAGCTGCGCCAAACCGCTCGGCTATCCCACGGAGGTCGAGGACGGGAAAGAACGGTTCGGCCGTCCGGAGGACTGGCGGTCGGTCTGCGAGGAAGCCGGGCAAATCGAGGACGGCGCCGCGCGGGAATTCTTCGAGCGCCGGTTCAGACCGTTCCAGGTGGTCGGCGCCGACGGCGATTCCGGCCTGATCACCGGCTACTACGAGCCCGAGCTAGCCGGCGCGCTCCATCGGAGCGACGCCTTTCCCGTGCCGCTCTATACGAGGCCGAAGGATTTGGTGACCGTCCGCCTGTCGGACTTCGGCAAGCAGTTCGGCGACGAACGCCTCGCCGGGCGGGTCGAGGGAGGACGGCTCCAGCCCTATTACGACCGCGCCCAGATCGTCGACGGCGCGCTCGACGGCGAGGGAATCGAGATCGTCTGGGTCGCCGATCCGATCGCGGCGTTCTTCCTGCAGATCCAGGGATCGGGGCGGGTGCGGCTGCCGGACGGCGAGATCCTGCGCCTCGGCTACGCCGCCGCCAACGGCCGTCCCTACACCGCGATCGGACGCGTGCTGGCGGCCGAAGGCGCGCTCGACCGCGAGGAAGTCACGCTCCAGTCGATCCGCGACTGGCTGCACGCGAACCCCGGGGAGCAGCGCCGGATCATGGACCGGAACCGGTCCTACGTGTTCTTCCGCGAGGTCCCGGGCGAAGGGCCCATAGGCACCCAGGGCGTGCCGCTGACGCCGGGCCGGAGCCTCGCCGTCGACCGCCGCTTCCTGCCGCTCGGCGCGCCGCTCTGGATCGATACCGTCGATCCGCTGGATACCGCGCGCCCGCTGCGCCGGCTCGCCGTCGCGCAGGACACCGGCGGCGCCATCCGGGGCGCGGTGCGGGGAGATTTGTTCTGGGGCGCGGGGCTCGACGCCGAGGAACGCGCCGGTCGCATGAAATCGCCGGGGCGCTACTATGTGCTCCTGCCCGTGCCAGGGGAGAAGGCGGCCGGGGTATGACGGAAACGGCGCGGGAACGTCCGACGGTCGGGTTCTTCGCGACCTGCCTGGTGGACCTGTTCAGGCCCTCGGTGGGCTTCGCCGCGGCGCGGCTGATCGAGCGCGCCGGCTACCGGGTCGAGGTGCCGCGCGCGCAGAGTTGCTGCGGCCAGCCCTCCTACAACAGCGGCGACCGCAAGGCCGCCCGGCGCGGCGCGCGCCGCGCGGTGGCCGCGTTCCACGGGTTCGAGCATGTCGTCGTCCCGTCGGGGTCGTGCGGCGCGATGTTCGTCCGGCATTTCCCCGACCTCCTCGCCGACGATCCGGAATGGGCCGGCAAGGCCGCCGCGCTCGCCGGCAGGACGTACGAGCTGGTCGACTTCCTCGCCCGGGTGGCGGGCTGGCGCCCGGAAGCCGCCCGCCCGCCGTCGGGCAGCGTCACCTATCACGATTCCTGTTCCGGGCTGCGCGAGCTCGGCATCCGCGAACAGCCCCGCGCGCTCCTCGCCGCGGCTGGCGGACCGGAGCTGCGCGAGATGGAGGGGTCCGACATCTGCTGCGGCTTCGGCGGCACGTTCTGCGTCAAGTACCCGGCGATCTCGGAAGCCATGGCCGACAAGAAGATCGACTCCATCGAGGCCACCGGCGCGGACGCGGTGGTCGGCGGCGACCTCGGCTGCCTGCTCCATATCGAGGGGAGGCTGTCGCGCCGGGGCTCGGCGGTGGGCGCGCGCCACGTGGCGGAGATTCTCGACGGCGGGGAAGGCTGACGATGCAGGCCGACAGCGCGCGCTTCCCCGAGAACGTCGCCGCCGCGCGGCGCGACGAGACCCTTCTCGGCGCGCTCCACCGGCTGCAGCGCGATGCCCGCGCGGGCCGCGCCGAAACGGTCTCGAAGCTTCCCGAGTTCGAGGCGCTGCGCGATGCCGCGCGGGACATCCGCAACGGCGCGCTCGCCAACCTGGCCGGCAATCTCGAGCGGTTCGAGGAGAACGTCGTCGCCAACGGCGGCGAGGTCCACTGGTGCCGCGACGCCGCCGAGGCCTGCGCGGCGGTCGCCCGGATCTGCCGCGAGGCGGGGGCGAAGACCGTCGCCAAGGGCAAGTCCATGGTCTCGGAGGAGATCCGCCTGAACGCGGCGCTGATCGACGCCGGGTTCGATACGGTCGAGACCGATCTCGGCGAATACGTGCTGCAACTCCGCGACGAGACACCGAGCCATATCGTCATTCCGGCGATCCACCTGACCAAGGACCAGTTCGCCGAGACCTTCCGCGGCGCGCACGACACCCTGCCGGAAGACCGCCCGCTCGAGGAGGCCCGCGCGATCACCGACGAGGCGCGGGGCGCGCTGCGCGACGTATTCCTCCGCGCCGATGTCGGGATTACCGGCGCCAACTTCCTGATCGCCGAGACCGGCTCCGTCGCGATCGTCACCAACGAGGGGAACGGCGACCTCGCCCAGTCCCTGCCGCGCACCCATGTCGTGGTCACCGGGATCGAGAAGGCGCTCGGCACGGTCGAGGAGGCGCTCACCCTGATCCGTGTGCTCGCGCGCTCGGCGACGGGCCAGGAGATTTCCGCCTACACCACCTTCGCCACCGGCGCGAAGCGCGCGGACGACGCGGCGGGGCCGGAGAACTTCCACGTCGTGCTGGTGGACAACGGCCGCGGCGACCTCCTCGCCGGCCCCAAGCGGGAGATCCTGCGCTGCATCCGCTGCGGCGCCTGCCAGACGGTCTGCCCGGTCTACGGCGCGGTCGGCGGGCATGCCTACGGCGCGGTCTATGCCGGCCCGGTGGGTTCGGTGCTGACGCCCGCGCTCTCCGGGCTGGAGAAATCGAAGCACCTGCCCGAGGCGTCGTCCTTCTGCGGCGCCTGCGAGGGGGTCTGCCCGGTCCGCATCCCGCTGCCGCGGCTGCTGCGCATGTGGCGGGAGGACGCCTTCCAGGCCCATCTCGGACCGAAGGTCCTGCGCTGGGGCCTGTTCGCCTGGTCGACGCTCACCGCCTGGCCGTGGGCCTACCGGACGGCGGGCGCGATCGGAGGCCGGATGCTCCGCCTGATGGCGATGGGGCGCGGCCGCCTCACCCGCCTGCCCTTCGCCGGGAAGTGGACGGGCGGGCGCGACCTCCCGGTTCCCGAGGGCGGGACCTTCGTCGGCAAGTGGCACCGGCGGCGCGGCAAATGAGCGCGGCGCGCGACGACATCCTGGCGAAAATCCGCGCCGCCAACCCCGGCCCGGCGGCCGAGGTGGCGCCCGGACCGATCCCCGCGAGGGGGCGGGGCGGCCCGGCGGAGCTGCGCCAGCGCTTCTACGGCGGGCTCGACGCGGCCGGGGTCAGCCATGCCACCGTGAAGGCCCGGTCCGAGGTCGGCGGCGAGATCGAGCGCTTTCTCCGCGAGCTCGGCGCGGCCGGACCCGTCGTCGCCTCCGAGGACCCCATGCTCGACGGCTGCGGCCTCGACCGCGTGGCCGGGCTGCGTCGGGGCGTGCCCGACGCCGGGGACGCGGTCTCGATCACCGGCACCGTCGCCGGCATCGCCGAGACCGGGACGCTGATGGTCCGCTCCGGCCCCGACATCGCCAACGCGCTCCACTTCCTGACCGATACTCATGTCGCGGTGGTCGACGCCGGGTGCATCGTCGGCGCCTACGAGGACGCGTTCGCGCTGCTCCGCGCCGGCGGCGCGCCGATGCCGCGCAACGTGACCCTGATCACCGGCCCGTCGCGGTCGAGCGACATCGAGCGCATCCTCCAGATCGGCGTGCACGGCCCGAGGACGCTCCACGTCGTGGTATGCGATGCCGGCCCGGCGGCGTAGCCGCGAGCCGAGCGCCGCCGACCGCGCGCTGTTCGAGGCCGCGGTCGGGGACGCGCAACGGCTCGCCCCCGGGGACGGGGCGGAGCCCGCAGCCGACATGCCCCCGAAGCCGGCGAAGCGGCCGCCGCCGGCACCCCCGCCC
>JAJEHI010000130.1 GCA_022823775.1 Defluviicoccus sp. | reverse complement strand
CGAGGAGGCAGCGAGCGAGTCCCCTCTCCCCAGCGGGGAGAGGGTCAGGGTGAGGGGGCCGCCCCAGCGACGGCCGGGCGGCGCGACGCGCCTCGACCCGCCCGCGCGCCCGCACGCACGCGCACGCTCTCGGACTTGAGTTGGCCGCAGGCGGCGAGGATGTCGCGGCCGCGCGGGGTGCGGACCGGGGACGCGTAGCCGGCGCGGTTGACGATCGCCGCGAAGCGTTCGATGGCCCTCGGCGTGGAGCATTCGTAGGGCGCCCCGGGCCACGGGTTGAACGGGATCAGGTTCATCTTGGCCGGGATGCCGCGCACCAGCCGGACCAGCGCGCGCGCGTCCGCCTCGGAATCGTTGACCCCCTTGAGCATCGCGTACTCGAAGGTGATCCGCCGCGCGTTGCGCCCGCCGGGATAGTCGCGGCAGGCCGCCAGCAGATCGGCGATGGGATAGCGCCGGTTGAGCGGCACCAGCGCGTCGCGCAGCTCGTCGGTCACCGCGTGCAGCGAGATCGCGAGCCGGACGCCTAGGTCGCGCCCGACGTCGGCGATCCGGGGCACCACGCCCGCGGTCGAGAGCGTGATCCGCCGCCGGCTAATCGCGATCCCCTCCATGTCCATGACGATGTTCATCGCCTTGACGACGTTGTCGTAGTTGTAGAGCGGCTCGCCCATCCCCATCAGGACGATGTTGGACAAGAGCCTCTGCCCGTTCTCCGCCGTCGGCCACTCACCCAGCGCGTCGCGCGCCAGCATGACCTGGCCGACGATCTCGCCGGCGGCGAGGTTGCGCACCCAGGGCTGGGTTCCGGTGTGGCAGAACGAGCAGTTCAGCGTGCAGCCGACCTGCGAGGAAACGCAGAGCGCGCCCCGGTCCTCCTCCGGGATGAACACCGTCTCGGCCTCGCTGCCGTCCCCGAAGCCCACCAGCCATTTGCGCGTGCGGTCGGCCGAGACCTGCGCTCTCGAGACGGCGGGCCGCGAGATCGTGAAACGCTCCGCCAGCGTTCGGCGCAGGGGTTTGGCGAGCGTCGTCATCGCGTCGAACCCGGTCGCGCCCCGGCAGTAGATCCAGTGCCAGACCTGCTTGGTGCGGAAGGCGGGCAGGCCGAGTTCGGCGAGCGCCGCGCCCATCTCCTCGCGCGACATCCCGACGAGGTCGCGGCGCGTCCCGGCCCCGGGCGCGATTTCGGCTTCCAGCGTCGCCATGGCCCGCACTATACCGCGCTTTGACAGCGAGGGGCCGCGTGGCTTAATCGGGACCCGAACAGGAAGGGGTGGCCGCAATGACCGACCGTGCCGCCGCGCTGATCGCGGCCGCGAAACCGTTCTGGGACGCCGAGGCCGAGATCACCAGGCGCTTCTTCGCCGGCCCGCCGAGCCGGGACGACTACATCCATTATTTGCGCTCGGCGGTCTACAAGGAGCTCAACCCGGTCATCGGCTACGGCCCGACGGACGGGTACGCCAACGGGCTCCACATGGAGTTCTGCGAGATCGTCGAGCGATTCCGGGGGCTCGACGGCGAGGTCGACCGGCGCGACATGCTGGGCGCCCTCAGGATGATGACCGAGGAGTTCGAGCATTACGTCGTGCTGGCCGAGGTGCTGGAATTCGTGCTCGGCCGCAAGCTCACGCCGGAGGACGCGGAGCAGCTCCCGGAAGACGTGACGCTCAACGAGATGCGCAGGCGTTACGTCGAATCGGGCGATCCCTGCCTGGTCGCCGCGATGGGGCTCACCGAAGGCGGCGGAGCGAGCACCTTCCGCGAGGCATCGAAGCTCGCCGGCGGCCCGCTGGAGGAGAAGCTCGCAGCCGCGATGAAGATCATCCACGACGACGAGAAGGACCATTACGAGGACGCCGCCGCCGACGCCGCCCGGGCGGCGCGGACCGGCGACGACCTCGAGCGGATGACACGCGCGATCCGCGAGGTCTCGATCCAGCGCGTGCGGATGCGGAACGAGCAGTTCCGCTTCCAGATGAACGAGGACGAGATCGAAGGCCTGATCGCGGCGAATCCTTAGGGACGCCGGGAACCGGGCGGAATACCGGGCGCGGGTGAAGTACCGGATCTTTCCCGGCGTCTATTGGTGGGCCCCTGGGGCGTATCCGTTCCGGTTGGAAGCGCTGACGCGGCCGATGTGTGTCCTTCGATACGCGGCTTCGCCGCTACTCAGGATGAGGAAAGGGTTTCGGGAGGCCAGGAAATCCCCCTCATCCCGAGTAGACCCGAAGGGCCGTATCGAGGGACGCGGGACGGGAACGGTTCAATCTGAAACGGGCTCGCCCTGCGCTACCTGGGTCTTGCCGTAGAGCAGTTCCCACGCCTTGTCGGAATAGCCGGGCCCCCGGCGCGCATGGTCGGCGAGCGTCTCCAGCGCGCGCTCGACCGCCGGGCGCGCCCAAATTCCGTCGCGCCAGCGCTTCACATTGGGGAAGCCCCCGATGTCGACGCCCTGCCGCTCGGGGTAGCGGACCCACGGGAAAATCGCCATGTCGGCGACGGTGTACGCATCCGCCGCCACCCAGTCGCGCCCTTCCAGCCGTTTCTCCAGCACGCCGTAAAGCCGGTTCGCCTCGTTGACGTAGCGGTCGATGCCGTATTGCAGCTTGTCGCGCTCGAACCGCTCGGGCGCGTAGGAATGGAAGTGGTGCGCCTGGCCCAGCATCGGCCCGATGCCGCCCATCTGCCACATCAGCCATTGCAGCGTGTCGTAGCGCGCGTGCGGCTCGCTCGGCATGAACCGGCCCGTCTTGTCGGCAAGGTAGATCAGGATCGCGCCGGTCTCGAAGACCGCGATCTCCTTGCCGCCCGGACCGTCGCGGTCGACGATGGCGGGCATCTTGTTGTTCGGGCTGATCCTGAGGAAGTCGGGCTCGAACTGATCGCCTTCCTGGATGTTGATCGGGTGCACCGCCCATTCGAGGCCGCACTCCTCCAGCATGATGTGGACCTTGTGCCCGTTCGGCGTGGGCCATGTGTAGCAATCGATCATTCGTCCCTCCCCTGCTCTCCGTCGAGCCTCGCGCGCAAAATCTCGTTGACCGTCTTCGGGTTGGCCTTCCCCTGGCTCGCCTTCATCGCTTGGCCGACGAAGAACCCCAGCAGCTTGGTCTTGCCGCTCCGGTACTCGGCGACCCTGTCGGCATGTCCGGCGAGGACGGCATCCACGATCTCTTCGATCGCGCCGGTGTCGCTCACCTGTTCGAGCCCGCGTTCCTCGACGATCGACCGGGCATCCCGCCCGGTGTCGAACATCATTTCGAATACTTCCTTGGCGACGCGCCCCGATATGGTTCCTGCTTGGATCAGGTCGATCAGAACGCCCAATTTCGCTGCGGTTATTGCCTTTTCGCGGATGGAGCGCCCGGATTTGTTGAGTGCGCCGAACAGGTCGTGGATCACCCAGTTTGCGGCGACCTTTGCATCGCGCCCCTGAGCGACCTCCTCGAAGAATTCTGCACTCTCGCGATCAGCCACCAGCACTTCCGCATCCTCCTCCCGCAGACCCAGCTCCTCCACGAACCGCGCCTTCTTCGCGTCTGGAAGCTCCGGCAGGCTTGCCTTAATCCCGTCGACATAGTCCTGGGTCAACACTAGCGGCATCAGGTCGGGGTCGGGGAAGTAACGGTAGTCGTGCTCCTCCTCCTTGCTACGCATCGGCCGGGTGACGCCGCGCTCGGTATCGAACAGACGGGTTTCCTGCTCGATGCTGCCCCCGTCCTCGATGACCTCGATCTGGCGCCTCGCCTCGTATGCGGCCGCCTCGCGGATGAAGCGGATCGAGTTCAGGTTCTTGATCTCGCAGCGCGTGCCGAGGTCCCCGCCGGGGCGCCGCACCGACACGTTGACGTCGGCGCGCAGCGACCCCTCCTGCATGTTGCCGTCGCAGGTGCCGAGATAGCGGAGGATCGACCGGAGCTTCGCCATGAAGGCCGCGGCCTC
>JAJEHI010000090.1 GCA_022823775.1 Defluviicoccus sp. | reverse complement strand
GGAGGAGGGGGGCCGTCACACGCCGTTCTTCTCGAACTACCGTCCGCAGTTTTACTTCCGGACGACGGACGTTACGGGTCAGGTCGCGTTGCCGGAGGGGACGGAGATGGTGATGCCGGGGGACAATGTGTCGATGGACGTCGAGCTGATCGTTCCGATCGCGATGGACGAGGGTCTCCGGTTCGCGATCCGCGAGGGCGGGCGCACCGTCGGCGCCGGCGTCGTCGCGCAGATCATAGAGTAAGCACCCGGGCCGGGGCGGAGAGCCGACAATGGACAACCAGAACATACGCATCCGCCTCAAGGCGTTCGATCACCGGGTCCTCGACCAGTCGACCGGCGAGATCGTCAACACCGCCAAGCGCACCGGCGCCGAGGTGCGCGGCCCGATCCCGCTGCCGACGCGGATCGAGAAGTACACCGTGCTGCGCTCGCCGCATATCGACAAGAAGTCGCGCGAACAGTTCGAGATCCGCACCCACAAGCGGCTGCTCGACATCATCGATCCGACGCCGCAGACGGTCGACGCGCTGATGAAGCTCGACCTCGCCGCCGGCGTCGACGTCGAGATCAAGCTCTGAGGACGGATCGATGCGGACCGGTCTGATAGCCCAGAAGCTCGGCATGACGCGCGCGTTCCGCGACGACGGATCGCACGTGCCGGTGACCGTGCTCAAGGTCGACAATTGTCAGGTCGTCGCGGTCAAGACGGCGGAAAGCGACGGCTATACCGCGCTCCAGCTCGGCGTCGGCGCGGCCAAGGTCAAGAACGTCTCGAAGCCGATGCGCGGGCATTTCGCGAAGTCCAGGGTCGAGCCGAAGCGCAAGCTCGCCGAGTTCCGCGTTTCCGACGACGCGGTGATCGACGTGGGCGCCGAGTTGACCGCGGATCATTTCGTCGCCGGCCAGCATGTCGATGTCGTCGGCACCAGCATCGGCAAGGGTTTCGCCGGCGCCATGAAGCGGCACAATTTCGGCGGGCTGGAAGCCTCGCACGGCGTTTCCATCAGTCACCGCAGCCACGGCTCGACCGGCAACAGCCAGGATCCCGGCAAGGTCTTCAAGGGCAAGAAGATGGCCGGACATCTCGGCGATGCGCGGACCACGGTGCAGAATCTTGAGATCCATTCGACCGACGCGGATCGCGGGCTGATCCTGGTCGCCGGCGCGGTGCCCGGCGCCAAGGGCGGTTACGTGCTGGTTTCCGACGCGAAGAAGCGCCCGGCGCCCGACGGCCTGCCGTTCCCCGGCGCAGTGAGGGCCGCCCCGGAAGAAACCGCGCCGGAGGAAGAGACGCCGGAACAGGCGGCCCCGGAAGAGAAAGGGAACGACGATGAAGGCTGATGTCGTGACCCTGGACAACGAGAAAGCGGGCTCGATCGAGCTCGCCGATCCGGTCTTCGCCGCGCCGGTGCGGGGCGACATCCTCGCGCGCGTCGTCAACTGGCAGCGCGCCAAGCGCCGTGCCGGCACCCACAACACCAAGGGCATCAGCGAGATTCGCGGGACCACCGCCAAGCCCTACAAGCAGAAGGGCACCGGACGCGCCCGTCACGGCAGCCGGCGGTCGCCCCAGTTCGCGGGCGGCGCGGTGACCTTCGGGCCCAAGCCGCGCAGCCACGCCCACAAGCTGCCCAAGAAGGTGCGCCGGCTCGCCCTGCGCTCCGCGCTGTCGAGCAAGCGCGAGGAGGGGCGGCTGATCGTCCTCGACGCTGCCAAGGCGGACGATCACAAGACCGCCGCGCTCGCCGAGCGGATCGCCGCTCTCGGCTGGACCTCCGCGCTGATCATCGACGGGCCGGAACTCGACGCGAACTTCGCCCGCGCCGCCGCCAACCTGCCCAATATCGACGTGCTGCCGCAGCAGGGCGCCAACGTCTACGACATCCTGCGGCGCGATACGCTGGTGCTGACGCGCGACGCGGTGACCCATCTCGAGGAGCGCCTGTCATGAAGCGCACCGGTCCCGTACGGGTCTCCGAGGGCCGCGCCTGCGAGCTCCTGCGCTCGCCGGTCATCACCGAGAAGTCGACGATGGCGAGCGAGCACAACCAGGTCACCTTCCGCGTGCCGCTCGACGCCACCAAGCCGGAGATCAAGGCGGCGGTGGAGAAGCTGTTCGACGTCGAGGTCACCGCGGTCAACACGATCCGACAGAAGGGCAAGGTGAAGCGCTTCCGCGGCCGCGTCGGAAAGCGGCCGGATTACAAGAAGGCCATGGTCTCGCTCGCCGAAGGCCAGTCGATCGACGTGACGACGGGGGTCTAGGCGATGGCGCTCAAGAAGTACAACCCGATCACGTCCTCGCAGCGCGGGCTGATTCTCGTCGACCGCTCGGAGCTGTGGAAGGGACGCCCGGTCAAGAAGCTGACCGAGGGCCTGTCGTCCAAGGGCGGGCGCAACAACGCGGGACGGATCACCGCCAGGCGGCGCGGCGGCGGCCACAAGCGGCTTTACCGCAAGATCGACTTCAAGCGCCGCAAGTTCGACGTTCCCGCCACGGTCGAACGCATCGAGTACGATCCCAACCGGTCGGCTTTCATAGCCCTGCTCAAATACGAGGACGGGGAACAGAGCTACATCGTCGCCCCGCAGCGCCTCGCCGTCGGCGACGTGGTGGTCGCCGGTCGCTCGGTGGACGTCAAGCCCGGCAACGCGATGCCGATGGAGAACATCCCGGTCGGGACGATCGTCCACAATATCGAGATGCGCCCCGGCAAGGGCGCCCAGATCGCGCGCGCGGCGGGCACCTACGCCCAGCTGGTCGGCAAGGATTCGGGCTATGCCCAGCTTCGCCTGACCTCCGGCGAGGCGCGGATGGTGCCGGCGCGCTGCATGGCGACGATCGGCGCGGTATCCAATTCGGACAACCAGAACATCAAGAAGGCCAAGGCCGGGCGGAACCGCTGGCTCGGCAAGCGGCCTTCGGTACGCGGCGTCGCGATGAACCCGGTCGACCATCCGCACGGCGGCGGCGAGGGGCGGAGTTCCGGCGGCCGCCACCCGGTGACGCCCTGGGGCGTGCCGACCAAGGGCAAGCGGACGCGGCGCGGCAAGAAGAAGAGCGACTCGCTCATCATGCGCCGGCGTCACAAGAGATAGAGGGGGCAGACGGTGTCTCGTTCGGTTTGGAAAGGGCCCTTCGTGGACGGCTATCTGCTGAAGAAAGCCGAGAGGGTCCGCGAGTCCGGGCGCAAGGAGATCATCAGGACATGGTCCCGGCGCTCGACGATCCTGCCGCAGTTCGTCGGCCTCACCTTCGGCGTCCACAACGGGCAGAAATTCCTGCCCGTTCTGGTGACCGAGAACATGGTCGGCCACAAGTTCGGCGAATTCGCGATGACGCGCACCTATCACGGCCACGCGGCCGACAAGCGCGCCAGGCGGGGTTGAGATGGGCAAGCCGTCGGCACCGCCGCGCCTGGACGAGAATGAGGCGATGGCCTATCTCAAGGCGATCCATGTCAGCCCGCGCAAGCTCAACCTCGTTGCGCGGATGATCCGTGGCATGGATGCCTCGCAGGCGCTCACCGCGCTCGCATTTTCGCGTCGGCGCGTCGCGAAGGATGTCCGCAAGGTGCTGCAATCGGCGATCGCCAACGCGGAGAACAACCATCAGCTCGATGTCGACCGGCTCGTTGTGGCCGAGGCCCATGTCGGGCGCAGCTTCGTGATGAAAAGGTTTCGCGCGCGCGCGCGGGGGCGCGTCGGGCGGCTGGAAAAACCGTTCAGCAACCTGACCGTCGTGGTACGCGAACGCGGGGAAGACGAGGAAAACGCCTGATGGGTCAGAAGGTCAATCCGGTAGGGCTCAGGGTCGGTATCAACCGCACCTGGGATTCGCGGTGGTACGCCGATACGCAGTACGGCGACCTGCTGCACGAGGATCTCAAGCTGCGGGACTACCTGTTCAAGCGCCTGTCCCAGGCCGGCGTCAGCCGGGTGGTCATCGAGCGGCCCGCCAAAAAGGCACGGGTGACGATCCATTCGGCGCGGCCCGGCGTGGTGATCGGCAAGAAGGGCGCCGATATCGAGAAGCTCCGCCAGGACGTCTCGCGGATGACCGATTCCGACGTCCACATCAACATCGTCGAGTTCCGCAAGCCGGAGATCGACGCCAAGCTGGTGGCGGAGAACATCGCGCAGCAGCTCGAACGCCGGGTCGCGTTCCGCCGCGCGATGAAGCGCGCGGTCCAGTCGGCGATGCGTCTCGGCGCCGAAGGCATCCGGATCAATTGCGGCGGCCGCCTCGGCGGGGCCGAGATCGCGCGGATGGAGTGGTATCGCGAGGGCCGGGTGCCGCTGCACACGCTGCGCGCCAATGTCGATTACGGGATCGCGACGGCGCGGACCACCTACGGCACCTGCGGCGTCAAGGTCTGGGTCTTCAAGGGCGAGATCATGGCCCACGACCCGATGGCGCTCGACAGGACCAACCAGGAAATGCAGACCGCCCGCTAGGCGGCACCAGGGGTACCGAGCGATGCTGAGCCCGAAGCGAACGAAATTCAGAAAGGCCCACAAGGGCCGGATTCACGGCAACGCCAAGGCCGGCACGACCCTCAATTTCGGCGCCTACGGGCTGAAGGCGATGGGGCCGGGCCGCGTCACCGCGCGCCAGATCGAGGCCTCGCGGCGCGCGATCACGCGCCACATGAAGCGCTCCGGCCGTGTCTGGATCCGCATCTTCCCCGATGTTCCGGTGTCGCAGAAACCGGCCGAGGTGCGCCAGGGCAAGGGCAAGGGCACGCCCGAATACTGGGCGTGCCGGGTGAAGCCGGGCCGGATCATGTTCGAGATCGACGGCGTCCCCGACGATGTCGCTCGCAGCGCGCTGTCCCTCGCCGCGGCGAAGCTGCCGATCCCCGTGCGCTTCGTGCAGCGCCTGGCGGGAGGCAGTTGACCATGAAGGCCGCCGAAGTCAGGCAGAAAACGCCCGACGAGCTCACCGAACAGCTGAGGTCGCTCCGCAAGGAAGCGCTCAACCTCCGCTTTCAGCGCGCCAGCGGGCAGCTCGAGGCCACGTCCCGCGTGCGCGAGGTCAGGCGCGACATCGCGCGCATCCAGACCATCGTCAACGAGCGCCGCCGCGCGGCCGAAAAGGAGGGCTGAGCGGTGCCGAGACGCGTTCTGCAAGGTGTCGTGGTCAGCGACAAGATGGACAAGACCGTGGTGGTCCGGGTTGAACGCCGCGTGCGGCACCCGATCTACAAGAAGATCGTCCGCCGGTCGGGCAAGTTCACGGCGCACGACGCCGGGAACCGCTGCAAGGAAGGCGACGTGGTGCGCATCCGCGAGTGCCGGCCGCTGTCCCGGTCCAAGCGGTGGGAAGTGATCGACGAGGCGGGCGCGGCCTCGGCGACGTGAGGACGGTATGATTCAGGCCGAAAGCAATCTCGACGTAGCGGATAACTCGGGCGCCCGCCGGGTGCAGTGCATCCGCATTCTGGGCGGCTCCAGGCGCCGCTGGGCGTCGGTCGGCGACGTAATCGTGGTTTCCGTCAAGGAGGCGATCCCGCGCGGCCGCGTGAAGAAGGGCGACATCCACCGGGCGGTGGTGGTCCGTACCGCCAAGGAGATCCGCCGGCCCGACGGCACCGCTATCCGGTTCGACCGCAACGCCGCCGTCCTCATCAGCGCCGCCGGCGAGCCTATCGGCACGCGCATCTTCGGCCCCGTGACCCGCGAGCTGCGCGCCAAGCAATACATGAAGATCATCTCGCTTGCGCCGGAGGTGCTGTGACATGGGACGGGCGGCGAAGGGCGGCCGGATCAAGCGGATCCGCAAGGGAGACAACGTGATCGTGCTGACCGGGCGCGACAAGGGAAAGCGCGGCAGCGTGCTCAAGGCGATGCCCAGGGAAGGGCGGCTGATCGTCCAGGGGGTCAACATCGTCAAGCGCCACACCCGTCCTAGTCAGACGCAGACCGGCGGCATCGTGGAGAAGGAAGCCCCGATCCACGTTTCCAACGTGGCGCTGCTCGACCCCGCTTCCGACAAGCCGACGCGCGTCGGTTTCAGGATGCTCGAGGACGGCCGCAAGGTACGCTACGCCAAGGCGTCCGGCGAGTTGATCGACTAGGGACGAAGACGATGCCAGCCCGCCTTCAGGAACACTACGAACAGGTCGTCCGGCCCGCGCTGCGGGAGGAGTTCGGCTACGCCAACGCCATGCAGGTGCCGAGGCTGGAGAAGGTCGTCCTCAACATGGGGGTCGGCGAGGCGGTCGGCGATTCCAAGAAAATCGACGCGGCCTCCCGGGACATGACGCTGATCGCCGGCCAGAAGCCGATCGTCATCCGCGCCCGCAAGTCGGTTGCCCAGTTCAAGCTGCGCGAGGGCATGGCGGTCGGCGTGAAGGTCACGCTCAGGCGGGCGATGATGTACGAGTTCCTCGACCGTCTGATCACCATCGCCCTGCCGCGGGTGCGCGACTTCCGCGGACTGTCGCCGAACAGCTTCGACGGCAACGGCAACTACGCGATGGGGTTGAAGGAGCAGATCGTCTTCCCCGAGATCGATTACGACGCGGTCGACCAGATGCGGGGCATGGATGTCATCGTCGTCACCACCGCGGGGACCGACGAGGAGGCGAGGTCGCTGCTCAGGGGATTTCAGTTTCCCTTCGTGAACTGAGGTAAAGGATCGGGAACGAACGAATGGCGAAGAAAAGCGCCGTAGAGAGAAACAACAAGCGCAAGCGGCTGGCCGCCCGGGACGCGGGCAAGCGCAAGGCGTTGAAGGAGATCGCGAACGACCGCGACCTGCCGATGGAGGAGCGGTTCAACGCGCGCCTCAGGCTCGCCAAGATGAATCGCAACGGCTCGCCGGTGCGGATCCGGAACCGCTGCGAGTTGAGCGGGCGGCCGCGCGGCTACTACCGCAAGTTCCGCATCTCCAGGATCGCGCTGCGCGAGCTCGCCGCGTTCGGGCTGATCCCCGGCATGGTCAAGTCGAGCTGGTAGGAGGATCGCGGCGATGACGATGAGCGATCCCCTCGGCGATATGCTGACCCGTATCCGCAACGGTCAGCGGGCGCACAAGTCGGCCGTCGACACGCCCGCCTCCAGGCTGCGCGCGAACGTGCTCGACGTGCTCCAGCGCGAAGGATTCATCCGCGGCTACAGCGAGAGCGAGCTGAAGAAGGGGATTTCCGAACTGCGGATCGAGCTGAAATACCACGACGGCGAGCCCGTGATCCGCGAGATCCGACGGGTCTCCAAGCCCGGGCGGCGGGTCTATTCCAAGATCAAGGACCTCTCGCCGGTCTATAACGGACTCGGCATCTCGATCCTGTCCACCCCGCAGGGCGTGATGTCCGACGGCGAGGCCCGTGCCGCCAATGTCGGCGGCGAGGTCCTCTGCATGGTGTTTTAGGAGGCGGCATGTCGAGAGTGGGACAGGTACCGGTCACGCTGCCGGCGGGCGTCGAGGTGGCGGTCGCCGGACGCGAGATCAACGCGAAGGGGAAGCTCGGCGCGCTGTCGATGACGCTGTCCGACGATGTCGAGCTGACCCAGGAAGACGGCAAGCTGACGGTGGCGCCGCGCGGCGAATCCAAGCGCGCCCGCGCGATGTGGGGGACGACGCGGAGCCTCTTGCAGAACATCGTTACCGGCGTCAGCGAGGGCTTCAAGGTCGAGCTCGAAATCACCGGCGTCGGCTACCGCGCGGCGGTCGAGGGCAGGGAGCTCGTCCTTCAGCTCGGCTACAGCCACGAGGTCCGGCACGCGATCCCCGACGGAATCGAAATCGCCTGCGAACGGCCCACCCACATCGCGGTCTCCGGCATCGACCGCCAGCAGGTCGGCCAGGTCGCCGCCGAGATCCGGGCCTATCGAAAGCCGGAGCCGTACAAGGGCAAGGGTATCCGCTATGCGAACGAGATCATCGTCCGCAAGGAAGGCAAGAAGAAGTAAGGGCGTTCGATGGCAAACGTGTCCGAAATCGCCGCGAAGCGTCGCGCCAGGGTGCGGCGGCGGCTCAAGCGTCGCAACGAAGACCGCCCGCGGCTGTCGGTCTTCCGGTCGAACAGGAACATTTCGGCCCAGGTGATCGACGACCGCGCCGGTCGCACTCTGGCCGCGGCCTCCAGCCTGGAAAAGGAGCTGCGCGAGAGCCTCAAGAGCGGCGCCGACAAGGAAGCGGCGACGACGATCGGCCGGCTGGTCGCCGAGCGCGCGATCGCCAACGGGGTCAAGGAAGTCGTCTTCGACCGCGGCTCCTATGTTTATCATGGCAGGGTGAAGGCCCTCGCCGACGCGGCCCGCGAAAGCGGTCTGGCGTTCTGAGGATTTGACGATGGCACGAAATCCCCGATCCGACCGCGGTAACCGGCGCTCCGAAGATTCGGAGCAGAGCGAGCTCGTCGACAAGCTGGTCAGCATCAACCGCGTCGCCAAGGTGGTGAAGGGCGGGCGCAGGTTCGGCTTCGCCGCGCTGGTGGTGGTGGGCGACGCCAAGGGCCGCGTCGGCTACGGGAGCGGCAAGGCCCGCGAGGTGCCGGAAGCGATCCGCAAGGCGACCGAGCAGGCCAAGCGCAAGCTGATCCGCGTGCCGCTGCGCGAAGGGCGCACGCTGCACCACGATATCGTCGGCCGCTTCGGCGCCGGACGGGTCGTGCTGCGCGCCGCGCCGCCGGGAACGGGCATTATCGCCGGCGGGCCGATGCGCGCGGTCTTCGAGACGCTGGGCGTGGCCGACGTGGTCGCCAAGTCGATCGGCACCGCCAACCCCTACAACATGGTCAAGGCGACCTTCGACGGGTTGTCGCGGCTCAATTCGCCGCGCTCCGTCGCGGCGCGGCGCGGCAAGAAGGTCAGCGATATCGTCGGACGCCGCGCCGGCGAGGACACCCGGAGCCAGGCGGCGGGAGCCGAGGCCAATGGCTAGGAAGGCCGACAAGCCCGGGACGGTCACCGTCACCCAGATCAGGAGCCCGATCGGCCGTCCCAAGGACCAGCGGGCGACGTTGATCGGGCTCGGGCTCAACAAGATGCACCGCACCCGCGAGCTTGAGGACACGCCCGCGGTACGCGGTATGATCCGCAAGGTCGCGCATCTGGTTTCCGTGGACGAGCGGGACTAGGGGAAGGCCGGGAGCGATTCGATGAAGTTGAACGAAATCCGCGACAACCCCGGTGCGAAACGGCCCCGCAAGCGCGTCGGCCGAGGCATCGGCTCCGGCCGCGGCAAGACCTCAGGCAAGGGCCAGAAGGGCCAGAAGTCGCGCAGCGGCGTGTCGCTGCTCGGATTCGAGGGTGGCCAGATGCCGCTCTACCGGCGCCTTCCCAAGCGCGGCTTCCACAACATCTTCCGCAAGAACTACCGCGTGCTCAATCTGGGCCGTCTGCAGGCGGCGATCGACGCGGGCAAGATCGATCCCAAGCAGCCCATCGACGAGGAGGCGCTGGTCGCTTCCGGGCTGATCAAGACCCGCCGGGACGGCATCCGCATCCTCGCCAAGGGGGAGATCGCCGCGAGCGTGACCCTGCGGGTCTCGGGCGCGTCGAAGGCGGCCGTCGAGGCGGTGGAGAAAGCGGGAGGCAGCATCTCGGTCGATGCCGGGGCACGCGCCAGGGCCGTAAAGGCATCGGACGGGAACGACGGGGACGGCGCAGGGTCGGGGGACTAGCCCATGGCTTCGGCGGCCGAACAGCTCGCCTCTCACATCAGCTTCGCCAATTTCGCCAAGGCGACCGAGCTCAAGAAGCGCATCTGGTTCACGCTCGGCGCGCTGATCGTCTATCGCCTCGGCACCTATATTCCGATCCCGGGCATCGATCCGGCGATCCTCGAGGACATTTTCCGCCAGCAGGCGGGCGGCATCCTCGGCATGTTCGACATGTTCGCGGGCGGCGCGTTCGGCCGCATGACGATCTTCGCGCTCAACATCATGCCGTACATCTCGGCGATGATCATCATGCAGCTGCTCACCGCGGTCTCGCCCTATTTCGAGCAGCTCAAGAAGGAGGGCGAGCCGGGCCGCAAGAAGATCAACCAATACACCCGCTACGGCACGGTGCTGCTGGCCGCGCTGCAGGCCTACGGAATCGCGGCCGGGCTCGAGGGCATGACCGGAAGCCAGGGCTCGGCCGTGCTGGATCCCGGCCTGTTCTTCCGGGCGACCACGGTGATCACCCTGGTCGGCGGGACGATCTTCCTGATGTGGCTCGGCGAGCAGGTCACCGCGCGCGGCGTCGGAAACGGCATTTCGCTGATCATCTTCGCGGGTATCGTCGCGAACCTCCCCGCCGCGCTCGCCGGCACGCTCGAGCTCGGACGCACCGGCGCGCTGTCCGCGATCTTCATCGTCGCCCTGATGATCCTCGCCGTCGCCGTGATCACCTTCATCGTTTTCATCGAGCGCGCCCAGCGCCGGGTCGTCGTCCAGTATCCGAAGCGCCAGGTCGGCAACCGCATGTTCGGCGGCGAGAGCTCGCACATTCCGCTCAAGATCAACACCGCGGGCGTCATCCCGCCGATCTTCGCGAGCTCGCTCCTGCTGCTCCCGATCACGGTCGCCGGGTTCTCCTCCCAGCAGGGTCCCGGCTGGCTCGGCGACATCACGGCGCTCATGGGGCGCGGCCAGCCCGCCTACCTCTTCATCTACGGCGCGCTGATCGTCTTCTTCGCGTTCTTCTACACCTCGGTCGTCTTCAATCCCGTGGAGACCGCCGACAACCTCAAGAAATACGGCGGGTTCGTTCCCGGGATCCGGCCCGGCAAGAACACCGCCGACCACCTCGATTACATTCTGACGAGGCTGACGGTGGTCGGCGCGATCTATCTCACCGCGATCAGCATCTTGCCCGAGATCCTGATCTCTCAATATGCGGTGCCGTTCTATTTCGGCGGGACGAGTCTGCTCATCGTCGTGACCGTCACCATGGATACCGTGGCCCAGGTGCAATCGCACCTGATCGCCCATCAATACGAGGGGCTGATCAAGAAGTCGCGGCTGCGAGGACGGCGCGGATGAACCTGATCCTGTTGGGTCCTCCGGGCGCCGGCAAGGGCACCCAGGCCCAACGTCTGGAGGAATCCGAAGGGCTCGTCCAGCTCTCCACCGGCGACATGCTGCGGGCCGCCGTGGCGTCGGGCAGCGAAATCGGCAGGATCGCAAAGCCCATCATGGAGGCCGGCAATCTCGTTCCGGACGACGTGATGGTGACGATGATCGAGCAGCGGATCGACCGGTCCGATTGCGCCAACGGTTTCATTCTCGACGGGTTTCCCCGCACCGTGGCCCAGGCCGAGTCGCTCGACGACATGCTCCGGCGCACCGGCAGGCGGCTCGATGCCGTGATCGAAATGGCGGTGGACGACGGGATCCTCATCGAACGCATCTCGGGACGTTTCGCTTGCGCGGATTGCGGCGCCGGGTATCACAGGCGGTTCCGACCGACCGCCGTGGAAGGCGTTTGCGACCGGTGCGGAGGAACCGAATTCAGGCAGCGGCCGGACGACAACGAGGAGACCGTCAAAACGCGGCTTGCCGCCTACCACGCCCAGACGGAGCCGTTGCTCCCCTATTATCGCGAGCAGGGTATCCTCAGGAGCGTCGACGCGATGGCCGGCATCGACGACGTCGCCGCGCGGATGCGCGAGGCGGTCGGCGCGGCCCGCGCCTGATTGACCGCCGCCGGGCCCAAGGCTACGTTTTCGATATCCCCGCAGCCGTTCCCGGCACCGGGCGCCGACGTTTCGAGCGGCGGCGGTGCCATCGGAGGAGTTCAGACATGACGCAAAAAAAGGCCGTCTTCATCGACCGCAGCGGCTACGAGACCTCCAAGCTCGATCTCTGGGAACCGGTGGTCATCACGAAGGAAGAGATCGACGACGAGGTGGATCGCCTCGCGAGGCTCGACCGGCCCGGCAACGGACGGCGCCATTCGATCGTGGCCCATCCCGACTGGGAGACGCTCGGCGTCGGGCCCGGTCTTCAGCCGGGGGTCCGCGTCACGCTGGAGGTCCTCAAGCCCGGCGAGCAGTCGGCCCCGATCCGCCACAACTCGACGCAGGTCAATTTCTGCATCGGCGGCGGCGGCCATTCGATCGTCAACGGCAAGCGCATCCCGTTCAGGCTCCACGACGTGTGGAATTTTCCGTCGATGGCGACCTACTGGCACGTCAACGATACCGACGATGTGCAGGTCCGGCTGTCCTATTCCAACGCGCCCCTGCTGGAGAAGATGAACGTCCACATCGTCGACGAGGAACCGCCCCCGCTGATCGAAGCGGTCGGCGGCGCCGGCGAGGAAGCGGCGGCGGAGCCCCCGCCCGATAAGCGCGACGTCAACCCCTACGGCACCTTCCAGCTGACCGACGATGGCGCCTGGCTGATGCCCTACGAGACCTTGATCAACCCCGAGTCGGTGGATTCGCCGGCGCTCCACTGGCCGTGGCGGGACGTGAAGCGCGAGCTCGACAAGCTGCAGGCCCTCGGCAAGGAATATCGCGGCCGGCGGCTTTACCTGCTGTTCAATCCGATGACCGGCCGGTTCAACGGCACCACGCCGAGCTTCTTCGCCACAATGACGGTGCGCCCGCCGAAGATCGTCGACCGCCCGCATCGGCATGTCTCGGCGGCGATCAACTACTATTTCTCGGGCAGCGGGCGTTCCACCGTCGAGGGCAAGGTGTACGAGTGGAAGGCCGGCGACCTGATGCTTTCGGCGCCCGGCTGGGCGGTCCATAACCACGCCTCCTACGACGAGGCGGTCTACGAGCTCACCGTCCAGGACCAGCCGCTCAACATCGTCATGGAATCCCTTCTCTGGCAGGAGGACCTCAAACACCCGTGGTCGGTGCTGGGCGCCAATGTCGGGTTCGAGACCAACAAGGAACAATTGAGGGCCGCGCTCGGCGAGTAGGAGTTTCCCGACCATGATGGAGCTGCCGAAGGATTTTCTGCGCGGTTCGATCCCCCCCCTGATCACCCCGTTCCGCGACGGTACGGTGGACTACGAAGCCTATGCCGCGATGGTCGAATTCCAGATCGCGGAGGGCTCGCACGGCATCCTCGTAAACGGAACGACGTCGGAGCCCGCGACGCTTTCGGTCGAGGAACGCAACCGGGCGGTCGACGTGGCGGTCGAAGCCGCCGCGGGCCGGGTGCCGATCGTCGCCGCGACGGGATCGCAGTCCTTCGCCGACACCGAGGCGCTGACGCTTCACGCCGACAAGGCGGGCGCGGATGCGCTGCTGATCGTCACGCCTTACTTCATCCGACCGCCGCAGCGCGGGCTCGCCGCCTATTACCTGGAGCTTGCCAAGCGCACCGGATTGCCGTGGATGATCTATCACATCCCGGGCCGCGCGGCGGTGAGCGTGACGCTCGACACCCTCGCGGAAATCGCCGACAAGGCGCCCAACTTCGTCGGCATGAAGCACGCCGTCGACGATCTCGGTTTCGTCAGCCGCTGCCTCGCCAAGCTCGGCATGGACTTCCGCATCTTCGTCGGGCTCGAGGATCTGAGCTACCCGATGATGGCGGTCGGCGCCTGCGGGCTGATGAATGCCGTCGGCAATCTCCGCCCGGCGCGGCTTGCGGCGATGTGCGAGGCGGTCTGGGAAGGCGACCTCAACAAGGCGCGGGACATCCACTACGCGCTCTTCGAGATCAACCAGGCGGTGTTCTACGACACCAATCCGATCCCGATAAAATACATGATGAAGAAAGTCGGGCTGATCCCGGAAAACGAGCACCGCCTGCCCATGGTCCCCGCGCTTCCCGAGCTCGAACGGCGCCTCGACGGAGTGCTCGAACGGGCCGGGATGGTATAGGGCGGCGCCTACAGCCCGAGGATTGTCTCGGCGTTGCCGTGGAAGAATTTTTCCAGGAACTCGTCGCTGTAACCCACCTCGCCCCATTCCTCGAACAGCCGCTTGTACGGCATCGAGGGGTAGTCGCTGCCGAACATCACCTTGTCCTTGAGCCGCGAGCGCATGTCGCGCAGCAGCGACGCGGGGATGTATTTGGGCGCCCAGCCGGACATTTCCCAGAACACGTTGCCCTTGTGCAGCGCGACCGCGGTCATTTCCTCGATCCACGGCCAGCCCGGATGGGCGGCGACGATCCTGAGCGTGGGGAAATCGGCGGCGAGGTCGTCGATCGCCGATGGATGGGCGTGGCGTATCCTGGCGCCCAGGCCGCCCGGCATCCCGGCCCCCATGCCGGTCGTGCCGACGTCGATCATCACCGGCACGTCGAGAGCCGCGATCGCCTCCCATAGCGGGTAGAAGCGGGGCTCGTTGACCGCGAAATGCCCCATGATGGGGTGGAAATGGAAGCCCAGCAGGCCGAGGTCCTTCACGGCGTGCTCGGCCTCCGCGATGGCCGCCTCGCCCTTCAGGGGATCCACCGCGCCCCAGGCCTGGACGATGCGTTCCGGATGGCGTTTCCACATGCCGGCGACGTAGTCGTTCGAGCAGGGCGGCGTGCCGATCGTTTCCTCGAGATCGAGCGCGACCAGCACCGCCTCCACGCCGGCTTCCGCGAAGTCCCGGACGACCTCGTCCTCTTCCTTGGCGGACCAGTCGCGCTTCCAGTACTCGGCCAGCGCCTTCACATAGGGCCCCTGGCAGTCGATCCACGGCTGGGTGTTGGGATAGCAATGCAGATCGACGATGCGCATCGGCTAACCGTTCGCCTCTTCGGCGAGCTTCTGGGAGACGGTCTCGACCAGGGTCTTCTTGGAGACCTTGCCGAAGGCTGAAACCGGGAAGCTGTCGACGATCTCGATCCGTTCGGGGAGCTTGAAGCGCGCGATTTCCCTGGTCTCCAGGAACCCCACCAGATCCTCCAGCGTTATTCCGCGTCCGGGGTGGAGGATCAGGAAGGCGCACATGCGCTCGCCGAGGCGCGGGTCCGGCATCGGCACGCAGGCCACGTTCCGGACCGAGGGGTGCATGAGGATCAGGTTCTCGATCTCCTCCGCCGAGATCTTTTCGCCGCCGCGGTTGATGAGGTCCTTGATCCTTCCCTCGACCATGTAGTTACCGGACGGGTGCTGGCGCAGCAGGTCGCCCGAGCGGTAGAATCCGTCATTGGTGAAGGCGCGCGCATTGTGCTCTTCGGCGGCGAAATAGCCCCTGAGCGTGTAGGGGCCGCGCACGCAGAACTCGCCCACCTCGCCGAACGGCACCACATTGTCTTCCTCGTCGAGCAGCATCACCTCGTCGTCCGGACACATCGGCTGGCCCACGGTCTCGAGCTGAGCATCCTCGCTGTCGCCGCGGTGGACGAACATCAGCGTGCCTTCCGCCATGCCGAAATTCTCCTGCACGAAGGCGTTGGGATAGACCTCGCGCATCCTCCGCTTCACCTCGGGCTGGAGCCGTTGGCCGCCGCTGCCGATCATCCGGACCGACGACAGGTCGAAATCGGCGACCGCGGGATCGTTGATCCAGCCGATATGGAGCGCCGGCACGCCGATGACATGGGTCACGCGGTGTTTCTCGATCGTCGCGAAGGCATCCGGCGCGCGCGCGCCGGTCGACAGCACCACCGCCGCGCCGTGGAGCAGATAACCCTGCAACCCGGGGCAGGCGAGCGGCAGATTGTGCGCGATCGGCAGCACGATC
The DNA here is from genome assembly GCA_022823775.1 of Defluviicoccus sp. Taxonomy (GTDB): domain Bacteria; phylum Pseudomonadota; class Alphaproteobacteria; order MPNO01; family MPNO01; genus MPNO01. Next base: position 27,561 of record JAJEHI010000090.1, on the reverse strand, counting down.
AGGAGGCGGGAATCCGGCGTCACCTCGGTTTCCCTCGCCGCCTGTTTCGAGTTGTAGGCGTAATCGTTGTGGGTGCGCGGGATCAGCTTCGGGATCCCGGTGGTCCCGCCGGAAAGCTGGAACACCGCGGGATCGGTCGGATCGATCTCGATAGAGGCGAGCGCGTCCGCGTCCAGCGTCGACGGCCGTTCGATCAGCTCGTGCAGGGACAGAGCGTCTCCAGTCGCCTCCCCCATGACGATCAGTTGCTTCAGATGACCGCTTTCCGCCCGCACCCGGGCCGCCATATCGCGGTAGTCGAAGCCCCGGACGATGTCGGGGATGACGCAGGCGGTCGCGCCGGAGAGCGCGACGAACTGGCTTATCTCGGCGAAGCGATGGGTGACCAGCGCGGCGATCGGGATGCAGCCCGCCTTCTGTAGCGCCACGTAGAGCACCGCGAACTCCCGGACGTTGGGAAGCTGGATGACGACGCGGTCCAGGGGCCGCAGCCCGAGCTGCACCAGGTTGAGGGCGAGGTTGGTGGACAGCCGGTCGAGCTCGCCATAGGTGTATTGGCCGCTCTCGTCGATCACCGCGACGCGGTCGGCGAATTTCTCCAGGCAGGGCTGCAGCTCGTCGCGCAGCGAACGATCCTCCCAGTAGCCCTTCTCGCGATAGATTTGCTGGAATTCCGGCGGGTAGGGGACGACGCCTTCGAGCATTTCGGGCTCCGGGACGGCTCAGGTGACGGCGGTGAAGCCGCCGTCGATGACGACGATTTGGCCGGTGACGAACCCGTTGCCTTCGATGAGGCCCAGCATGGTCTCGGCCACGTCCTCGGCGGTGGCGACGCGTTTCAGCGGCGTGTACCGCGCGCGCCGCGCCATCAGCCCCTCGTAGTTCTCCGCCAGCGTGCGCTCCATCCACTCGCCCTCCATCCAGCCGGGCGCGACCGCGTTGACCCGTATTTCGGGTCCGAGCGCGCCTGCGAGGGTCTGCGTCAGGTTTGCGACGGCGGCCTTGCTGGCGGCGTAGGGGAGCGGTTGCGGACCCGGCCGCAGCCCGGCGATCGAGCAGGTGTTGACGATAGAGGGGTCCGACGATTTGCGGAGCAGCGGCACGGCCGCGCGGGTGACCTGGAAGAGGCCGCGCACATTGACCGCGAACACGCGATCCCAGGCATCGAGATCGACCGCCTCCATGTCTTTCGGCTCGGTCTCGATCGTGGTGCCCGCGTTGTTGATCAGCACGTCGAGGCGACCGAAGGCATCCTCGCAGGCCGCGAGCATCGCCCTGACCCCGGACTCGTCGGCGACATTGCACTTCACCGCGAAAGACTCCGCGCCTTCCGCCGCGCAGGCGGCCGCGGTCTCCTCGGCGCGTGCTTTCGACGAAGCGTAGTTGACCGCGACGTCGTATCCCGCCCGGGCGAGCGCCACGGCCGCCGCCGCGCCTATTCCGCTCGACGAGCCGGTAACCAGCGCCTTCCGCCGCTCTTCGCTCATGCAGGGGCTCCAGGATCGGGCAACAGGACCGAACGCGAACCCGACGACCGCCGTGCAGTCTTCCCATTCACGGGGTCGCGTTCAACCCCGCCGCCGTGCGGCCCGGTCCCGTCTCCGCTTTCCGGCGAGCGTGTCGATCAGCTCGCCATAGCTGGCGGACAGCCTCGCTCCCGGGCTGGCCGGATCGGCGGCGCATTTCTCGCACATGTTGAGGCTGGTGTGACGCGCGGGTCTGACGCTCACCGCCATGGCCAGCATGGCGCGCTCCTCGTCGGTTTCCGGCACCACCGGTTCGGGGCCTTCGGCGAGGCGCTTCATTTCCGTCTCATCGCCGCCGGCGCGTCGCGACAGGATTTCGAAGGTCGCGTTCTCGAAGGCGGCGGCGGTCGCGTAATGCGCCTCCACGCAGCAGAGCGGGAAGCCCAGCAGCCGCGCCTCCTGCTCCATCGTCGGGCGGTCGCCCGCGGCGAGCGTCTTGATCTCGTCCGCCGCGGCGCACGCCTTCGTGACGTAGTGCGCCCGCCCTTCGTCGAGCCCCTTTCGCACCCTTTCGACGAACCAATCGGGCAGGTCCGTCGGCGGCCGCTCCGGCTCCCAGTAGGGCCCGGCGACGACATAGAGCCCGTTCGACGCCGCCAGCTCCAGCACCGCGGAATGCCAGCCTTCCTCGTCGAAGCCGCGCCCCGACACATAGACCGGCTTGAGCCCCGCCATCATGGCGACGAAGTCGACGGTCTCCTGGCCGGCGGTTCCCCGGACGTAGCTGTCGGCCCAGTCGATCTTCGCGCCGTAGAGCTTTTTCAGCGCCGAACGCAGCCTGGGCTTGTTGTCGAGCTTCATGCGCGCGCCCTTCGCCGCCGGTTGGGCGGTCCGGCGGTCCTGAGCAGCGCGATCAGCGGAATCGTCGCGAGCGCCGCGATCGCGATCGCATGGAAGTCGTTGGTGAAGCCGATCGCCTGGGCCTGGCGGAAGATCTCCCCGTCGAGCGCGGCGAGCCCGGATTGCGACGACAGGTCCCAGGCCTCGGGCAAATAGGGTGCGTGGGCGCCTTCGGCATAGGGATCCACCCGCGCGGAAATCTCGCCGTGCGAGACCGCGCGGGTGCGGCTCAGGATCGCGACGACGATGGAGACTCCGACGCCGGAGCCGTAGTTCCGCGCGAGGCTGGTGAGCGTCGAGGCTTCGGTCCGGTGCCGCGCCGGCAGGGTTTCGAAGGAAATCACCGTGAGCGGTACCCAGATGAAGCCGATACCGAGCCCGTTCACGAACGCCGCCCAGGAGACATCGTAGAGATCCACATCGGCCGAAAACGTCGACAGGTAGTATGACGAGACCGCCACGCAGGCGAAACCGAGCGCGGTCACGATCCGCCCGTCGACGTAGCGCACCATCCAGCCCGCCAGCAGCAGCGAAGCGAACGTGCCGAGCCCGCGCGGCGCCATCACGAACCCGGCCGTCATCACCGGCAGCCCCCGCAAGACCTGGAGAAACATCGGCAGGATGACGTTGAGCGCGAGCACGCAGACGCCGAGCAGGAACATGAAGAAAAGGCCGAGCACCAGGTTCCGGTCGGCCAGGATGCCGCGCGAGATGAACGGGTTGTCGGTGGTCAGGGAATGGACGGCGAAGATGTAGAAGCCGAGGACCACGATTGCCGCCTCGATCACGATCTCGGTCGATTCGAACCAGCCCTTCAGCTCGCCCCGGTCGAGCAAAAGCTGGAGCGCCGCGAGAGCGCAGGCGAGCGCCACGAAGCCGAACAGGTCGAAGGGGCGTTCCTGCTTGGCCGCCGTCTCGCGCATGAACGCCGCGCCCAGCGCGAGACCCGCGAGCGCGAAGGGGATGCCGATGAAGAAAATCCACTGCCAGCCGTAATTCTCGGTGACGAACCCGCCCACGACGGGCCCCATCACAGGCGCGAACATCACGCCCGTGCCCCAGATCGCGAGCGCCGAGCCGTGCCGCTCGGGCGGGTAGTTGTCGAGCATCAGCGCCTGGGAGATCGGGATGACCGGGGCGCTCATCGCGCCCTGGCAGGCGCGCCAGACGAGGATCTCGGGCAGGGAGGTGGCGCTTCCCGACAGCACCGAAAACCCGGTGAACCCGACGATCGCCAGCAGGAAGGTGCGCTTCCGCCCCAGCCTGCCCGCGATCCATCCGGTGCACGCCGTGGAGATCGCCTGGCAGACGAAATAGGTCGTCATCACCCAGCCGATCTGGTCCTGGTTCGCGCCCAGACTCCCCTGCATGTGGGGGAGCGCGATCGACGCGATGGTCATGTCGAGGATCACGACCGTGGTCGCCATCATCACGGCGACCGTGACCATCGAGCGCGCCAGGTCGGATCGCGGCGGATCCGACCCCGTGTCGGAGCTCATTTCCCGGGGGCCATGAAGGCGAGCGCGGACCCCACGACATCGAACAGGGACACATCGCGTTCGGTGTCGATGCTGACCGAAACGGTGGCGCCCGCGGGCATGTCGAACGGCCGTCCGGTCCCGCCGTCGATTTCGAGCCGCACCGGCACCCGCTGGACGATCTTGACCCAGTTCCCCGACGCGTTCTGGGGCGGCAGCACGGACAACTCCGCGCCGGTCGACGGGCTGATGCTGGCGACCTTCGCCCGCCAGGCGAGATCGGGGAAGGCATCGACGACGATTTCCGCCTCCTGGCCCACCCGGATATGGGTGAGCTGGGTCTCCTTGAGGTTCGCCTCGACCCAGGCGCGGGCGGTTTCGATCAGCGGCAGGACCGGCCTGCCCGCGTCGACATACTCGCCCTTCTGCAGCCGGACGCGGCCGATCCTTCCGTCCGCCGGGGCATGGACGACGGTACGCCTCACGTCGATCGCCGCCCGGTCGCGCGCGGCGAGCGCTTCCAGATATTGCGGGCTTTTCTCCGGCTTCAGCTCCGGATCCCCGCCGAGATTGGCGAGGACGGTAAGGCCTTTCTGGCGCACCGTGCCGGCCCGCTGGCGGGCGGCGATCAGGTTCTGCTCCGCCTCCTCGAACCTGGCGCGCGAGGCGTGGCCGCGCCCGGCGAGCTTCTTGAAGCGGTCGAAGATGCGTTTGTGGTAGGCGACTTCCTGCTCGGCCTCCCTGAGCTCCATCCGCGCGCCCCGCCAGGACGCTCGCAGAGCGAGGATTTCGTTCCGCACCATGGCGAGCTTGGCATCCGCCTCCGCGAGAGCGACGCGGAACGGCTCGGGATCGATGGAAAAGATCGGATCGCCCGCCCGGACGATCGCGTTCTCCGCGACGAACACGTCGGCGACCCGGCCCGATATCTCCGCGCTGATCTGAACGAGGTTGGCCTTCACATAGGCGTTCTCGGTCGTCACGTAGCGCCCGGACGCGACCCAGTAATGCGCGCCCGCGACGACGGCCGCCACCGGCACGACGATGAGCAGGAATATGCGAAGAAGTCCGCGCCTCACCGCGCCGGTTCCTTCTCTTGTCCGGACGGTCCCGGTCCGCGCCCGGGAATTCGTTAGGTTACTAACATTTTCCGTCCCCGGCAAAGCGCAAGCGGGCCGCCCCTTGCTCGGAGTTGTTGTCTGGCGCCCCGGCGGGCGTATTATTGGCCCCGGCCGCACGGGAACGGGTCGCGAGAGGGACGGTGAGCCTGCGCATCGAGAAGCTGCACGAGACCATCGGCGCCGAAATCACGGGCGTCGATCTCGCGAAGCCGCTGACGGACGCCGACATGGCGGCGATCGAGCGCGCCTGGCTGGAGCACATCGTCCTCGTCTTTCCGGGCCAGGACCTCGACCAGGAGGCGCAGCTTCGTTTCGCCGGCCAGTTCGGGATCGTCGGCGAGCGTTCCAGGCCCGCCGCGATCCGTCCGGAGGGCGCCGACTTTCATCCCGCGGTCATGCTGATCTCCAACATCCGCGAGAACGGAAAGCCGATCGGCTCGCTGCCCGACGGCGAGATGTGGTTCCACCACGACATGTGCTACGTGGCCGAACCCTATCGCGGCACCATGCTTTATGCGATGGAGATTCCTTCCCATGGCGGCAACACGCTGTTCGCCGACATGTATGCGGCCTACGATCGCCTCGGCGCCGCGACGAAGGAACGCATCGCCGGCGCCAGGGCGCTCCAGATCTACAACTATTCGGTCACCGAGAAGGTTCCGCTCGACGGCGACCTCGACGCCTATCCGCATTACGTCCAGCCGGTGGCGATCACCCATCCGCGAACCCGCCGAAAGGCGCTCTACGTCAACCCGCTGATCACCGCCCGGATCGAAGGGCTGCCCGGGGACGAGAGCGACGCCCTGCTGGAGGAGCTGTTCGGCTTTGCCGAGGATCGCGGCCTGATCTACGAGCATGTCTGGCGCGAGGGCGACCTGGTGATGTGGGACAACTGGTGTTCGTGCCACGCGCGCACCGATTTTCCGGAAACCGAGCGCCGCTTGCTCCGGCGGTGCACGATCCTCGGCGAAGCGCTGGCCGAGTAGGAGGGCAGGAGATGGCGCTCAGGACGAAGAAACTCACTCCGCATATCGGCGTCGAGGTCCTCGACATCGATCTTGCGACGCGGCCGGACGATGCGACGATCCGGGAGATCTACGACCTCTGGCTCGACCACGTCATGGTGGTGTTCCGCGGCCAGTCGCTCGATCAGGAGTCGCTGCTCCAGGTCACGTCCTATTTCGGCACCCCGGGAGCCAACGCGCGGCCGAAGGAATACCGTACCTCCGGCCAGCACGACATGCTGCCGGGGATCATGCTGATCAGCAACATCCGGGCCAACGGCGAGCCGATCGGCGCGCTGCCCGACGGCGACATGATGTTCCACCACGACATGATCCACGCCGACGTCCCGGACAAGGCGACCTGTCTCTACGCCGTGGAAATCCCGTCCGAAGGCGGCAACACGCTGTTCGCGAGCGGCTATGCGGCGTACGAAACGCTGGATTCGGACCTCCGCGACGCGCTCGAAGGGAAGCGTGCTTTCCACCACTACAATTACGGCTCGCAGCACCGGGGCGACGACATCGGCACGCCCGCCTTTTCCGAATCCGAGCATCCGGTGTTCCGCACCCACCCCGAGACCGGACGCAAGGCGATCTACGTCGACCGGCTGATCACCGCGTCGATCGTCGGCATGGAGGAGGGCGAGAGCGAGGCCGCGCTCACCCGGCTGTTCGACCATTCCGAGAAGGACGAGTTCGTCTACGAGCATGAGTGGCGGAAGGGCGATCTGCTGCTCTGGGACAACCGCTGCTCGATGCACGCGCGAAGGGACTTCCCGTCGAACGAGCGGCGCCTCTTGTGGCGCACCACGGTGAGCAGCGGGGAACGGCCGGTCTGACGGAGGCGCGCGCGTGGGAAAGGTTCTGAGCGAGGCGCGGGTCGAGGCCTATCGCCGGGACGGCTTCGTCTTCCCCGTCCGGATCATGGAACGGGCGGAGGCCCGCGCGCTGCTCTCCCGGTTCGACGCGCTGGAGGCCGAGACCGGAGCCGAGCTGCAAAGCCGGTTCAAGATCAAGGCCCACATGCCGCTCACCTGGCTCAACGAGCTGGTGCGCAACCCGGTGATGCTGGACGCGGTCGAGGACCTGATCGGCCCGGACATATTGTGCTGGGGCTCCAGCTTCTTCACCAAGAAGGCGCGCGACCCGCGCTTCGTCTCCTGGCACCAGGATTCGACCTATTACGGGCTCAGGCCGGCGGAGACGGTGACCACCTGGGTTGCCTTCACCGAGAGCAGGATCGAATCGGGCTGCGTCCGCTTCCTCCCCGGCACCCACGAGAGCGGGATCCTCGACCACGAGGAGACCATGGATCCCGAGAACCTGCTGATGAAGGGCCAGACCATCAACGGCGTGGACGAGAGCCTCGCGGTCGATTGCGAGCTGTCCGCCGGCGAAATCTCGATCCATCACGAGTCCGTGGTGCACGGCTCGAACGCGAATACCTCGGACAACCCCAGGATCGGGCTGTCGATCCACTACATCGCGCCGCATGTCCGCCAGACCGCGTTCGATGGCGCCTCCGCGCTGGTGGTGCGCGGGCGCGACACCCACGGCCACTGGAACGCCGAGCCCGAGCCCCGGCACGATCTCGACCCCGTCTGCCTCGCCGCCCTCGACGAGGTCTATGCCCAGTACCGCAGCGGCAGGGGTAGGGTGGGCTGAGGGCGCGGAGCACTCGTTACAACCCGGACGGGAAGTCTGCCAGACCGGGGCGCGATCCGGTCTCGGGAGGTGAGCGTATGCGCGTCGGCCCCGAACCGCCGCCGTCGAGAACCGCCGACATCGGCGGACGGAGAATCGCCTACCGCGAGTCGGGCGATACGTCGCTGCCGGCACTCGTGCTCCTGCACGGGCTCGGGGGCAATGCCGCGATGTGGCGGCGGCAGTATTCCGCGCTCGCCGAGCGGTTTCGCGTCATCGGGTGGGACATGCCCGGTTACGGCGGATCCGATCCTTTGCCCGGGACGCCCGGACCGGCTGACTATGCGGGGGCGCTCGCCGGTCTGCTCGATGCGCTCGGCGTCGGCCGGGTCTGCCCGGTCGGGCAGTCCGTCGCGGCGCTCATTGCGGCCTCCTTCGCCCGTGCCTGCCCCGAACGCACCGGCGCGCTCGTTCTCGCCCATCCGCTCTTCGGCTTCGGCGCGCTGCCCCCCGGGGAACGGACGGCGGCGGTCGAGGAAAGAACCGGCGCGTTCCTGACGCTCGGTCCGCGCGGTTTCGCGGAAGACCGCGGGCCCCGCCTGCTCGCGCCCGGAGCGTCCGAAGCCCTGATCGCCGAGGCGGTCGGCAGCATGGCGGACGCCCGGCCCGAAGGGTATGTCCCCGCGGTGGGGATGATGGCCGATACCGACCTTACGGCCGAGGCTCCGCACGTCGCCGCGCGGGTCCACATCGTCGCCGGGTCCGACGATCCGCTCGCGCCGCCCGAGCGGTGCCGGGCCCTCGCCCGGAGCCTGTCCGGCGCGACCTGCACGGTCATCGAAGGGGCGGGGCATTACGCCGCCCTGGAAAGGCCGGAAGCGTTCAACTCCGCGTTAACCGCGGCGTTCGGGGCGCCGGATTCCTCTTGATCGAATCAAACCGGTTGACTTTGATGGCCGTTGGCTCATACCAAGCCGGAGAGGCCGTCAGGGCCCCTTCCGCACGTGCAACCCCGTACCTGGGCACGACGTAGTCATGAAGCTTTCGGTACCCAAGGAACGGCGGCGCGACGAGCGGCGGGTCGCCGCATCCCCCGATACGGTCAAGAAACTCGTGGGTCTCGGATTCGAGGTCCTCGTGGAGACGGGCGCCGGAACGGAGTCCGGTTTCGCCGACGATGCCTATACCGAGGCCGGCGCGGCGATCGCGGCGGACGAGGCCGAAACCCTCGCCGGGGGCGACGTGGTCCTCAAGGTCCAGCGGCCCCTGATCGAGGCCGAGCACGGCGGCGACGAGGTCGCGCTGATGAAGCCGGGCGCGACGGTGATCGGCGCGCTCGCCGCGCTGCAGCACCCGCCGCACGCCGAGGCCTACGCCAAGGCCGGTCTGACGGCGTTTTCGCTCGAATTGCTGCCCCGCATCACCCGGGCGCAGTCGATGGACATCCTGTCCTCGCAATCGAACATCGCGGGCTACAAGGCGGTGCTCGACGGCGCGGGGGCGTTCGGCCGCGCGCTGCCGATGATGATGACCGCGGCCGGCACCATCCCGCCCGCCCGCGTGCTGGTGCTGGGCGCGGGGGTCGCCGGGCTGCAGGCCATCGCGACGGCGAAGCGGCTCGGCGCCATCGTCACCGGCTATGACGTCCGCCCCGCCGTCAAGGAGCAGGTCGAGAGCCTGGGCGCCAAGTTCCTCGCGGTCGACGAGTCGGCGACGACGGACGCCGAGACCGCCGGCGGCTACGCGAGGGAGATGGGCGCGTCCTACAAGGAGCGTGAGGCCGAGGTGCTGACGGAGGCGCTGGCGAGGAACGACATCGCCATCTGCACCGCCCTGATCCCCGGCCGGCCCGCGCCGCTGCTGATTTCCGCCGACATGGTGAAGGGGATGCGCGCCGGATCGGTGATCGTCGACCTGGCGGTGGAGCAGGGCGGCAATTGCGAGTTGAGCGAAGCCGGCGAGGTGGCGGAGAAGCACGGCGTCACGATTCTCGGCCACGTCAACGTGCCGAGCCGGCTGGCCGAGAACGCGTCGTCGATGTACGCCCGGAACCTGCTCAATTTCCTCACCCCCCTGGTCGACCGCGAGAACGGGACGCTGGCGATCGACTGGGAGGACGAGATCGTGTCAGCCTGCCTGATCGCCCGCGAGGGCGAGATCGTCCACCCCTCGCTCGTACCCCCCAACGCCGACAAGGATGTAGCGTGAAACCCGAAGAAGCGGCGCAATCGGCGGCGGACGCCGCCTCCACCGATCCGTTCATATTCCTGTTCACCGTTTTCGTTCTCGCCATATTCGTCGGCTACTACGTGGTCTGGAACGTGACCCCGGCGCTGCACTCGCCGCTGATGAGCGTCACCAACGCGATTTCCTCGGTAATCGTCGTCGGGGCGCTGATCGCCGCCGGCCCGGCCGAGCTCGATTTCTCCAAGGTCATGGGCTTCATCGCGGTGACGCTCGCCTCGATCAATATCTTCGGCGGCTTCATCGTCTCGCAGCGCATGCTGCGGATGTACCGCAAGCGGCGCTAGGGGCCGGCCGCGATGCACGCCGACCTCACGGGACTCGCCTACCTCGCCGCGGCGATCTGCTTCATCATGGCGCTGCGCGGGTTGTCGTCGCCCGAGACCGCGCGCCGGGGCAATGCGATCGGGATCGCGGGGATGGTCATCGCCGTCGCCACGACGCTCGCCGACCCCGGCGTGGTCTCGTTCGAGCTGATCGCGGCCGGCGTCGTGATCGGCGGCGCGATCGGGACGATCATCGCGCTCCGCATCCAGATGACCGCGCTGCCCCAGCTCGTCGCCGCATTCCACAGCCTGGTCGGGCTGGCCGCCGTGGCGGTCGCGACGGCGGCGTTCTATGCGCCCGAGGCCTACGGCATCGGAACCGTAGGCGACATCAAGACGGCGAGCCTGATCGAGATGGCGATCGGCACTGCGGTCGGTGCCGTCACCTTCACCGGCTCCGTCGTTGCCTTCGCCAAGCTGCAGGGTCTGGTGAGCGGCGCGCCGCTGGTCTTCAGGGGTCAGCACCCGCTCAACGCCGGGCTCGGGGCGGTCCTGGTGCTCCTCGTCGTATGGCTCTGCCTCGCCGAAGCGCCATTGGTCTACTGGCTGATCGTGATCCTCGCGCTCGCGCTCGGCTTCCTGATCATCGTTCCCATCGGCGGCGCCGACATGCCGGTGGTGATCTCGATGCTCAACTCCTATTCCGGCTGGGCGGCCTGCGGCATCGGGTTCACGCTCTCCAACACGCTGCTGATCGTCACCGGCGCCCTCGTCGGCTCTTCGGGCGCGATCCTCAGCTACATCATGTGCCGCGGCATGAACCGGTCGTTCTTCAGCGTCATCCTCGGCGGGTTCGGGGTGGAGGGCGGCCAGGCGGCGGGCGGCGACGACGACGAGCGCCACGTCAAGGCGGGCAGCGCCGAGGACGCGGCCTTCGTGCTCAAGAACGCCTCCAAGGTGATCGTCGTTCCGGGCTACGGCATGGCGGTCGCCCAGGCGCAGCACGCGCTGCGCGAGATGTGCGATACGCTGAAGGGGCAGGGGATCGACATCGCCTACGCCATCCACCCGGTCGCCGGGCGCATGCCGGGTCACATGAACGTGCTTTTGGCCGAGGCGAGCGTGCCCTATGACGAGGTGTTCGAGCTGGAAGACATCAACAACGAGTTCGCCACCGCCGACGTGGCCTATGTGATCGGCGCCAACGACGTGACCAACCCGGCGGCAAAGTCCGACCCCGAGAGTGCGATCTTCGGCATGCCCATCCTCGAGGTCGAGAAGGCGAGCACCGTGCTGTTCGTCAAGCGCTCGCTGGCGTCGGGCTATGCCGGCGTCGACAACGAGCTGTTCTACCGCGACAACACGATGATGCTCTTCGACGACGCCAAGAAGATGACCGAGGAAATCGTCCAGTCGTTGTGAGGGGGATCGTCGGGTCGCAATCCGGCCCGTCCCGCTTTATCGTGTTGACCAAGTGCTCGACCAAGCTCGATATCGGACTTAGCTTGCCCGAGGGAAACGCGGGCGCCCCGGTTGCACGCAATCGGGAGGTCAGGGAGGTCGGGGCACATGACACGTCAGGTCAAGATCGGCGAAGCCAAGACGCATCTCTCCGCCCTGTTGGCGGAGGTGGAAGCCGGTGAAGATCTCATCATTTGCCGCGGTTCTACACCGATCGCCCATGTTACGCGGATAGTCCGCGAACAGGATCGCGCCGCCCTGTGCGCGACGCTGCGCCGGGAGCGGGCGAAGCAGCGGCCTGTTACGACGCACGAGATTCTCTCCTGGCGCCACGAGGGGCATTTACTCTGATGGCGTTCGTGCTCGACGCCTCGATCGCCGCCGCGTGGCTCTTGCCCGATGAGGAGGCGGCGCTAGCCGATTTGGCCCTCGACCGGCTGGCTGAAGAAAGGGCCGGCGTGCCAGGTCCGTTCTCGGACGAACTGCGAAATCTGCTTCTGTCCGCCGAGCGACGCGGCCGGATAGACGAACGTTATGCCGAGGCTTCCCTGACACGACTGCGCCGCCTGCCGATTCGCTGCCCCGACGAAGCGGAAGACCGTCATGTCCTCGCGTTGGCGCGCAGTCATCGTCTCACGGCCTGTGACGCGAACTATCTGGCACTCGCAATCCGGGAAGGCTGCCCGTTGGCGAGCCTGGACCGCCGCTTGAACCAGGCCGCAATGGAGGAAGGCTTGCCCCCGCTCGCCTGATCTTCCGTCCCCGCGACGCTTCGTATTGTGGGTTTCTCACTTCGCCGGCAGCGTTGCCGCATAGGCGGCGGCGCGGTCGACCCACGATTCGAGGTCGCGGTCGGATCGGATGCCGGCGGGCTCGACCAGCACCCAGCCCTTCATGACCCGGCCGTTCATGTCGGCGGGGCGGGTATGAGGCTCGGCGAGGGCCGAATTGCGCTCCGCCCGGTCGATCCTGGCGATCAGCGCGTCCCTCCAGGTGCCGACGCACATATTGCCGCCGATCATGAAGCAGACCCCGCCGAACATCCTGCGCTCGGAATAGTCCTCGCGGCCCGCGAGCAGCGGGCGGATGCGTTCGGCCAGCACGTCGTCGGCGGTCACGGCTGTCCTCTCGGGGAGTTTCGGCCGGTGTCATTCTAAACCGGAACCTGCGCCGCCCTGTCACAAAAGCGTAACCGCCGTGTGGAACCTTCGCGACGGCCATGGCGGACGACAAGATTTTCAACGTTCTCTTCCTCTGCACCGGCAACTCGGCGCGGAGCATCCTCGCGGAGGCGATCCTGGCGCGCGAGGGGATGGGGCGATTCAGGGCATTCAGCGCGGGCAGCAAGCCGACCGGGGAGGTCAACCCCAACGCCCTCGCCCTCCTGCGCAAGCTCAACCACGACGTATCCGGATTCCGCTCCAAGGACTGGAACGAGTTCGCCCGCGACGACGCGCCCTGGATGGACTTCGTCTTCACGGTCTGCGACAACGCCGCCAACGAGGTATGCCCGGTCTGGCCCGGCCAGCCGATGTCGGCGCATTGGAGACTGCCCGACCCCGCGGCCGCGACCGGCACACAGTCGGAGATCGCCGCCGCGTTCGCCGATTCCTACCGCATGCTGACCAACAGGATTTCGATCTTTGTCAATCTGCCGATCGCCGCGCTCGACAAGCTTTCGCTGCAGGAGCGTCTCGACGATATCGCCAGGGCGGGCTGACGGCGGCCCAACGTCCGGCGCGCGCAAGTGACCTTTTCCTTCGCTCGGAAGCTGGCTGCAGAGGCGCTCGGGACCGCCTTCCTGCTGGCGACCGTGGTCGGCTCGGGGATCATGGCGGAGACCCTCGCCGGCGGGAACGTCGCGCTCGCGCTCCTGGGAAACACGGTGGCGACGGGCGCGATCCTGGTCGTGCTGATCCTGATCTTCGGCCCCGTTTCCGGCGCCCATTTCAACCCGGCGGTCACGCTCGCCTTCCTGATTCGGCGCGAGATCGGCGTGCGCGACGGGGCGATCTACGTCCTGGTCCAGATCGCGGCCGGGCTGGCCGGGGTGCTGGTCGCGCACGCGATGTTCGGCGAGCCCGCCTTCGCCGCCTCTCTCAAGGCCCGCACCGGCTTCCCGCAATGGACCGGCGAGTTCGTCGCGACCTTCGGTCTGGTGTCGACGATCCTGGGCACCGTCCGCTTCCGCCCGGACGCGACGCCCTACGCGGTCGGGCTGTTCATCACGGCGGGGTACTGGTTCACCTCGTCCACCTCCTTCGCCAACCCGGCGGTCACCGTCGCGCGGAGCCTGACCGACACGTTTTCCGGCATCATGCCGGCGCACGCGCCGGGGTTCATCCTGGCCCAGCTCGCGGGTGCCGTCGCCGCCACGCTGATCTTCCGCTGGCTCCTGAAGGAGGGTTGAAGGCCGCTCAACCCGGCGCCGCCGCGAGGCTCGTGAGCCCGGCGGTGGCGAACAGGATCGCAAAGACCGCCACCCATTCGAGCGCGATCGACCGGCGGAGCCCCGCCGCGGCCCGCCCATCGCCCCTTTCCATCGCCGGGACGAAGCGGAGCTTGTTGGCCGCCGCCGCCGCGAGCAGGATCCCGACGCCGGCGACCTTGGCCAGCAGGGCGAGCCCGTAGCCGGTCGCGAGCAGCGCCGCCGGATCGCCCACGAGCCGCCATGCCATGACGAGTCCGGCCGCGATCAGGAGCGGCACCGTAACGGCCGCGATCCGCCCGAACCGGCGGCCGAGCCCGGCCGCCCCGGCCAGCCGGCCTTCCGCCGCCGCCAGCGTGCGCAGGGGGGACAGAATGCCGATCCAGAAAGCCGCCAGAGCGAGGTGGAGCAGCAGGAGGGCATCCAGCCAGAACGACCCCGCATCCGCCACATGGCCGATGCGGGAGAACGACCAGAGCGCCAGCAGACCCCCGGCCGCGGCGACCCGGATGCCGGGGCCGCCTCGCCAGAGCCCCGCAAACACCAGGGCGAGTCCGGCGGCGAGCAATATCTGGCGCGTTCCGGCCGGCGTTTCCCAGAGAAGGCCCAGCATCTCCGGGTCCGCCATGCCCGAAGCCTCGCCCGCCAGCATTGCGGCCTTGAGAAGAAAGCCCGACCCGCCGGCGATGAGCGCGAGCAGGGCGAGCGCGGCGGCCCGGCGGCGGAGCGGCGAGTCCATCGGACGGGTCTCGCGGCGGAAGACCGCGAGTACGAGGACCAGCCCCACGCTTCCCAGCACGCCCAGATAGAGCAGGAACTTCACCAGGACCGACGCGAGCTGCCAGATATCCGGCAAGGCTTACTTCACCCGGAAGGAGAACGCGCCCCGCATCGCGTGACCGTCGGCCGCGAGGCCGCGCCACTCGATCCGGTATGTGCCCTTGCCGCCGTCCTTCACCGGGATCGCGAAGCGGGTATCGAAGGCCTTCGCCGCCTCGAGATCGACCGATCGGCCACCGTCGCCGGTCATGCGCACCCTGGTCAGGCGGAGCCGCTTGGAGAAGGTCAGCACGATCTTCGCCGGCATTTCCGCCAGCACCGCGCCGTCCGCCGGGATCGACGCGCCGAGCTTCGAGTGCGCGCCCGCGCCCGCCGCGAGCACTAGAAGCAGGCCGGCGAGAAGGATCCGCTTCACGGCTTTGCCCGTTCCGCCGGCAGGTGTTCGCCGAACCACGCGAGAGTCTCCCTCATCACTTCGCCGAAGGCGGGCTCCGTGTACACCTCGTAATGGCCGTAGCCTTCGAGCACCACCAGCTTTTTCGGCTCGCCCGCCTTGTCGTAAAGCGCCCGGGATTCCTCCGGCGGAACCAGCCGGTCGTCGTCGGTCGTGATGAACAGCGCCGCGCGGGGCGCGATCCGGTCGACCACCCATTCCGGATGAAACGAGATCGTCTCGTCCACGTATTCGAGCGGCAGCGTGTCGATCGCCCCCTTCACGTTGCGCCGCGCCGCCGCGGCGAGCGCCGCCGACTGGCGGTCCGGCAGCAGCACCTCGGTCCGTTCCACGAGCTCCGATTCGCCTTCCTTCGCGCGCCGGATACGGTCGGCGGCGGAGCGTTCGAGAAGGTCGTGCCATTCGTCGGGCCGGCGCACGCTTCTCATCCAGCGCTCGCCGTGGCCGATGCCCACCACGCTGACCACGCATCCGACCCGCCGGTCGACGGCGCCCGCCCATACCGCCGTCGCGCCGCCGTAGCTGGTGCCGTAAAGACCGAGCCGATCCCCGTCGACCTCGTCCCGCGCGCCGAGAAAGGTGAGCGCGGCCTGGACATCGGCGACGCGGCCGTGCGGATCGAGGCGCGCGCGCGGCCCTTCGCTCTCGCCCCATCCCTTGTAGTCGAAGGCGAGCACGACGTAGCCGGCCTCGGTCAGCACGCGCGCGTTGTCCGGCAGGTAGAGGTCCTTGACCCCGGTATAGCCGTGGCACAGCACGATCCCGGCCCGCGCCCCGCCCGGCCCGAGCGCGTCCGGCCGGTACAGGTCGCCCACCAGCCTGAACCCCTCGGAATAAAACGCGACGGGGATCGCGCCCATGGAGCCGCTCCTCTTCCCGTGGTCCGGTCCCCCGATGATAAGCCCGGCCACCTCTGCAAGGTAAGCGCCTATGACGGGACAGGATTAACGAACGCGCCGCTCCGAACGGTATCCGAACGCCGTGAGTCCGCTCCGGACGGTGCGGGCGGGCGCGGAAACCGTCTCCGAGGGATTCGGCCGCCCCGATACCCGCGCTCAGCGGCGCGTGGTAGGCTGCGCCGCCCAAGCGCGGGGTCGGGGATGGACGAAGACCGTATCGATCTGACGATGGCAAACGACCTGGGCGAGCTCCCTGGCATCGCCGAACGGATCGACGCGTTCTGCGCCGCCGCCGATGTGGAGCCGGGGGTCGCCTATGCGGTCAACCTGGCGCTCGACGAGCTGCTCACCAACATCGTTTCCTACGGCTACACGGACGACGAGGCGCATAATGTCGAGATCGCCGTCCGGCGCGATGGTGGGGCGCTGATCGTCACGATCGTCGACGACAGCATCGAATTCGACCCCAGGCAGGTGCCGGAAACCGACACCGACGCGCCCCTGCACGAGCGCGACCCCGGCGGGCTCGGCCTGCTGCTGGTCAACTCGATGATGGACAGCGTGGACTACCGGCGGGAGGGCGGGCGCAACGTCACCGTCCTGACCAAAGGCCTCGCCGCGGAGGATTAGACGCCGGGACGGCCGCGGGCCTGGCCTCTCGTCCGCCGCGCTTCGCTGCGTTCGGCGACGACGGACGAGCCGAAGATGATCACGGCGCCCGCCACCGTCCAGAGGTCCGGCAGCTCGGCGAAAACCAGGAATCCGATCGCCACCGCGAAGGGGAGGCGCGCGAAATCGAAGGGCGCGACGGCGCCGGTCTCGCCGACCGCGAAGGCGCGGGTGTAGAAGCGCTGCGCGGTGGCCGACGCCGCGCCCAGCGCGAGCCCCCAGAGCCATTGCTCCCATGTCGGCCATTGCCACACGAACGCCGCGCCGACGACCGCGAAGGGAAGCATGTAGACCGACTGGTAGAGCACCGCCGTGTCGGGGTGGTCGCTGCGGATCGCGACCTTCAGCATCATCGCCGAGGACGCGATGCAGAGCCCGGCGCCGATCACCATCACCATGCCGATGTCGAGCGCCTGAAACCCCGGGCGGACGATCACCAGCGTCCCGGCGAACCCCATGAAGAGCGCCGCCCAGCGCATCGGATGCGCCGATTCGCCGAGGAAGATCACCCCGAACAGCGCGATGAAGAGCGGGAAGGTGAACGAGATCGCGGTCGCGTCGGCGATCGGAATCAGGGCGAGGCTGCCGAACCATCCATACATGGCGATGGTGCTGAGCAGGCCGCGGCCCGCGTACAGCCCGGTGTTCCGCGTCCGCATGACGCCGATACCGGCGCGCATCAGCCAGGGAAGCATCGCGACCACGCCGAACAGCGCGCGGAACAGCGAGATCTCGAGGAAGTGCATCTCCTTCGAGAGATAGCGGACGATGGCGGTCTGCGCGGCGAAGAGCAGCGCGCTCATCGTCATCCAGATCGCGCCCTGCCAGGACGGCGGCAGGCGGCCGAAGGCGTTGCCGATGCCGGCGATCACAACGGAGGCTAACCCTCCAGCACGGATTCGAAGCCCTCGAACTCGGGATGGCCGAGATAGAGGCCGCGCTGACCGCCGGCGCCGGCATGGGCCTTGCGGAACGCCTCCGACCGGGTCCACGCCTCGAAATCGCCGCGTTCGCGCCAGATCGTGTGCGAGGCGTAGAGCGTGTGGTCGTCGGCCTCCGGCCCCTTGAGCAGGCGGAACTCGACGAAGCCCGGCACGCCGTCGAGATGGGAATCGCGCTCCCGCCAGACCCGCTCGAAATCCGCCTCCCGCCCGCGCGCGATGCGGAACCGGTTCATCGCGATGAACATGGCTTCGTCCTTCCTGTCAGCCGGGCGGTTTGTGCCACAAATCGGCCCCGCCGCGAAACGGGGCATATCGAGGAAGGTCGACCCGCGATTTCCCCCATTGACCCCGCGCGTTCCCTGCGTATCGTGCCCCCGTCATGCGAGACACGGTTTCGATCTCTTCGAACTGGTGGCGGCGCGTCTGAATCGGCGGCCGGCATATTTCGCGTGACATGTGTGGCTGCCGGGGACCGGGCAGCCATTTTCTTTTCCGGAAACGGCATGGCGAGCCCGGCTGGCCCCGGCGAAGGGGGACGGTCATGGCGCAGCCGACGGAAACCGATTTCTTCACCACGCCGGGCGGGGCGGGGGTGCGCTGCGCGAGCGCGCCCGAGACTTACGAAAACGCCCGGACGATCCTGGTCGAAAGGCTGGACCGAAGGCGCGGCGTGCTGCTGTCGTCGGATTTCGAGTATCCGGGGCGCTACACGCGCTGGGACATGGGGTTCGTCGACCCGCCGCTCGAGCTCTCGGCGGCGGGGCGTTCGGCCCGCGTCACGGCGCTTTCGGAGCGCGGATGCATCCTCGCGAACGCGCTCGCGAAGCGATTACCGGCATGGGATTTCGTCGAGAGCCACGCCATCCGCGAAGACGGTTTCGATGTCGAAATCCGCGAGCCCGCCGGCCGTTTCCCGGAGGAGGAGAGAAGCCGCCAGCCCTCGGTGTTCTCGCTGGTGCGCGCGATGCTCGACTTCCTGCGCGCGCCCGGGCGCGAACGCTTCCTCGGCCTCTACGGCGCGTTCGGCTACAACCTCGCCTTCCAGTTCGAGCCGCTGAGGCGCGGCAGCAACCGCGAGGACGGGAGCCGCGACCTCGTGCTCTACCTCCCCGACCGGCTGCTCGTCGTCGACCACCAGCGGGGCGAGGCGACCTGGAGGTCGTATGAGTTCGAGGTCGATGGCGAGACCACGGCGGGCATCGGGCGAGGCGGATCCGACCGGCCGTTCCGCTTCGCCCCCGCTGCAAGCGGCGGCAGCGACCACGGGCCGGGCGATTACGCCGCGACCGTCCGAAAGGCGAAGGAGAAATTCCGCGCGGGCGATCTGTTCGAGACCGTGCCGGGCGTCGATATCCGGAGACCCGTGGCCGAGCCTCCCTCGGCCGTCTTTCGCCGCCTGATGCAGGTAAACCCCGCCCCCTACGGCTTCTTCATGAACCTTGGGGAGCAGGAATATCTGGTCGGCGCCTCGCCCGAGATGTTCGTCCGGGTGGAGGGGCGGCGGGTCGAGACCTGCCCGATCTCGGGCACCATCCGGCGCGGCGGCGATCCGATCGCGGACGCCCGCCAGATCCGCGCGCTCCTCAACTCGGAGAAGGACGAATCCGAGCTCACCATGTGCACCGACGTCGACCGCAACGACAAGTCGCGCATCTGCGAGCCGGGCTCGGTGAAGGTGATCGGGCGGCGCCAGATCGAGATGTACTCCAGGCTGATCCACACCGCCGATCACGTGGAGGGCACGCTGCGCGAGAGGTTCGACGCGCTGGACGCGTTCCTCTCGCACGCCTGGGCGGTCACCGTGACCGGCGCGCCCAAGAAATGGGCGATGCAGTTCATCGAGGACCACGAGCGCTCGCCGAGGCGCTGGTACGGCGGCGCTGTGGGCGCGGCGTTCGCCAACGGCAACATGAACACCGGGCTTACGCTCAGGACGATCCAGTTTCGCGACGGCATCGCCTCGGTCAGGGCCGGCGCCACCCTGTTGTTCGATTCCGATCCGGCCGCGGAGGAGGACGAGATCGGCGTCAAGGCGTCGGCCTTCCTCGACGCGATCGCGGGGGAGGCGCCGCCCGCCGCGCCGGAGGACGGCGGCGGGCAGGCCGGGCGGGGGCTCGAGATCCTTCTGGTCGACCATGAGGACTCTTTCGTCCACACGCTCGCCGACTATTTCCGCCAGACCGGGGCCCGGGTCGAGACGCTCCGCTTCGGCTTCGGCATGGAGACGCTGGACGAACGCCGTCCGGGCCTCGTCGTGCTGTCGCCCGGGCCCGGCGAGCCGAAGGACTTCCGCGTGGCCGAGACGGTCGCCGCCTGCGTCGCGCGCGGCATCCCGGTGTTCGGCGTGTGCCTCGGCCTGCAGGGCATCGCCGAGCATTTCGGGGCGAAGCTGCGGATCCTGGAGACCCCGGTGCACGGCAAGCCGTCGCGGATCGAGGCCGCCGACGTGCCGCTGTTCCGCGGCCTGCCGCGGCGCTATCCGGTCGGGCGCTACCACTCGATCTATGTCGGCAGGGACGAAGCCCCGGATGCGCTGGAGGTCACGGCCTGGACCCCCGACGGCGTCGCGATGGCGCTGCAGCACCGGACGCTTCCCGTCTGGGCGGTCCAGTTCCACCCGGAATCGATCCTGGGTCTCGAAGCGGGCAGGGGGCTCGCCCTGATCCGGAACGTCGTCGCGCTGGCGAGGGCGGCGGGGTGAGGAGCGCGCTACGGCGCTTCCGCGCCGCGCCGGCCCATCCCCCTTATCGCCATATCGCGTTCGCGGACGCCCGGAACGGCCCGGGCATGACGGGGGAGACCCGTCCTATACCGCTTCATTCCGCCTCGCCGAGAACTTCATATGGTGCCAGGCGATGTAGGCGAACGCCGCGCCCGTCGCCGGCCAGTGGATGGCGGGCTCGGGCAGGAGCGCGCCGAGAGCGAACGCGAGTCGGACGGCGATTTCCCACCACGGGAGACGCCTGCGGTCGAAGGCGATGACGGCGCTCGAGACCAGGTAGATGACGACCAGCATGCGGAAGATTATCGAGGCGAAGGCGAGCGCGTCGAAGTCGGCCCCGCTCTCCGGCACGATCAGCATGACGGGATAGAAGGCGAAGATGAAGGGGACGACGAACTTCACCAGCCCGATCCGCATCGCGTAAACCGAGGTGAGCAGCGGCGCGCCGCCCGAGATCGACGCCGCCGCGTAGGCCGCGACCGCGACCGGCGGCGTGATCGAGGACGCGACGCCGAAATAGAACACGAAAAGATGCGCGGTCAGCACCGACAGCCCGAGGCTCTGCATCGAGGGGCCGAGGATCAGGATGATGGTGAGATAGGCCGGCAGGGTCGGCATCCCCATCCCCAGCATCAGCGCGGCGACCGCCGCGACCGCCAGCGTCAGGAAGAGCTGCGTCCCGGTCGCCTGGCCCACCAGCTGGGCGAAGTCGTTGGGGAGGCCGGTCGCGCCGAGGACGGCGACCACGATGCCGACCACGCCGATCGCCATCAGGAGCGAGGCATGGGTTTCCGCGCCGCGTACCAGCGCCCGCACGATCCTGAACGGGTCGCGCCGGACCTCGGGGTTGAGAAAGCTGAGCACGACCACGCTGTACATCGCGAGCATGCCCGCGCCCGCCGGCGAGAACCCGGCGAGGAGGGTGAAGACGACGACCGCCACCGGAATCAGGATCATCGCGAGGTTGACGAAATCCTGCGGCGCGACGGCGAAATCGTCGTCCATGTCGGGCACCGCCTCGACGCCGAGCCGGCGCGATTCGAAGACGACGCTGGCGAACAGGCTCGCGTAGTAGGCGAGCGCCGGGACCAGGGCCGCGACGATGATCGTGAGGTAGGAGAGGCCGGTGAAATCGGCCATCACCAGCGCGGCGGCGCCCATGATCGGCGGCATGATCTGACCCGCGCTCGACGCCGTCGCCTCGACCCCGCCGGCGAAGGCCGGGCTGAACCCGCGCCGCTTGATCATCGGGATCGTGATGACGCCGGTCGCCACCACGTTTGTGACCGCGCCGCCCGACATGGTGCCGAACAGGCCGGAGGCAAGGATCGCCGCGTGCGCCGGTCCGCCCCGGAAATTGCGCGTCGCGTGGAAGGCGAGCTTGATGAGCGAGCGCCCGCCGCCCATCTGCTCCAGCATCGTGCCGAGGAGGACGAACGGGAACACCGTGAAGATCAGGATTCCCATCAGCGTGCCGAGGATGCCGTCGTTGAGGTTGAACCAGAGGTCCTCGGCGGTATCGAGGAAGACGATCGGCGCGGTCCGGAAGATCCAGGGCCAGTGCTCGCCCGAGAAGAAATAGAACAGCGCCACGATGCCGCAGATCGCGAGCGGCCCGCCCCACACCCGCCAGCATATGACGATGAAGACGGCCGACCCGACCAGGGCCACGATGGGGTGAACGGGCTCGAAATCGAACAGCCCCTCCTCGATCTCCGAGACGTCGACGTAGTAGCGCCAGAAACACCAGAACGCGGCGGCGAGCAGAACGAGATCGATCAGGAGGCCCAGCCGCGCGCGCGAGGGATTCCGTGCCTGCAAGTGCCGCGCGAATCCCTTGGTGGCCAGCACGATGAACACCGAACAGCCGAGGATGACCGGCCGGATCCACTCCGAATCGAACGGCCCGACGGTGGGCACGATCCAGAACTTCGGCGAGGAGTTGGCGATGCCGAGCAGGGCCATGAAGAGGGCGACGACGAACGCCGCCGCGGTCGCGGCGCGGGCGAGGGGGGAAGAGGACGGCTCGGGCGCGGCGCCGAAGGCGGCCATGTCAGGGCGGCGTCACGGGGAGGGCGGTCCCTCGATACGGCCCTTCGGGCCTACTCGGGATGAGGGGTCCGGGGCGGGCTCGGGATGAGAGGGTTACCCTTATCGCCACCGCCGTTCCCTCACCCTGAGTAGCCGCGAAGCGGCGTATCGAAGGGCGGCCATGCCACCGTCCCGCTCCGTCGGGAAACCAGACCCGTCCTGCCCGGACTCGTTCCGGGCATCCACGTCCCTCCGCCGGCTCACCGGTCGCCCGCTCATCCCGCCATGCTGCAAGACACGGATGCCCGGAACAAGTCCGGGCAGGACGACAGGGGGCGTGAGAAGGGGGCCGGCGGCATGGACGCCGCCCGCGGCAGCAAAAACGTGTAACGACACAACACGATTCACGTGTCATTGCACGACATCGCCGGCGCGAATGCCCGCGGGCCGGTCCAGGCTGTCAGGCACCGCGCCGGAGCATTTTTCGCCCGGGAGGCCCCCTCACCCCGGCCCTCTCCCCGTGCGGGAGAGGGGGACGCGCGCGCCGGCTCCCTGCCTTCTCCCCTCCCGCTCGCGGGAGGGGCCGGGGAGGGTGGGTCGGTCGCTACGGACCGTCGCGATCCGGCCGGATCTCGCCCGGCTTCCCTCGGATCCCGGAACGGAGTCCGGGACAGCTCGGCGTCCGGGGCAGGCCTGGACCCCGGAACAAGTCCGGGGTGACAAGAGAGGGGGCTGAGACGGTCCCGAAAATCCAAACCGGACAGCAGTGGAACAAGTCCGGGCATGACGACAGGGGGGCGTGGGAAGGGGCTCGGCGGCATGGACGCCGCCCGCCGCGGCAAAGACGTGTAACGCCACAACACGATCCACTTGTCATTGCACGACATCGGCGGCGCGTCATATCGACCGGAGCCGCCCGCGGCGTGGTGGAGCAGCCTTCGTTGCCGCGAACGCGGTCGCTGCCCAGCCCATCTCGCTCGTCCCGTCCGGTCCGGCCGTCCATGAGCCTATGGAAGAAGATCGCAACCCATAGTTGATCGCGCGCCGCAACACCTATATGTTCCCTTTATGTTCTCAGCCAGGGAGGTTCGGTCATGGAGCGGAATGGCGCGCCGGGGACTCGCCGGGAGATCGGGATCGCACGGACCGGGCCGAAGCGAATCGGGGAGCCTTGGTCCGACGAATCGCCTCGTCTATTCTCGGAGCCGGTCGAGGCCCACGGGGCCTGTATCGGGGGACGGCGCGAGAACATGCCCAAGGCCGAGCTTAACGCGCTCGCCGGCCATGACGGGGTGGACAAGTCGATCGTCGCGGGGGCGAGAGACCGGGCTGCCGAGCCGGTCGCGGCCGCCGTGGCGGAGCCCGGAGACCCGGCGCCGCGGTCGCCCGCCGCCGATCTCGCCCAATACCTGAACGGCGGGAAGTTCGGGACGGTCCTCGCCGATCCGCCCTGGCGCTTCGCCAACCGGACCGGAAAGGTCGCGCCGGAGCATCGCCGCCTTTCGCGCTACGGCACGCTCACGGTCGAGGAAATCGCCGCCCTGCCGGTCGCCGACCATATGCAAGAGCGTGCCCATTGCTATCTCTGGGTTCCGAACGCGCTTCTGCCTTACGGCCTGCGCGTGCTCGAATCGTGGGGGTTCGAGTACAAGAGCAACCTGATCTGGCACAAGATACGCAAGGACGGCGGTTCGGACGGGCGCGGGGTCGGGTTCTATTTCCGCAACGTGACCGAGATGGTGCTGTTCGGCATCCGGGGGAAAAACGCGCGCACGCTCCCTCCCGGGCGCCGCCAGGTCAACCTGATCGCCAGCCGGAAGCGCGAGCATTCCCGCAAGCCGGACGAGCAATACGAGCTGATCGAAAGCTGCAGCTGGGGGCCGTATCTCGAACTGTTCGGGCGCGGGGTCCGCGACAACTGGACGGTGTGGGGCAACCAGGCCGAGGCGGGCTACGAGCCGGACTGGCCGACCTACGGCCACAATTCGGCGACGGCCCCGCCTTGAGTCTGGCCGACCTCGAAGAGGCGGGCTTCGACGTCCGGACGGTGAACCATGCCCGGGCCGTCCTCCAGGAAGACTTCCCGGGTCCGCTGGACGAGCTGTGCCGCACCCTGTTGGCCGTCAGGATCGCGGATTTCGAACTGGTGCGGGGAGGGGGAGGCGAGGCCGGTTCGACGCAAAGGTTGCGCCGGGCCCTGACCGACCGGGGTTGGGTCAAGAGAAACATCGTCATCAGGAAGACGGTCGACGAAATCGAACGCGCCGCGATGTCTCACGAGATCGACCATGTGCGGCGAACCGGCAACGGCGCTATCGCCCTGGAAATCGAGTGGAACAACAAGGATCCGTTCTTCGACCGCGATCTCGAGAACTTCCAGAGGCTCCACGGCGAGGGCGCGATCAGCGTCGGCGCGATCGTGACGCGCGGCGCGTCCCTGCAGGCGAACGTCGTCCGTATCGTCGCCGCCTGCGCCGCCGATCACGGCGTGCAAGGCTTCGACGACCTGGCCCGCTTCGGCCTCGACCCCACGGCCCGCCAGCGCCGGATGGTCAGGGCCACCGGCGTGGATTTCGTGGACGAATGGGCGCGGCGGTTCGTCCAGGACAAGTTCGGCAGCGCCACGACCCACTGGAACAAGCTGCGCGAACGCATCGAACGCGGGGTGGGGAACCCGTGTCCGCTGCTGCTGATCGGGATACCGGAGGGGGCGGTGTATCGGGGGAGGGTGCCGTGAGGGCGAGCGACGATGGGGCGTGGGTTCGGCTGAGCATCTGGTCCCTGCGAGAAAGTTCTTGCATGTGAATTTTCGATCCCATACAGTATGGTCAGAAACATTAACATGGGTATTCTGATGAATATGATCGCAACACAGGTCTGGAAAGAGCCTTGGGACGTTGACCGTCGCTTGGCTGAGCTTGAATTGCGACGTGATGCTCTCTTGAACGTGGTTAACGTTGCCATTTCTGCCGGGGCGGATGCCACGCCTTATCATCCAGCCAACGCTGAGGGCACACTTAGATACCAGAATGGTGTTTGGTCTCTACGTGATCAGCTCGTCGGCAAGAAATGGTCCGTTCATCGCGAAGAGTCAGTTGAAGCGATCCGAAACGATAAACTTAGGGTAAAGGTGGCATTCGCTAATGTAGACATCGCGTGCGACGACGATCAGATGCCTAAGCCACGCTCACCCAAAGGGGCTGGCTCCGAACGCGCTTGTAGCGGTAATTTATTTGGTGACCTCCCTAGATATGCACCGCGCCAGAATGGCGAATGGACGACTTACTACCTAATGGTAGATGAGGAAGGCGCGGCCGAACTTACGTCCCCTGTAATTTCCGGAGATACTTTCAGCGCCTATATTGAGAGAATATACCTTTTGGATGGAAAGAGTGCTGACCCCGAAGAGTTCTCTATAAGCGATAGAGACTTTGTCAACGATTTTGATCCGTTGGTTATTCGCAAGTAGTCGCTTATGTTTAATTGTAGAAGGCTCGTCCTTGCTCGTAAGCGACGGAAGCTTACGGCTAAGCGTCTTGCTGAATACGCTAAGGTCTCAGCGGTCACGATCACAAGGCTAGAGAAAGGGGAGAACCAGCCAGAAGAATCTACAATTCGTCGTTTAGCCGATGCTCTCAATTATCCCATTGAATTCTTCCTTCGTGATGACCCCGAACCTATAAACATAAATTCGGTCAGCTTTCGCAGTTTGACAAAGATGACAGCGAGGGAGCGTGACGCTGCAATCACCGCTGGATCCTTGGGTATAGAGTTAAATGGTTGGATCGAAGAACGGTTTAGTCTTCCGATAGTTAAGCTACTTGATCTGAGCTATGAAACCGATACAGAAGCCGCCGCACAGCATTTGAGGCAACATTGGGCATTAGGTGAGAGGCCGATAAGAAGCATCGTCAGGCTCTTGGAAGCCCACGGCGTTCGTGTTTTCGCACTGTCAGAGGATACGGCAACTGTAGATGCGTTCTCATTCTGGAAGAACGATAAACCATATGTTTTCCTAAACCATTTCAAGACGGCAGAGCGCAGCATATATGACGCGGCACATGAACTCGGGCATTTGGTCCTACATAAACATGCTGGACCAATACCTTCCCGACCAGCAGAGCGTGAGGCCGATTCCTTTGCGTCAGCTTTTCTAATGCCGCGAAACGACGTTCGTTCTCGAGTGCCTAGCAAAATATCCATTGATGTCATATTGGAATTGAAGTTGCGTTGGCGGGTCTCAGCTATGGCACTAGCATATAGGCTTCATGCCTTGGAGATGCTTACGGATTGGCAATACAAGTCAATTTGCATTGAGCTTGGGAAGCGGGGATTTCGGTCCGGGGAACCGGGAGGAATAGAGAGAGAAGAGTCAGTGGTTTGGAGGAAGATTTTTTCGCAGCTTTGGAGTGAGAAAACAACGAAATCCGACGTAGCTGAGGCACTGAACATCCCTCTAGACGAGCTTGAAGGGATTGTTGGTCTAAGCCGTTCAAATAGAGCACGCGAGAGGTTTAATTTGCATGCCGTAAAATAATTTGTGTTGTGAGAATAAAATGTTGAATTTTGCAATTCTCGGAGCGGTGGGGACAACAAGAAAGTACGCCGCGTGTGGCTCGCAGAGGCTCCGAGATCTTTCGGTCGAGAAGTCGATGCCGGCGCGTATACCTGTCACGATTGAGAACGTGTCGCGGGCGATTCTGACCGGGCCGCCCGAGAATGATGGCGATACGGATTACGGGACCCGGACTCAAGGCCGGGGTGAGGATCGGAGTGCGGGGATCCGGGAGGGCTCACTTCCTACCGCACCAACCCCGGCGGCACCTCAACCCCCTTCTCCTTGTAATACCTCACCGCGCCCGGGTGCAGCGCCGTGTTGATGCCGACGAAGGGCATCTCCATCGTGATCGGCTTGAGGATGACCGACGTCTTGTGCACCTCGTCGAGATTGTCCCAGAAGAGCTTGGTCATCTTGTAGGCCCGCTCGTCGGCCATGTCCTTGTGGACCGAGAGGTAGAACGTCGCCGCGCCGCCCCTGATCGTCTTGTCC
>JAJEHI010000019.1 GCA_022823775.1 Defluviicoccus sp. | reverse complement strand
GGAGGAGGGGGGCCGTCACACGCCGTTCTTCTCGAACTACCGTCCGCAGTTTTACTTCCGGACGACGGACGTTACGGGTCAGGTCGCGTTGCCGGAGGGGACGGAGATGGTGATGCCGGGGGACAATGTGTCGATGGACGTTGAGCTGATCGTTCCGATCGCGATGGACGAGGGTCTCCGGTTCGCGATCCGCGAGGGCGGGCGCACCGTCGGCGCCGGCGTCGTCGCGCAGATCATAGAGTAGGCGGGACTGGTCCCGGAGACAGCAGGCGCGGCCCGAGGAGTGTAGCTCAATTGGCAGAGCACCGGTCTCCAAAACCGGGGGTTGTGGGTTCGAGTCCCTCCACTCCTGCCAGCCGGTGCGGCGTCTGACGGGTAACGCGCGGTCGGTCGAGGAAAGATGGCGAGAATCAGCCCCATCGAGTTCGTACAGCAGGTCCGGCGCGAGGTCGCCCGCGTGACCTGGCCGAGCCGGCGCGAGACCGCCGTCACCACGGTGATGGTGTTCATCTTCGTCGCGCTGGCGGCGGTGTTCTTCTTCGCGGTGGACCAGGTCCTCTCGGTCGCGGTCCGCGCCGTGCTGGGTCTCGGGGGCTAGGGTATGACGGCGCGCTGGTACGTGATCCACGTCTATTCGGGCTTCGAGAACAAGGTCGCCCAGTCGATCCGCGAGCAGGCGGCGCAGAAGCACCTGGACGACATGTTCGACGAGGTCCTGGTACCGACCGAGGAGGTCGTGCGGATGCGCCGCGGCGCCAAGGTGCGCGCGGACCGCAAGTTCTTCCCGGGTTACGTGCTGATCAAGATGGAGCTGACCGACGAGACCTGGCATCTGGTCAAGGACACGCCCAAGGTCACCGGCTTCCTCGGTACCGGCGGGCGCGGCAAGCCCTCGCCGATCTCCGAGGCGGAGACGCAGCGCATCCTGCGCCAGGTCCAGGAAGGGGTGGAGCGGCCCAAGCCGTCGATCACCTTCGACGTGGGCGAGCAGGTCCGGGTCAGCGACGGTCCCTTCACCTCGTTCAACGGGACGGTGGAGGAGATCGACGAGGAACGCGCGAGGCTCAAGGTGGCGGTTTCGATCTTCGGACGCTCGACCCCGGTCGAGCTCGAATACGCCCAGGTCGAGAAGCTCTGACGGCGGGGCGCGAGTCGGTGGATTTCTGAAGCGGCGGGCGAAAGATGGCAAAGAAGGTTGCAGGTTTCATAAAGTTGCAGGTGCCGGCCGGGCAGGCGAATCCGTCGCCGCCGATCGGGCCCGCGCTGGGTCAGCAGGGCGTCAACATCATGGAGTTCTGCAAGGCGTTCAACGCGCATACGCAGAACCAGGAACAGGGCGTGCCGATTCCGACCGTGATCACGGTCTATGCCGACCGCTCGTTCTCCTTCGAGACCAAGACCCCGCCGGCGTCCTATTTCATCAAGCAGGCGGCGAGGCTGGAATCGGGGGCCCAGGAGCCCGGGCACGAGATCGTGGGCGCGGTCCGCATGTCGCAGCTCCGCGAGATCGCGGAGAAGAAGATGGTCGACCTCAATGCCAACGACGTCGAGGCCGCGTGCCGGATGCTCGCCGGAACCGCGCGGTCGATGGGCGTGCAGGTGATGGAGTAAGCCGATGGCGAAGAAGGGAAAGCGTCTGTCCAGGGCCTATGAGGGAATCGACCGCGATCGGCTCTACGGGCTCGACGAGGCGGTCGGCCTCATCAAGGAGCGCGCCGCCACGAAGTTCGACGAGACGCTGGAATTCTCGATGAACCTCGGGGTCGATCCGCGCCATGCCGATCAGATGGTGCGCGGCGTCGTCTCCCTGCCCAAGGGCACCGGGAAGTCGGTGCGGGTGGCCGTCTTCGCGCGCGGCGACAAGGCCGACGAGGCGCGCGAGGCCGGGGCGGACCCGGTCGGCGCGGAGGACCTCGCCGAGAGCGTCCAGGGCGGCACGATCGATTTCGACCGCTGCGTGGCGACGCCCGACATGATGGCCGTGGTCGGACGGCTCGGGAAGATCCTCGGCCCGCGCGGGCTGATGCCCAACCCCAAGCTCGGCACCGTCACCCAGGACGTCGCGGAGGCCGTGCGCGCCGCCAAGGGCGGTCAGGTCGAGTTCCGCGTCGAGAAGGCCGGCATCGTTCATGCCGGCATCGGCAAGGCCAGCTTCGCCGAGGACGATCTGAAGGAAAACATCCGCGCCCTGACCGACGCCGTCCTCAAGGCCAAGCCGAGCGGCGCGAAGGGAACCTACGTCAAGCGCGCCGCGCTGAGTTCGTCGATGGGCCCTGGCATCAAGCTCGATGTCCAGAGCCTGATCGGCGGCGCGTCGGGCTGATCGAATCTGCCGCGCCGTCGGTCGGCGCGGCGTACTTCGACCCGGACCGCGGTCCGGGAGGAGACCTGTCCGAGACTGCAGGCGCCGCCGGCCTACCGGTGGGGTAAGTCCCGCACAGACAGGGGTCGCGAGTTCATCGGTTGCGCTCGTTCGGAGCGCGGGCGGCTCGGGCTTCTGGGACAGGAAGCCGGATCTCCGCAAGGAGGTCCAGTCGCAACCCGACCGGCGGCTTCGCGGCGCCGGTCCGATAGGAGAGACGATCGTTGAACCGGACGCAAAAGGAACAACAGGTCGCCGCGCTGAACGCGCTTTTCGGCGCGACGACGCTGGTGGTGGTAACCAGGCCGGTCGGCCTTACGGTCGCCCAGGCGACCGATCTCCGCCGCCAGATGCGCGATGCCGGCGCGCAGTTCAAGGTGACGAAGAACCGGCTGACCAGGCTCGCGCTCAAGGGCACGACGTTCGAGGGGCTGGACGGGCTTTTCGTCGGCCCGACCGCGATCGCGTATTCCGACGATCCGGTCGCCGCGGCGCGCGTCGCGGTGGGTTTCGCCGAGAATAACGACGCGCTCGACATCATGGGCGGCGGGCTCGGCGAGCAGGTGCTCGACGCCGACGGCGTGACCGCGCTGGCCAGGCTGCCTTCGCTCGACGAGCTGCGGGGCCGGCTGGTCGGGATGATTCAGACGCCGGCGACCAGGATCGCCGGGGTGCTCCAGGCGCCGGCGGGCCAGGTGGCCCGCGTCTTCGGCGCCTACGCGAACAAGGATGCGGCCTGACCGGCCGCCGGACGAATCGGAGAGGAGAACGTAAACATGGCTGCAAATCTCGAACAGCTGGTCGACGACCTGTCGCAGTTGACGGTCATCGAGGCCGCCGAACTGTCCAAGATGCTGGAGGACAAGTGGGGCGTCAGCGCCGCGGCCCCGGTCGCGGTCGCCGCCGCGGCCCCGGCCGAAGGCGCGGCGGTCGAGGAAGAGAAGACCGAGTTCGACCTGATCCTCGTCAGCTTCGGCGAGAAGAAGATCAACGTCATCAAGGAAGTCCGCGCGATCACCGGGCTTGGGCTCAAGGAGGCGAAGGATCTCGTCGAAGGCGTGCCGAAGGCGGTGAAGGAGGCCGTGTCCAAGGACGAGGCCGAAGAGATCAGGACGAAACTCGAGGGAGCCGGGGCGACCGTCGAGGTCAAGTAGTTGGCCGCGAGGCAACTACGGGCAGGCGCAATCTCCGTACGCCGCGCCGATTTCGGCGCGGCGGGCCCGGATGCGCGTCCGCCCGCCCGCACCCGGACAAGTCTGAAAGATCGCCGTGCGTCGCGGGGCGGCCCCCGCCGCTCCGTCGCGCGCGCTTGAAGAGGTGGCAATGGCACAGTCCTTCACCGGTCGGAAACGCATTCGCAAGGAGTTCGGTCGCATCCAGGCCGCCGCGGCGATGCCGAACCTCATCGAGGTTCAGAAGACGTCGTACGACAAGTTCCTGCAGATCGACGCGGGTCCCGAGGAGCGCACCGATAGCGGGCTGCAGGAGGTGTTCGGCTCGGTATTCCCGATCAAGGATTTCTCCGAGAACGGCACGCTGGAGTTCGTGAAGTACGAGCTCGAACCGCCGAAATACGATGTCGAAGAATGCCAGCAGCGCGACATGACCTATGCCGCGCCGCTCAAGGTCACGCTGAGGCTGGTCGTGTTCGACGTCGACGAGGATACCGGCGCGCGCTCGGTCCGCGATATCAAGGAACAGGACGTCTATATGGGCGACATGCCGCTGATGACGGACAACGGCACCTTCGTCGTCAACGGCACCGAGCGCGTGATCGTTTCCCAGATGCACCGCTCGCCCGGCGTCTTCTTCGACCACGACAAGGGCAAGACGCATTCGTCGGGCAAGTATCTGTTCGCCGCCCGCATCATTCCCTATCGCGGCTCCTGGCTCGATTTCGAGTTCGACGCCAAGGACCTGGTCCATGTCCGGATCGACCGGCGCCGCAAGCTTCCGGTCACCACGCTTCTGTTCGCGCTCGATTCGAGGGAAACCGAGGCGCTGAGGGACGAGCGCGCGGCGAGCGGCGAAGACGTCGCGCCCGAATAGGTGCACGGCATGTCGGTCGAGGAGCTGCTCGACTATTTCTACGATTCGGTCCGGTACGAGCGGGTCGAGGGGGGCTGGAAGACCGATTTCGAGCCCGACCGGCTGCGCGGCGCCAAGCTGACCGACGATCTCGTGAACGCCGAAGACGGCGAGGTGGTCGCCGAAGCCGGCAGGCGGATGACCCCCGGGCTCGCCCGGCGTCTGGTCGAGGCCGGCCTCAAGCAATTCCGGGTCGGCGACGAAGACCTGATCGGCCGGTATCTCGCGGAAGACGTGATCAACGAAGCGACCGGCGAAGTCTATCTGGAGGCCGGCGACGAGATCGCCGAGGACAAGCTTGCCGAGCTGGAGGAGGCGGGGGTCTCCGAGCTGAAGACCCTGTGGATCGATTACACCAATGTCGGCCCCTACATCCGCAACAGCCTGTCGGTAGACCGGAACAGGTCGCGCGAAGAAGCGCTCATGGACATTTACCGGGTCATGCGCCCGGGCGAACCGCCGACGATCGACAGCGCGGAAGCGATGTTCAACACCCTCTTCTTCGACGCGGAACGCTACGACCTGTCGGCCGTCGGTCGGGTGAAGATGAATGCGCGGCTCGGCCTCACGACCGAGGACACGGTGCGCACGCTGCGCAAGGAGGACATCCTCGCCGTCGTCAAGACGCTGGTCGAGCTCAAGGACGGGATCGGGGAGGTCGACGACATCGACCATCTCGGCAACCGGCGCGTACGCTCGGTCGGTGAGTTGATGGAGAACCAGTACCGGATCGGCCTGCTGCGCGTGGAGCGCGCGATCCGCGAGCGCATGGGAGCGCTCGAGCTGGATTCGGTCATGCCGCACGACCTGATCAACGCGAAGCCGGCGGCGGCCGCGGTGCGGGAGTTCTTCGGGTCCTCGCAGCTGTCGCAGTTCATGGACCAGACCAACCCGCTGTCGGAAATCACCCACAAGCGGAGGCTGTCCGCGCTCGGGCCGGGCGGCCTTACCCGCGAGCGCGCCGGGTTCGAGGTGCGCGACGTGCACCCCACCCATTACGGCCGGATCTGCCCGATCGAGACCCCGGAAGGCCCGAATATCGGTCTGATCAATTCGCTCGCCACCTTCGCCCGGGTGAACCGCTACGGTTTCATCGAGACGCCCTACCGCAAGGTCGTCGACGGCAAGGTTACCGACGAGGTGCAGTACCTGTCGGCGATCGACGAAGCCAACCACACCATCGCGCAGGCGAACGCCAATCTCGACCGCACCGGCAAGTTCACCGACGATCTGGTGAGCTGCCGCCGGGGCGGCGAGTTCGTCCTCGCGCTCCCCGAGACCATCGGGTTCATCGACGTTTCGCCCAAGCAGCTTGTGTCCGTGGCCGCGGCCCTGATTCCGTTCCTCGAGAACGACGACGCCAACCGCGCCCTGATGGGCTCGAACATGCAGCGCCAGGCGGTGCCGCTGATCCAGACCGAGGCTCCGCTGGTCGGAACCGGCATGGAGGAGGCGGTGGCGCGCGGCTCCGGCGCGACGATCGTCGCGCGGCGCAGCGGCGTGGTCGATCAGATGGACGGCACGCGGATCGTCGTTCGCGCCACCGAGGAGACCTCGCTCACCGCGCCGGGCGTGGACATCTACAATCTGCGCAAGTTCCAGCGCTCCAACCAGAACACCTGCATCAACCAGCGTCCGCTGGTGAAGGTGGGGGATCGCGTGGACTCGGGCGACATCGTCGCCGACGGGCCGTCGACCCATCTCGGCGAGCTCGCGCTGGGCCGCAACGTGCTCGTCGCCTTCATGCCGTGGCACGGCTACAACTTCGAGGATTCGATCCTGATCTCCGAGCGCATCGCGCGCGAAGACGTCTTCACCTCCATCCACATCGAGGAATTCGACGTCATGGCCCGCGACACGAAGCTGGGCCAGGAGGAGATCACGCGCGACATTCCGAATGTCGGCGAGGAGGCGCTGAAAAACCTCGACGAGGCGGGAATCGTCTATATCGGCGCGGAAGTCAATCCGGGCGATATTCTGGTCGGCAAGGTGACGCCCAAGGGCGAAAGCCCGATGACACCCGAAGAGAAGCTGCTTCGCGCCATCTTCGGCGAAAAGGCGTCCGACGTCCGCGACACCTCGCTGCGGCTGCCGCCGGGCGTCAACGGCACGGTGGTGGAAGTCCGCGTGTTCTCGCGGCGCGGCGTCGACAAGGACGAGCGCGCGCTCGCCATCGAACGCGAGGAAATCGAGCGGCTGGCCAAGGACCACGCCGACGAACGGGCCATTCTCGAACGCAGCTACCGGGCGCGGCTCGGGGATCTGCTCGGCGGCCAGAAGGCGGTCGGCGGTCCCGGCGACGTGGAAGCCGGCAGCCGGGTTACCCAGGCGGTTCTCGACGAGCACACGGCCAGGGAGCTCGCGCGGTTCGTGGTCGAGAACGAAGCGGTCATGGCCGATGTCGAGGCGGTCAAGGCGCAGTTCGACGAGAGCGAGCGGCGCCTGCAGGAACGCTTCGACAACAAGGTGGACAAGCTCCAGGCCGGCGACGAAATGCCGCCCGGCGTGATGAAGATGGTCAAGGTCTATGTCGCGGTGAAGCGCAAGCTGCAGCCCGGCGACAAGATGGCCGGCCGCCACGGCAACAAGGGCGTGATCTCCAAGATCGTTCCCATGGAGGACATGCCCTATCTCGACGACGGGACCCCGGTCGACATCGTGCTGAACCCGCTCGGCGTTCCGTCGCGGATGAATGTCGGACAAATCCTGGAGACCCACCTCGGCTGGGCGTCCGCCGGTCTGGGGCGCAGGGTCGGGGAGACCCTCGACAAGGTGTTGCGCAACGGCCGGATCAACACGGTCCGCAAGCAGCTCAGGTCGATCTACGGCAAGGCGGTGAACGACGAGGTGCTCGCCGAGTTCGACGATGACGAGGTCATCGAGCTCGGCCAGAACCTGCGCGCGGGCGTGCCGATGGCGACGCCGGTGTTCGACGGCGCGCACGAGTCCGACATCGTCGACGCGCTGAAGATGGCGGGGCTCGATTCGAGCGGCCAGGCCCAGCTGTGGGACGGGCGGACGGGCGAACCCTTCGATCGCTCCGTGACCGTCGGCTACATCTACATGATGAAGCTGCATCACCTGGTCGACGACAAGATCCATGCCCGCTCGATCGGCCCGTACAGCCTGGTCACGCAACAGCCGCTCGGCGGCAAGGCGCAGTTCGGCGGCCAGCGGTTCGGCGAGATGGAGGTCTGGGCGCTCGAAGGCTACGGCGCCGCCTACACGCTGCAGGAAATGCTGACCGTCAAGTCGGACGACGTCTCCGGCCGGACCAAGGTCTACGAGTCCATCGTGCGCGGCGACGATACCTTCGAAGCCGGAATTCCCGAATCCTTCAACGTTCTCGTCAAGGAGCTGAAGTCGCTCTGCCTGAACGTCGAACTCAACCAGCGGTCCTGAGAAACCGCCGGGCGAGCGTCGACGCAGGGCGGACAACTCGGCCACGCAAGGGATGACAACATGAACGAGCTCATCAACATCTTCGGCCAGATCGGCAACGCGCAGAACTTCGACGAGATATGCATTTCCATCGCCAGCCCGGACCGTATCCGCTCGTGGTCCTATGGCGAGATCAAGAAGCCGGAAACGATCAACTACCGCACCTTCAAGCCGGAGCGGGACGGGCTGTTCTGCGCCCGGATCTTCGGTCCGATCAAGGACTACGAGTGCCTGTGCGGCAAATACAAGCGGATGAAGTACCGCGGCATCATCTGCGAGAAATGCGGCGTCGAGGTCACCCTGTCCAAGGTGCGCCGCGAGCGCATGGGCCATATCGAGCTCGCCGCGCCGGTCGCCCATATCTGGTTCCTCAAGTCGCTGCCGAGCCGCATCGGGCTGCTGCTCGACATGACGCTCAAGGACATAGAGCGGGTTCTCTATTTCGAGAACTTCGTCGTGATCGATGCCGGGATGACGCCGCTCGAGGAGAAGAAGCTGCTCTCCGAGGAGGACTATCTGCAGGCCCAGGACGATTACGGCGAGGACATGTTCACCGCCGGAATCGGCGCCGAGGCGTTGAAGATCATGCTCTCGGCGATCGACCTGGACGAGGAGCGCACGCAGCTCCGGATCGATCTCAAGGAAACCCGATCCGAGGCCAAGCGCAAGAAGTTCGTCAAACGGCTCAAGCTGGTCGAGGCGTTCATCGACTCCGGAACCAGGCCGGAATGGATGATCCTCGACATCGTTCCGGTCATCCCGCCCGAGCTCCGGCCGCTCGTGCCGCTCGACGGCGGCCGCTTCGCGACCTCCGACCTCAACGACCTGTACCGCCGGGTGATCAACCGCAACAACCGGCTCAAGCGCCTGATCGAGCTGCGGGCGCCCGACATCATCGTGCGCAACGAAAAGCGCATGCTGCAGGAATCGGTCGACGCTCTGTTCGACAACGGCCGGCGCGGCCGCGTGATCACCGGCGCCAACAAGCGTCCGCTCAAGTCGCTGAGCGACATGCTGAAGGGCAAGCAGGGCCGTTTCCGGCAGAACCTGCTGGGCAAGCGCGTCGACTATTCCGGGCGCTCGGTGATCGTCGTCGGACCGGAGCTCAAGCTGCACCAGTGCGGGCTGCCCAAGAAGATGGCGCTGGAGCTGTTCAAGCCCTTCATCTATTCGCGCCTCGAGCTCTACGGCATGGCGAGCACGATCAAGGCGGCCAAGCGCATGGTCGAGAAGGAGCGGCCCGAGGTCTGGGACATCCTGGAAGAGGTGATTCGCGAGCATCCGGTGCTGCTCAACCGGGCGCCGACGCTGCACCGGCTCGGCATCCAGGCGTTCGAGCCCGTGCTCATCGAGGGCAAGGCGATCCAGCTTCACCCGCTGGTCTGCACCGCCTTCAACGCCGACTTCGACGGCGACCAGATGGCGGTCCACGTGCCGCTGTCGCTGGAGGCGCAGCTCGAGGCCCGCGTCCTGATGATGTCGACCAACAACATCCTGAGCCCGGCCAACGGCAAGCCCATCATCGTGCCGTCGCAGGACATCGTGCTCGGCCTCTACTACCTGACGATCGAGCGGGACGGAGAGAAGGGCGAGGGCATGGCGTTCTCCAGCATCGGCGAGCTGGAGCAGGCGCTCGATACCGGCGCGGTCGACCTGCACGCCAAGGTGCAGGTCCGGATCGACGGGGTCGACGCGGACGGCCAGCCCGCCAGGGTACGCCTCGAGACCACGCCCGGCCGCGCGCTGCTGACCCAGATCCTGCCGCGGCATCCCGAGGTCAGCACGGCGCTGCTCAACCAGCTCCTGACGAAGAAGGAGATTTCCAACGTCATCGACATCGTCTACCGCCATTGCGGCCAGAAGGAGACGGTGATTTTCGCCGACCGGCTGATGGGCATGGGGTTCAAGCATGCCTGCGAGGCCGGCATTTCCTTCGGCAAGGACGACCTCGTCATTCCGTCGGCGAAGGAAAAGCTCGTCCACGATACGCATGACGCGGTCAAGCAGTTCGAGCAGCAGTATCAGGAAGGGCTGATCACGCAGGGCGAGAAGTACAACAAGGTCGTCGATGCGTGGTCGCAGTGCACCGACGAGGTCGCCGACAAGATGATGGAGGGGATCTCCAATCCCGAGCCCGGCCAGCCGGTGAACTCCGTCTGGATGATGGCCCATTCCGGCGCGCGGGGGTCCGCGGCCCAGATGAAGCAGCTCGCGGGCATGCGCGGCCTGATGGCCAAGCCGTCGGGCGAGATCATCGAGACGCCGATCATCTCCAACTTCAAGGAGGGGTTGTCGGTGCTCGAGTACTTCAATTCCTCGCACGGCGCCCGCAAGGGACTCGCCGATACCGCTCTCAAGACGGCGAACTCGGGCTATCTCACGCGGCGTCTCGTCGACGTTGCGCAGGACTGCACGGTGATCGAGGAAGATTGCGGTACCGAGCAGGGGCTCACCGTCCGCGCGGTCGTCAAGGGAGGCGAGGTGCTGGAGACGCTGTCCGAGCGCGTGCTCGGCCGTAGCGCCGCTTCCGAGATCGTCGATCCGCTGACCAACGAGGTCCTGGTTCCCGCCGGCACGCTGATCGACGAGGCGATCGTCGAATCGATCGATCGGGCCGGTGTCGAATCGGTGAAGATCCGCTCGGCTCTGACCTGCGAGTCCAAGGGCGGCGTCTGCGCGTCCTGCTACGGGCGCGACCTCGCCCGCGGGACGCGGGTCAATCTCGGTGAGGCGGTCGGCATCATGGCGGCCCAGTCGATCGGGGAGCCCGGAACCCAGCTCACCATGCGGACCTTCCATATCGGCGGCGCCGCCCGGGTCGACGAGCAGCGCGACATCGAGGCGGCGTTCGACGCCACGGTGAATATCCGCAACCGGAACGTCGTCATCGACAGCGAGGAGCGCCCGGTGGTCATGGCGCACAATACCGAGCTGGTGCTGGTCGACGATCAGGGGCGCGAGCGCGCGAGTCACCGCGTGCCTTACGGCGCGAGGCTGCTGGCCGACGAGGGGACCGCCATCGAGAAGGGCGCCAAGCTCGCGGAATGGGACCCCTATATGCGGCCGATCATCACCGAGCGGGAAGGGGTCGCCAACTATGTCGATCTGGTGGACGGCGTTTCGATGGCCGATGTGGTCGACGAAGCGACCGGCATCTCCAACAAGGAGGTCATCGACTGGAAACAGCAAAAGGACAAGGGCGCCGACCTCCGGCCGCGAATCACCCTGCGCGACGACGATGGCGAGGTGGTACAGCTCCCCAACGGGGCCGAAGCGCGCTACTACCTTTCCGTCGGCGCGATTCTGTCGGTAGAGCCCGGCACCAGGGTCCATGCCGGCGACGTTCTGGCGCGCATTCCGCGCGAAACCGCGAAGACGCGCGACATCACCGGCGGCCTGCCGCGGGTCGCCGAGCTGTTCGAGGCGCGTACGCCCAAGGATTCCGCCGTCATCAGCGAGAGGTCCGGCCGGGTCGAGTTCGGCAAGGACTACAAGTCCAAGCGCCAGATCGTCGTCCGGTCCGACGACGAGGGCGTCGAGCCGTTTCCGCACCAGGTGTCCAAGGACAGGCACATCAGGGTGCAGGAGGGCGATTACGTCGAGCGCGGCGATGCGCTGGTCGACGGCAACCCGGTGCCGCACGACATCCTGCGCGTCCTCGGTATCGAGGAGCTCGCTTCCTACCTGATCGACGAGATCCAGGACGTCTATCGGCTGCAGGGCGTGAAGATCAACGACAAGCACATCGAAGTGATCGTCCGCCAGATGCTGCAAAAGGTGGAGATCGCCGATCCGGGCGACACCACCTTCCTGATCGGCGAACAGGTCGACCGGCTGGAGTTCGAGGCCGTCAATGCCGCGGCCGAGGCCGAGTCGCTGAGTCCGGCGACGTCCGAGCCGGTGCTGCAGGGCATCACCAAGGCGTCGCTGCAGACCCAGTCGTTCATCTCCGCGGCATCCTTCCAGGAAACCACGCGGGTGCTGACGGAGGCGGCGATTTCGGGTCGGGTCGACCAGCTCACCGGGCTGAAGGAGAACGTCATCGTCGGACGGCTGATCCCGGCCGGGACCGGCGCGTTCATGAACCGGATGCGCGAGCTGGCGGCGGTCAAGGATCGCGACATGGCCGAGCTGGCGGCGGCCGAGGAGCCCGCCCAACTGACCGACGAGAGCGACGATTCGGCGGTGCCGGTCGGCGAATAGCCGGCCGTTCCGGCCGACGAAAAAGGCGCGCCCTACCCCCTTGAAATCCGGGTGTTTCCGGGTTGACGGGGGTTGGGCGCGCCACTATATTCCGGCCCTCATTTCGGGGGCTGGCGGTAGGAGCCAATCCTAGACGCAGTTCCCACTTGAGCCGGGACGAAAAGTCGGACCGGGATCCCGGAGATCCCATGTGAGCCGCGGCGCGGGAAACGCCCGCGGTCGCGTTTGTCCTGCGGACGGCGTTCCGGGCGCGTACCGCGGTATGAAGGAAGAGGTGGCGTGCCGACGATCAACCAGCTGATTCGGAAACCGCGGTCTCCGGAGGTTGCGCGCAACAAGGTGCCGGCCATGGAGGGGTGCCCGCAGAAGCGCGGCGTCTGCACCCGCGTCTACACGACGACGCCGAAGAAGCCGAACTCGGCGCTGCGCAAGGTCGCGCGCGTGCGCCTCACCAACGGGTTCGAGGTCACGAGCTATATCCCGGGCGAAGGGCACAACCTTCAGGAGCATTCGGTGGTGCTGATCCGGGGCGGGCGCGTCAAGGACCTGCCCGGCGTGCGCTACCACATCATCCGCGGCACGCTCGACACCCAGGGCGTCGCCGACCGCCGCCAGCGCCGTTCCAAGTACGGCGCCAAGCGGCCCAAGTAAGCGGGGATCCGGGGATGCCGAGACGGCGCGCGGCGGAGAAGCGGGAGGTCCTGCCGGACCCCAAATACGGCGACCCGGTGCTGACCAAGTTCATCAACTGCGTCATGCTTCAGGGCCGGAAATCCTCCGCCGAGAAGATCGTCTACGGCGCGCTCGACACGATCGAGCGGCGTTCGGGGCAGAACGGGCTCCGCGTCTTCCACGAGGCGCTGGAAAACGTCAAGCCGACGGTGGAGGTGCGCTCGCGCCGCGTCGGCGGGGCGACCTACCAGGTGCCGGTCGAGGTCCGCCAGTCGCGCCGCCAGGCGCTGGCGCTGCGCTGGATCATCGAGAGCGCGCGCAGCCGGTCCGAGTACACGATGGCCGAGAGGCTGTCCAACGAGCTTCAGGACGCGGCGGGCATGCGCGGCGCCGCGGTCAAGAAACGGGAAGACACCCACCGGATGGCGGAGGCCAACAAGGCCTTCTCCCATTACCGCTGGTAGCCGTCCCTTCCCGCCCGGATCCGTCATGCCGCGCAAGACGCCAATTTCCCGCTACCGCAATATCGGCATCATGGCCCATATCGATGCGGGCAAGACGACCACGACGGAACGCGTGCTCTACTACACCGGCCGGTCCTACAAGCTGGGCGAGGTGCATGAGGGCACCGCGACCATGGACTGGATGGAGCAGGAGCAGGAACGCGGCATCACCATCACCTCGGCCGCGACGACATGCTTCTGGCGCGACTGCCGCGTCAACATCATCGACACGCCGGGCCATGTCGACTTCACCATCGAGGTCGAGCGGAGCCTGAGGGTCCTCGACGGCGCGGTTGCCGTGTTCGACAGCGTCGCCGGGGTCGAGCCGCAATCCGAGACCGTGTGGCGCCAGGCCGACAAGTACGGCGTGCCGCGGATCTGCTTCGTCAACAAGATGGACCGGATCGGCGCCGACTTCGCGCGCTGCGTGGACATGATCGAGGACCGCCTGGGCGCGACGCCCCTGGTCCTGCAACTTCCGATCGGCGCCGAGGCGGACTATGCCGGCGTGGTCGACCTGGTCCGGATGAAGGCGGTCGTCTGGAAGGACGAGACGCTGGGCGCCGAATTCGTCGAAGGCGAAATTCCGGAGGACCTCGCCGAGAGCGCGCGGCGCTTCCGGGAGACCCTCGTCGAGATCGCCGTCGAGCAGGACGACGCGGCGATGGAGGCCTATCTCGAGGGCAGCGAGCCGGACGAGGAGACGCTCCGGGCCTGTATCCGCAAGGGCACCGTCGGCGGCGCCTTCGTGCCGGTGCTCAACGGTTCGGCGTTCAAGAACAAGGGCGTGCAACCGCTCCTCGATGCCGTGGTGGACTATCTCCCGGCGCCCGACGAGACCCACGCGATTCGCGGCGTGGAGATGGGCACCGACAAGGAGATCGCGCGCAGCAACAGCGACGACGAGCCGTTCTCCGCGCTGGCATTCAAGATCATGACGGACCCCTTCGTGGGGTCCCTTTCGTTCATCAGGATCTATTCCGGCGTTCTCAAGAGCGGCGACACCATCCTCAACACCGTCAAGGGCAAGCGCGAGCGGGTCGGACGGATGCTCCTGATGCACGCGAACACGCGCGAGGAGGTGAGCCAGGCCCATGCCGGCGACATCCTCGCCCTGGCCGGGCTCAAGGACACCACCACCGGCGAGACGCTGTCCGAACCGCGCCATGCGGTGGTGCTGGAAAGGATCGAGTTCCCGGATCCGGTGATCGAGATCGCGGTCGAACCCAAGACCAAGTCGGACCAGGAAAAGATGTCGTCCGCGCTGGCCCGTCTCGCGCAGGAGGATCCGAGCTTCCGCGTATCGGTCGACGCGGAGAGCGGACAGACCGTGCTCAAGGGCATGGGCGAGCTCCATCTCGAAATCCTCGTCGACCGCATGCGCCGCGAGTTCAAGGTCGACGCCAATGTCGGCATGCCCCAGGTCGCCTATCGGGAAACCGTTTCCAAGGCGGTCGAGTACGAATACACCCACCGCAAGCAGACCGGCGGCGCCGGGCAGTATGCGAAGATCGCGCTCCGCTTCGAGCCGGGCGAGCGCGGCGACGGGGTCGCCTTCGAGAGCAAGGTGGTCGGCGGCGCGGTGCCGCGCGAGTTCATTCCGGCGGTGGAGAAGGGCATCCGCGGCGCGAGCGAGGTGGGCGTGCTCGCGGGATTCCCGGTGATCGATTTGGCGGTGACGTTGCTGGACGGCGACAGCCACGACGTCGACTCGTCCGCGGTGGCGTTCGAAATCGCCGCCCGCGCGGCGTTTCGCGAGGGGGTCGGACGCGCCGCGCCGAAGCTGCTGGAGCCCGTGATGCGTCTGGAAGTGGTCACTCCGGAAGATTATCTCGGCGACGTCATCGGCGATCTTCAGGGCCGGCGCGGCCAGATCAACGCGATGGACAGCCGCGGCAATGCCCGCGTCGTCACCGCGATCGTGCCGCTCGCCAACATGTTCGGCTACGTCAACAACCTCCGCTCGATGAGCCAGGGCCGGGCCCAGTTCACGATGCATTTCGATCACTACGAGCAGGTGCCGCAGGGAATCGCGGAAGAAGTCCGCGCCAAGATGGCGTAGCCGCGGCCCGCGGGACCACACTGGGGAATTAGCGATGTCGAAGGCGAAGTTTGAGCGTACGAAGCCGCACTGCAACGTTGGGACGATCGGTCATGTGGATCATGGCAAGACGACGTTGACGGCGGCGATCACGAAGGTCTTGGCGGAGGCCGGG
>JAJEHI010000070.1 GCA_022823775.1 Defluviicoccus sp. | reverse complement strand
CCTCACTGTAAGAAGCCGCGCGACGACCCGTCAGCGGTGGGGTGCCGGAGTGGTTGAACGGGGCGGTCTCGAAAACCGTTGTACGCGCAAGCGTACCGTGGGTTCGAATCCCACCCCCACCGCCATAGGCGAAGATTAATTTTGGGAATCTCCGGAAGCCGCCTACTACTAATTCACTGAAATACTTGAGAAAAGCTCTCGCCATTGGCCTGAATTAGAACGACATTTTCTTCGCCATTCTCAGGCTTTCCGTCTTCTACAAGATCTGGTGCCGGGCGACAAGCCTGTCGGTCGTGCGTCATTCGGTGCTATGGCTCGTCTGTTGCTCGGCGTGCCGCCTGGATGCGGATAAGCGCCCTGCCTGTCGAAGCGGTCCAGTCCAGCCAGGACCGGGGGGACGCGCGCTGCGCCTGTACCGCTTCTGGCCACTTCGATTCCAACCTGATCCGGCGCATGCCGCCCCGGAAGCCCGTGCTAAGTTCGCGGCTATGACGCCGGGGGGAGAGCGATGATGCGGACGGTCAGACTACCGGGCGGCGACGAGGTCGTGGCCCTCGGCCAGGGTACGTGGCGCATGGGCGAACGCCGGGCGGCGCACAAGGACGAGGTAGCGGCGCTCCAGCACGGCATCGCCTGCGGCATGACGCTGATCGACACGGCGGAGATGTACGGTTCCGGCGGTGCCGAACGTGTCGTCGGCGAGGCGATACGCGGGCAGCGCGACAGGGTCTGTCTGGTGAGCAAGGTGCTGCCGTCGAACGCCGGGCGAAAGCGCATGAAGCGCGCTTGCGAGAAGAGCCTGAAGCGCCTCGGTACCGATTATCTCGACCTCTACCTGTTGCACTGGCGCGGCGGCGTCCCCCTCGACGAGACCATCGATGGCTTCCTCGCGCTGAAGGAAGACGGCAAGATTCGGCGTTTCGGGGTCAGCAACTTCGACACCGACGACATGGAGGAACTGTGGGAGACCCCGGGCGGTCAGGGCTGCCAGACCAACCAGATCCTCTACAACCTCAAGCGGCGCTGGTCCGAGGCATCGCTGATGCCGTGGTCCCGGCGCAACGGCCAGCCGCTCATGATCTATTCACCGCTGGAGCAGGGCCGGTTGCCGGCGGGCGGTGCGCTCGGCGCTATCGCCGCCGCCCGCGGCGTGACGGTGATGCAGGTGGCGCTCGCCTGGGTGCTCCGGCACGAGGACGTCTTCGTGGTGCCCAAGGCGAGCCTTGTCGCCCATGTCGATGCCAACCTGGGCGCACTGGATATCACGCTCAGCGATGACGAGCTTGCGGCCCTGGAC
The DNA here is from genome assembly GCA_022823775.1 of Defluviicoccus sp. GTDB lineage: Bacteria > Pseudomonadota > Alphaproteobacteria > MPNO01 > MPNO01 > MPNO01. The sequence continues at coordinate 1,328 of JAJEHI010000070.1, read as the reverse complement.
AAGGACTTCCCGCCACCCGAGGGCCGTGCGCCCCTGGAGATTCTGTAGGGTGCGCTGCGGGGAGCGTCAGTCTCCCCAGCCGATCATCTTGAAGACGGCGCCCCGCAAAGGACAGGCGAACTCGCTTGTTAACGGTGGCGGAACAATGCTCCACAGGAAGCGTCCGGCTGGTCGGGTCGCGGCGACGCAAAGTTGCGCCACTCATGTCGCCTTGCTGATTTGGGCATGGGGCGGGGAATGTATGGTGTCAACGGCGGAGGAAAATGGTGCCGGCGCGGCCGGACCGGGCGGGCTCTTCCCCTAGCGTATCGACCGGTATTTCCGACGGCACATGCCGCGCCACCCCCACTATTCGCGAGAATCGCGCAATTCCCGCCTGTCGCCGGTTTCGTTGCCGTTCTCCGCTACCGCGACGGTTCCGGCAGCACGATGTCGTAATCGTCGAGGGCATCCAGAAATCCGGCGTGCCGGACAAGTTCGTCGACTTCGAGAACTCCCAGCCTGCCGAAGGCCCGGTCGAACACGGCCACGCAGGCATCGCCCGTGAACCGCGACGCGAACAGGAACCCGTCCGCCTCCGGCAGGCCGGCATGGACGGCCGCCGACAGGGCGCGGCCCGCGGCATGGTTGCCGTCATGCGCCACCGCGCTCGGCGCCCCGATGCGCACCGGCCCGTCGCCGCGCAGGTCGATCAGCGCATGCGGTCCGGTGGAGCCGATCGACACCACCAGCCGGGCCTCGACCTCGCTTCGCGGCAGTTCGCGCCGCCGGCGGCGCGCGAAGCGGTTGCGCGCCAGGGTTTCCCAGAAGGCGCAGCGCACCGTGTCCGACCCGTACAGCACGGCATAGCGCTCCCGCGGATCGCTGAACCGGCTCGGCGTCGGCACCGCCCCCGGCGGGGTCGAGCGGCGGTCGCGGTGGATCACACGGAAGACGCGGCCGAGACGGATGCCGCGCAGCCGCGCGCGCAGCCGGTCCGGGTCGTAGCCCCCGGTCACGCAAAGTCGCCCTGGCGGTCTCCCTCCGCGGCCTTCGCCACGCGGTCGGCCTCGCCCCCGGCCAGCAGCGCCAGCGGCGTCGCCCCGTCGAGTGCGGGCAGTTCCGTCGTGAGCCAGACCCAGGCGGCATAGCCGTCGTCGAACAGCCCCGCCACCCGATCGAGGCCGTCGAACGGCCGCCCCCGTTCGTCGAGCTGCCCCGCCGGGAAGACATGGCCGCGCCGCGCGCCCCGCCAGCCCACGATCCGGCCCTTCTTCAGCCAGTCGTGGACCGACTGGCGCGTCCTGAGCCCGACCCGCACCGCCAGTTCGTCGGAGGTCAGCAGCGTC
>JAJEHI010000077.1 GCA_022823775.1 Defluviicoccus sp. | reverse complement strand
TCCACAACACAGGTCTCCTTCCAAACCATCGGCAAGGCCCTCCCCGCCGATCACAAGACCTGTTACCCATGTCCCCGGTCTATTCCGTTACCTATGTACCCGGTCTGGACCCCCTAACCCTCTCCCCGCGGGGGAGAGGGGGCGTCGCGGCGCCGGCTCCTCGCTTATCTTCTCCTCTCCCGCTTGCGGGAGGGGCCGGGGGAGGGTCGGTTGCGTGACCGCGAAACCCCCTGGTCCCGGGTAGGCGCGCCCGTGGCCCGGCGCCCGCCCGAGCCCGGCGCCGTCCTGTTCGCCGCGCTCGTCGGCGTCACGCTGATCGGGCCGCTCTCGGTCCACCTGTTCTTCCCGGCGCTTCCCTTCGTCCGGCGCGCCTTCGCGGTCGAGGCCGGCACGGCGCAGCTCGCCTTCAGCCTGTCGATGCTGGCGATGGCGGCGGGGACGCTGGTCTACGGCACGCTGTCCGACCGGATCGGCCGGCTGCCGACGCTGATCGGCGGGCTCGCCTTGTTCTCCGGCGGGGCGGCGATCGGGGCCGCCGCGCCGACCATTGAAATGCTGATCGCGGGCCGTGTGCTCCAGGGGCTTGGCGCGGCCTGCGGGGTGGTGCTGGCGCGCACCATGGTGAGCGACGTCTACGGCAAGGACCGGCTGCCGCAGACGATCGCCTATCTCACGACCGCCTACGTGCTCGGCCCGATGATCGCGCCCGCGATCGGCGGCGGGCTCGCCGACACGCTCGGCTGGCAGTCGATCATGGCGGTCCCGGCCGTCTTCGGGCTGGCGACGATCCTGCTCGCGGCGACGGTCATCGGCGAGACCCGGCCGGACGCCGCGCCGGGCCCCCGGACGAGCCTCGTCCAGGGGTTCGCCCGGCTGCTCGGGCGGCGGCGGTTCGTCTTCCACATGCTCAACCCCGCCTTCGGCTCGGCGGCCTTCATGTCGGCCAACGCCGGCGCGGCCTATCTCATGGTCGAGGTGCTGGAGCGCCCGGCGACCGAATACGGGCTCTGGTTCACCCTCGGCCCGGTCGGCTTCATGCTGGGCAACTTCCTGTCCGGTCGGGCGAGCGGGCGCCTTTCCGCGGCCTTCCTGATCGTCTCGGGCACTCTGCTGACGCTCGCCGGCGCGCTCACCCTGGCGGCGCCCGTCGCCGGCCTCGCGCTGAGCCCGTTCGCGCTCTTCGTCCCCATCCTGATCCTCTCGGTGGGGCAGGGCCTCTCGATGCCGCAGGCCCAGGCCGCCGCGATGTCCGCCGTGCCCGAACTCACCGGCACCGCGTCCGGCATCGTCGTCTTCGCCCAGTTCCTGATGTCCGCCCTGCTGACCCAGATCGTCGCCGTCTTCTACGACGGTACCGCGCTCCCGATGGTGCTCACCGTCGTCGGCGCGGCGGCGGCCTCGCTCCTGTTCGGCGTCCTTTCGGCGGTCCGGGACGGGACTCCGGCCGGGCGCTAATGTTTCACTTTAATGAAGAATCCCGCTCAATATTCTAGATGGCTGAATAACCGGCTGAATTGCAATCTTTTTGGCCTTTCGTGCCCAAGCCGGACCGGGAACCCCGATCGCGTGCGCCGGCTGGGCCGCAGCCCCTGTCCTGCGGCAGGCTCCGCGCTCTCCCGTCGGCGGACTCGATCGTTCTCCGACGGTGCACGAACAGGATGCCTCGCAGGGCGTCCTCCACCAACGAAGTCGCCTGGGCGCGGACATGCGGAGCAGCGCGATCGGGAGACTGCCGAGCCGCCTCGGCGACCGACCGCTCACTCCGCGCTGGATTTGTTGGAGGGTGAGCGCGGCGTCGTTCGGCGGTCCTCCAGCAGGGTCTCCTCGCCGGCGAGATCGGGCTCGCCGCAGCGGGCCAGGATGGCCGCCCGCGCGCCGTCGCGGAGCGCGATCGCGGCCTCGAACCCATCCTGCTCCGCAAACAGCCGGGAGCCGACCGTGACCCGCACGTCGCCGGGGCGGGGAAACCACTGGCCGCCGCGCAGCACCGATCGCGTCCCTTGCAGCGTGACCGGCACGACGGCCACCCCGGCGGCGGCGGCAGCGGCGAAGGCGCCGAGCTTGAAGTCGAGCAGGCCGGGGCGGCGCGTCAGGGTCCCTTCCGGATAGACCGCGAGCCGGCGGCCCGCCCGCGCCGCCTCGACGACGGCGTCCAGATCGCCGAGGCCGCTCGCGTCGTCGAATCGCTCCACGAAAATCGCGCCGATCCGGCGCAGCAAGGTCCCGGCGAACAGCTGCGGCGCCAACTCCGCCTTGGCGACGAAGGCGGTCTCGCCGCGGAACGCCGCGACGAGCACCAGGCTGTCGAGATAGCTGCAGTGATTGGCGACCAGGATGGCGCCGCGCTCCGGCACGGGCTCGCCGCTCACCGTCAACCGCGTTCCGGTGAGCTTCAGCAGGGCATGCGCGGCCGCACGGAGCACCCTCCAGCGCCAGGCGCGCCGGGGCAGCGCGATCGAAATCGGCCAGACGGCAAGCGCCAGTGCCACAAGCACCGTCCACCAGTATCCGGCGAATGCGCTGCCGAGCGTCAGGCGGGTGCCGGTACGAAGACGGGCCGCCGCCGCCGAAAGCCCGAGCCCCAGCAGCTGCCGCCACGGCGCGGGGCTCGGTCGGTGGAGACGGCCCTCCAGGTAGCGCGAGCGGGTGGCGGCGCGCCGGATCTTGCCGCTCGAGGTCTTGAGCACGGCGCGGGGCGGAGCCAGCACGACATCGTCCGGCGCGATGCCCGCGACGTCCACCGCCGCCGCCTCGATGCTACGCCTCAGCCGGTCGCGTGCGGCGTCGTCCTCCTCGCGGGTTTCGGCAACCGCCACCAGCCTCTCGGCCCGGTCCGGCCCGGCGGCCGCGAACGCCGCGACGCAGCCGCGCCTTATGCCCGGAAGGTCGCCGATGGCGGCTTCGAGCTCGTGCGGATGGATGTTACGGCCGCCGCGTATGATGACGTCCTTGATCCGGCCCGTCGGGTAGACCTCGCCCCCGGCGACATAGGCCAGGTCGCCGGTCTCGAGCCAGTCGCCGTCGAACAGGTCGCGCGTGGCCGGCGCGTTGTCGTGGTAGCCGACGGTCGCCGAGGGGCCGGTGAATTGCAGCCGTCCCTGGCGGCGTTCGGGCACTTCGCGGCCGGACTCGTCGACCACCCGGAACTGATGCCCGGGGAGCGGAGAACCGCAGGCCACGACCTCGATCGCATCGCCGTGCCCGGCCGCCACCGGCACCGCGCGCGACCGCTCGGTCAGCTCGGTCCGGTCGATCCGCTCGGCGAGCAGCCCCCGCCCGGGCCGGGGAAAGGCCAGCCCCACGCTGCTCTCCGCGAGGCCGTAGACCGGAGCGAGCGCCCCGGGATCGAAGCCGTGGGCCGCGAAGCGCCGGCAGAACGCCCGCACCGACGCGGCCCGCACCGGCTCCGCCCCGTTGACCACGATACGGGCCGTACTCAGGTCGAGGCCCTCGATCGCGCCGTCTTCGATCCGCTCGACGCAGAGATCGAAGGCGAAGTTGGGCGCGCCCGAAAGCGTCGCCCGACGGGCGTGGATCTCCCACAGCCAGCTTTCCGGGCGCGCCAGGAAGATCAGCGGAGAGGCGATCGAAACCGGCACCGCGAAATAGAGACTGCCGAGCCACGCGCCGATCAGCCCCATGTCGTGGTAGAGCGGAAGCCAGCTCACGAATACGTCGCGGCCGGGCTCGGCTTCCATCGCCCGGCCCATCGCGCGGATGTTGTCCAGCAGGTTGGCGTGGCTCAACACCACGCCCTTCGGGTCGCCGGTGCTGCCCGAGGTGTACTGAAGAAAGGCGACGTCTTTCACGTCGGGCGCGGGGGCGGTCTCCACTCCGCCGCGAGCGCGGAGTCCCTCGACGGTCTCGATCGCGCGAAGGCTCGCGACCCGCGAACGCAGGAAGGCCGCGAGAACCCGCGCCTCCGGCACGGTGACCAGCAACTCGGCTCCCGCGTTGGCGAGTATCGCGGCCTGGCGGCGCAGATGATCCGCGAGCTGCGACGGCCGCGCCGGAGGATAGATCGGAACCGGCACGCATCCGGCGTAGAGGATCCCGAAGAAGGCGTGCAGAAACCCGGCGCAGGTGGGCAGCATCAACGCCACGCGGGAGCCCGGCGTTACGCCGGCGTCGAGGATGCCGCCGGAGACCGCCAGAGCCGTCTCGCGGAGCCCCGCGTAGCTGACGGTCTCGCTATGGTCTTCCCGTTCCCTGAGCCAGGCGTGGACTCGCTCGGGGTGCGCTTCTGCGTGCCAGTCGAGCACCTCCGTCAGGGTGGCCGCGGCACCCGGTATCGATTCGACCGGACCCGGGACCGCGTCCGCCAGGGGTGGCTGTGTCGCGCGCTCCCCGCCGGCCGCTTGCATCGCGCGCCAGAGATCGGCCGGGGTTTCCGCTTCCGCCAAAGTCGATCCGGGAAGGCTGACCGAGAACGTCCGCTCGATGCGCGCCAGCAGCTCGGCGCGCCCCAGGCTGTCGAAACCGAGATCCTCGCCCAGCCTGCTCTCGAGGGAAACGCGCGGGGTATCGCGTGCCGAACGGAGCTCGCGCGACAGCGTCGCGATCAGGCGAAGCAGATGCGCCGCATCGCCGGGGCCGGTCGCGCCGCTATGCGATCTTGTGCCGCCGTTCTCCATGGCGAGCCCAACGTCGCATGCCCGGCCGGTCTGTCAACAACCATTCGGCGGGCGCTGCGGGTCGCGCGGCCACCGCGCCGGCGATGCTGTCGGGGTTCGGGCAGTTGGCTCGAAACGATTCGACCGTCGCGCAAATTCACCGAACCGTAACCCAAGAGTCACGCCAGCGTCTTTCTCGTCGCCCACAACGGTGCCCGGCAAGCGGGGACGGAACCCGCGCCCTCGCATTTCCTCGGTCGTGCCCGGGACACCCGTTTCAGCAGCATGAGCGCCATTCGCGCCACGGGCCTGCCGCCCGCGCGATCGACAAGATCGTATTCGCGATGCTGTTCGTGGTCGCCGTCGGGCTCGGACCGTTCGCCGGCGTGCTGGCGCTCTGGGTTCACACCATGGGCGTCCTCGCCAAGCTGTTCTCCGAAGCGGTGGGAGCCATCGACCCCCAGCCGATCGGGGGCATAAAGGCAACCGGCGCGGACCGGGTGATGCAGATCGTCTTCGGCGTCATACCGCAGGTGATCCCGCTCTGGATCTCCTATTCGCTCTACCGGTTCGAGTCGAATGTCAGGTCGGCGACGGTGCTCGGCGTCGTCGGCGCCGGCGGGATCGGCATGATCCTCTGGGAGAACGTCCGGGGCTTCAACTACGCCGGAACGGCGGCGAACATGATCGTGATCGTCGTCACCGTAAACCTGCTCGACCTCCTGTCGCAGAGGCTCCGCAAGATGGTGATCTGAGGGAGTTCAGGTCTCGAAGAGCAGCTCGACGCGGTTGGACGCGAACCGGCCGATCCCGTACTCGACGGGCCGTCCGTCCGGATCGGCGTTCACCGCCCGGGTCTCCAGGATCGGGGCGGAGGGGGGGCAGATGGAGCATTCGCGCCTCGTCGGCGGTCGCGCACCGGGCGCGCACATGGGTCGAGACCCGCAGGAAGTCGTCGAGTCCGCTTCGGGCCAGCGAGGACGTAACGCTACCCGTCGCGCGGCACGTCGCGGCGAAACGGTATCTTTGCGCCGTCGAACCGGAGTATTTCTGTGGCCTGTCGGCGGGATCGATACGCAGTCTCCAGCTGCAGGGAGGTCCCTTCGACGCCGAGGCCGCATCGGCCTTCATCGCCTCGCCCGGCGCCGCCGGAGCGGTGCTTCTGCGCCGCTGGGACGACAAGGCGAAAATCAGGGGTTTCGAGACGCGTGCGCTGGAATCGTTTCGTCCCCATCTGGAGAACTGCCTCTTATCACAGGACTAACCCGCAACCTGGGAGATAGCTTTGAAGAGACTGCACGTGCATTTCACGGTCGGCGACCTCGACCGGGCGATCGTCTTTTACTCCGGACTGTTCGGTCAGGGGCCGCAGGTCCGCCAGGACGACTACGCCAAGTGGATGGTCGACGACCCGTGTGTAAACTTCGCCGTTTCCACGGGAACCCGGCAAAAGGGGTTCGATCACCTCGGGATCCAGGTCGAGGACGAAGACGAGTTGGAAGAGATCGAGACCCGCCTCCGGCAAGTCGACGCGACGGTCGAGGAACAGCGCGGCGCTCAATGCTGCTACGCGGTCGGCGACAAGTCCTGGACCGTCGATCCGGACGGAACCCCCTGGGAGACCTTTCTGACCAAGGGCGAGATCGAGGAATACGGGCCGGACCTGAGGCCGACGGTCAATCGTTGACGCCCGGCGACGAATGCGGTTCCGCGGAGCGCAGCCGGGCGCCGGGGTGACAGCGAGGGGCACGAACGGTCGGTGCGGGCGACCTCCGCCGCCGCTCCGAAATCGGTGTCCCGACTCGCGCGAAGCGGCGGAAACCCGCTCGTACTCAAGCGTCGCGCCCCGTCCGCCGAAGTTAAACCGGACAGCAGTGGACTCGTTCCCGGCATCCACCCTCGGCAGGTCGTTCGGGGGCTCGGACGGGCTGCGCCGGCGGGCTATCGGCTCCGCCGGTAGAGCCAGGCGAATTCTCGCCGATAACCGGCCTCGAAACGCGCGACGGCGGCTTCCCCGCGCAGCGTGACGTCGATGTCGTCGAGGCCGCCGAGAAGGCATTCTTTGTCGAAGGGGTCGATGTCGAACCCGACGGCGGCGCGCCCCGGGGCCAGGACGCGTTGCGCCTCGAGATCGACGGTCATCTCCGCCGGCGCGGCGCTCGCGGCGATGTCGCGGAGACCGGCGACGACATCTCCTTCCAGCCGCACCGGCAAGAGCCCGTTGCGGATGCAGTTCGCGGCGAAAATGTCGCCGAAGCTCGGCGCGATCAGCGCGTGGAAACCGTAATCGCGCAGCGCATAGACGGCCGTCTCGCGCGACGAGCCGCAGCCGAAATTGGTGTCGCCGATCAGGATGCGGGCGCCGCGATAGACCCGCCGGTTCAGGACGAAGTCGGGGTTCTCCGAGCCGTCGGGCAGGAACCGGCGGTCGTGGAACAGGTAGTCGGGGTAACGCTCGTCGCGCGGCCGCCGCATGAAGCGCGCCGGCAGGATCGTGTCGGTGTTCACGTTGCTTTGCCCGAACGGCACGGCCACGGCCGTGAGACGGGTGAACGGCTCCATGTCAGCCCTGCCGGTCGAGCGCGCGCACGTCGGTCAGCCGTCCGGCGATCGCGGCGGCGGCAGCCATGGCGGGGCTCACGAGGTGGCTCCGCCCGCCCCGGCCCTGTCGGCCTTCGAAGTTGCGGTTGGAGGTGGACGCGCAACGCTCGCCCGGTTGCAGCATGTCGCCGTTGGTGGCCACGCACATGGAGCAGCCGGCGTCGCGCCATTCGAAACCCGCGTCGCGAAAGATCCTGTCCAGGCCCTCCCGCTCGGCCTGCAGCTTTACGAGCCCCGAGCCCGGAACGATCGTCGACGGGATCGCCGCGCGCCGGCCCTCCACCACCTGCGCGACGGCGCGCAGATCCTCGATGCGGCCGTTCGTGCACGAGCCGATGAAGACGCGATCGAGCGCGATCTGCGCGAGCGGCGTCCCGGGAACGAGGTCCATGTAGGCAAGCGCCCGCGCGATCCTGTCGCGACGCTCCGGGTCCGCCTCCCGCGCCGGGTCGGGGACCGCGCCGGTGATCGGAAGCACGTCCTCCGGGCTGGTTCCCCAGGTCACCATGGGCGCGATTCGGTCGGCATCCAGCGCGACTTCGCGGTCGAACTCGGCATCTTCATCGGTCGCGACGCCGCGCCACCAGGCGACCGCCCGATCCCAGTCCTCGCCCCGCGGGGCATACGGCCGTCCCTCGATATAGTCGACGGTCGCGTCGTCCGGGGAGACCAGCCCGGCCCGCGCGCCCGCCTCGATCGACATGTTGCAGACCGTCATCCGGCCTTCCACCGACAGGCTCCGGATCGCCGGGCCGGTGTATTCGATGACATGGCCCACGCCGCCGTCCGCGCCGATGCGGCCGACGATGTGGAGCACGATGTCCTTCGCGGCGACGCCGAGCGGGATCCGGCCCGAGACCTCGATGCGCATCGTTCGCGGCCGCCGGCGCCACAGGGTCTGGGTGGCGAGGATGTGCGTCGCCTCGGACACGCCCACGCCGAACCCGAACGCGCCAAGCGCGCCATGCGTCGAGCTATGGGAGTCCGCGCCGGCGACGATCAGCCCCGGCTGCGTGATGCCCTGCTCCGGAGGGACGACGTGCAGGATGCCTTGCCGGACATCGCCGAGACCGAACAGGGCGATCCCGTGCTCGGTCGCGTTCCGCTGCATCGTTTCGACCATGTTGCGGATTTCGGGATCGGCAATGCCCGCATCGCGGTCCCGGGTCGGAACGTAATGGTCGGTGAAGGCGAAGATTTGCTCGGGACAGCGGACCCGGCGGCCGCTGCGCCTCAGATTGTCGAAGGCGTGAAAGACGTTCTCCTGCACCAGCAACCGATCGATGTAGAGGAGATCGTTACCGTCCTGTCGCGCCTCGATCAGGTGGCGGTCCCAGATCTTGTCGAATATCGTCCGCGGCGCTGGCATCGCCGGCCTCCGGATATGCTCGTTTCCCGCGGCCGGCTCAGGACGTTCCGCGTTGACGGTCGCCGGCGCGGTCTTCGCGGAAATAGCCGCAGAACCGCTGGACCGGCTCGTCGCTGGCAGAGAACAGGACCGCGTCCGAGGCCGCGACATGTTCGAGGGGACGCCAGCACGGCACGGCGAAAACGTCGCCGAAGCTCCAGTCGAAACGCCGCCCGTCGATGACGGAGCGCCCTTCTCCCTGGAGCACGCAGTAAATGTAGTTGGCGGAGCTGCGGTAGCTCTTCGTCTCCAACCCCTCCGGCAAGAGCTGCATGTGCAGGGCGAGCGTCTTCAGATCCGGCGTATCGAGCAAAATGCGCGGGCCGAAGCGTTCCTCCGCATCGGGATCGGTATTGTCGAGCCGCGCCCTGGTCTCCGACCAGGGGAACAGCAGCGGGGTTTCCGTCGCCACCTCGATCACCGCCTCGAGATCGTTCGGGTGATAGTCCTGAAACACGGGCTCCAACAGGATGTTGAGCGGACGGTCCAGCACGTCCAGCCAGATACAGGGTTCGCCGCCTTCGACGCCGTGGCCGTGCCAGCACCCGCCCGGGGTGAGCACCACGTCTCCGGGGCGCATGTCGACCCTGACGCCGTCGACCACGGTAAAGCTGCCTTCCCCTTCGAGGATCACGCGAAGCGCGTGCGGCGTGTGCCAGTGCGTACGCGCCCGCTCGCCGGGCAGCATGAGCTGGTAAGCGGCGATCATCGTGCGCAGCGTGCCGTAGGCATGCCCCTCGGCCGGATTGCGCATGATCAGGTTGCGCCGTTCGGCCATCTCCGGGCTGACGATACGGGCGACCTCGTGCAGGGCCGACCGCCCCTCCCGCCATTTCCAGAGCGCCGGAATCAGGGACTTCTCCGGCTCCTTCCGGATCGAGATGTCCGTAACCCGCCAACCCGGATCGACATGGAGCGGATCGAGCTTCTCGTAAAGCCGATCGAGCGCCGGGCGCATGGTATCGGGCGGCCTTCTGTATTCCATCCGAACCCCGCCAGTTCGCAGGCTATACGCGCACGACCGACCCGGCTCCCACGCACCGTCGATGCGAACATCATGTCGATGCGGGGTGGGCCGCGCAACGGGTGTCGCCACAGCGGTGTCGGTAACACGCGATACGTCCCGGTCCATGGGCCAGACGATCTGTACGGTCTTGGAAGGCTTCCACTCCAAGGCGGTTATAAGGTTGAACTCCAGCCGGGGCAGGCACTTGCGAACGGCGAAAGGCACACTCGACGCCGTCCTCTTGTCGGCCGCGCCCTTTTCTTTTGCTCCCGGCCGGTGGAACATGCGCGGTAACCGACTGACGGGCGGGCAGCCGCCAAGGGAAGCAAGCCGTGAAAGTACGGGTCGACCCGTATCGATGCGAAGGGCACAGTCGCTGCCATTCGCTGGCGCCCGAACTGTTCGAGCTGGACGATTTCGGCAATGCGACGGCGGTGGGCGACGGCGCCGTGCCGCCGGGAATGGAGGACAGGGCGCGGCTTGCCGCGGCCAACTGCCCGGAACATGCCGTCGAGATCGTGGAGGACGCCGGATGAGCGACAGCAAGCCCGGCTCTGGGGCCGGGCCACGCCCCGACGCGGATGTTGCCGTGCAGACCTGTCCGGTATCCGGCGAGGGCGGTCCTCCGCCGGTCGAACGACCGACCGTCACGGATTGGCGTACCGACTGGGACCATCTCGGTCCGCGCTGGCGCGACGATCCGTTCCCGATCTGGGACAAGCTGCGCGAGGGGCCGATCGCCCGGACGGAACGCTTCGAGGGCGCCTGGCTGCCGACCCGCTACGAAGACGTCAAGGCGATCGCCTACGACACCGACAACTTCACGTCGCGGCGTGTCGTCCTGCGCCACCGTAAGTTCGAGGACCCGCCGCTGCCGGCGCCGCCGCTCACCTCCGACCCGCCGGACCACAAGGAGCACAAGCGGGTGCTGCTGCCTTTCTTCACGCCGGAGGAAGTCGGCAAGCTGGAGCCGCTGGCGCGCCGGATTTGCAACGCGCTGATCGACGGGTTCATCGCCGACCACCGCTGCGACGCCGCCCAGCAGTACGCCCGCCACATCCCGGTGCGCATCATCGCCTACATGCTCGGCGTACCGATCCGGGACAGCCACCTGTTCATCCGCTGGATCCACGAGATCCTCGAAATCGGCAATGTCGACGACGAGATCAACAGGAATGGGATCAAGGCGATGCGGGATTATTTCCGCCATCACATCGCACTGCGGAAAGAGGGCCGGACAGAGGCCGATCCCGACGGGCCGGAGCCCGATTTGATCCGGGCGATGATGGACGGGTCCCTGAACGGTGTGCCGTTCGAGGAAAACCATGTGCTCGGCACGCTCAATCTGCTGATGGTCGCCGGGATCGATACGACCTGGAGCGCCATCGGCGCCTCGATCCTGCATCTCGGCCGGCACCCGGACGACCGGCGGCGCTTGATCGAGCAGCCGGAGTTGATGCCGACGGCGATCGAGGAGCTGTTGCGTGCCTACTCGCCGGTCACCATGGCGCGCGAGGTCAGGAAGGATGTGGAGCTGCGCGGCTGCCCGATGAAGAAGGGAGAGATGGTGCTGCTGTCCTTCCCGGCGGCCAACCGCGATCCGGCGGTGTTCCCGGATGCCGACAAGGTGGTGCTCGACCGGCGGGAAAATCGCCACGTCGCCTTCGGCCTTGGCATCCACCGCTGCGTCGGCTCCAATCTGGCGCGCATGGAATTGCGGGTCGCCATCGAGGAATGGCTCAAACGCATTCCCGACTACCGGGTCGACGGCGAAGTCCGCTGGTCCGACGGCTCCGTGCGCGGCCCGCGGATCCTGCCGGTGGCGTTCGCGTAGCTCGTCCCCTCGGTTCGCCGGAAGGGCCTGCTGGGGCTATCGGGGACTGTCGAGGCGGATGCCGGCGTCGCAATCGGCTTTGCTTGACAAAACGATGTTTTTCGGCGGCGGATCGTGGGCCGGCCGGAAATACGAATCGACGGCGGCATCCGCGCCGCGCCGGGCACGAGTTTGGGGCGGCTCCGAGCCGGAGTTCCCGCCTCCGTCCGATCAAGCGCAGGGATCGCGACAGTCCCAATTCGACGCAGGCCACGCGCCGCCAGGATTGCGCAGGAGGCGTCCGAGCTCGTCTCGGCGGACAGCCCCCAGCCGCGGCAGTTGACGCCGTCTCGCCGATACGGTTGGTTTCCGCGGCGACGGAGCGCCGATCCAGGCCCGCTCCGAGGCGGAATCGATCGTCCGGGCAGGGGGCGAGGTAGAGAATGGCTGAAGTTCATCCGACGGCGATCGTCGAACCCGGGGCGGAGCTGGGAAAAGGCGTTGTGGTCGGCCCTTGGTGCACCGTCGGCCCCGATGTGGCGCTCGGGGACGGCGTTCGGCTGATCTCCCATGTGACCGTCGACGGGCGGACGACGATCGGGCCGGACACCGCGGTCTATCCCTTCGCCTCCATCGGGATGCCTCCGCAGGACCTCAAATACAGGGGCGAGGCCTCTCGGCTGGAGATCGGCTCCGGCAACACGATCCGCGAGCATGTGACGATGAACCCGGGCACCGAGGGCGGCGGCATGGTGACACGGGTGGGCGACAACGGTCTGTTCATGGTCGGCGCCCATGTCGCGCATGACTGCACGGTGGGCGATCGCGTCGTCTTTGCCAACAATGCCTCGATCGCCGGTCATGTGTCGGTGGGCGATTTTGCGATCATCGGCGGATTGGCGACGGTTCACCAGTTCTGCCGCATCGGCGCCCACGCCATGATCGGCCTCAACACGGCGGTGGTGGGCGACGTGATACCGTTCGGTTCGGTGGCGGGCGACCGGGCTCGGATGGTGGGGCTCAACGTGGTGGGCCTGCGGCGCCGGGGGTTCGCGCGGTCCGACATCCAGGCGCTGAGGACCGCCTACCGTCTGCTGTTCGCCCAGGAGGGCACGCTTGCTGAGCGGCTGGAGGACGTGGCCCGGATTTATGCCGACAACGCCGCGGTGATGGATATCGTGTCCTTCGTCGGTGCAGATTCCTCGCGCCCGGTCTGTCAACCCGGGCAAGACCATGCCGCCTAAGATCGGGGTCGTCGCCGGCGCGGGCGAGATGCCGGAGCGCGTGATCGCGGCGTGCCGGGCGGAATTGCGCGACCCCTTCGTCATCGGGCTTCGGGATCAGGCGGATCCGGCGTCGTTCTCGCGGCCCCCGGACGCATGGATCCGGGTTGGCGAGGGCGGCTTGGGAATCCGGCTTCTCAAGTCCGCCGGCGCGGAGGAGGTGGTGTTGGTCGGCGGGGTCTCCCGGCCGTCGCTCCGGGCGCTTCGCCCCGACGCGTGGACGGCGCGGTTCCTCACGCGCATCGGCTCCGCCTGGTATCGCGACGGCTCGATCCTGGACGCCATCGCGAGTGCGCTGGAGAGGGAGGGCCTGCGCGTGGTCGCGCCGGACACCCTTGCTTCTTCGCTCGCGGCAAGCGCCCGCGTCTACGGGCGGCGCGTTCCGGGAGAGGAAGACAGGTCCGATATCGCGCGGGGGTTCGAGGTCGCCCGCGCGCTCGGCGCGCTCGACGTCGGCCAAGGGGCGGTCGTCCAGCGAGGCCGGGTAATCGGGGTCGAAGCCGCCGAGGGCACGGACGCTCTTATCGAGCGCTGCGGTCGTCTTCTGTCGACCGGCGAGGGAGGGGTGCTGGTGAAAGCGTGCAGGCCCGGGCAGGACCTTCGCATCGATCTTCCCGCTATCGGCCCGCGCACCGTCGCCAATGCCGCACGGATCGGGCTTGCCGGCATCGCCGTCGAGGCGGGGCGGGCGCTGATCCTCGATGCGGAGGCGGTGACCCGGGATGCCGATGCCGCCGGACTATTCGTCATCGGCGTCGACCGCCCCGGGTGAGGAACTCTTGGCGCGCGACAGGGCCGACGCATCGCCGTCGATCTTCCTCGTCGCCGGGGAACCGTCCGGGGACGAGATCGGCGGGCGGCTGATCGCGGCGCTGCGCGAGGCGACGGGCCATCGGATCAGACTGGCGGGGGTGGGCGGCGAGGCGATGGCCGCGCAGGGTTTCGAGAGCCTGTTCCCGATGGAGGAACTCTCGGTCATGGGGCTTGTCGAGGTGCTGCCGCGGGCGATCGGCATCATGCGCCGAATGTCCGAGACGGCTGCGGCCATCCGCCGTCTGTCGCCCGACGCGGTCGTGACCATCGATTCGCCCGAGTTCGCCAACGGCGTCTGGCGGCGTCTCGACGGGGTCGACAGCGCGCTTGTCCACTATGTGGCGCCGACGGTCTGGGCCTGGCGAACGGGGCGGGCGCGCAAGCTGGCGCGCAGGATCGACCGTCTTCTCGCCCTGTTTCCGTTCGAGCCGCCCTATTTCGAGGCCGAGGGTCTCGAATGCACCTTCGTCGGACACCCCGCGCTGGAGACCGCGATCGAACGGGATGCCGGCGCCGCCTTCCGCGCCCGCCACGGCATCTCAGGCGGCCCGGTGATCGGCCTGCTTCCGGGCAGCCGCCGGACCGAGATATCCCGGCTGATGCCGGTTTTCGCCGACGCGGTGGGACGCATCGCGGCGGCCGAGCCGACGGTACGGGTCGTTATCCCCGCCGTCCCGGCTCAGGTCGGCCCCATCCGGGCAGCCGCCGCCGATCTGCCGGTCCCCGCGACCGTCGCCGCCCGCCGCGAGGAGCGCCATGCGGCGATGGCCGCATGCGATGTCGCCATAGCGGCGTCCGGGACCGTCGCTCTCGACCTTGCGCTCGCCGGCGTGCCGATGGTCATCGCCTATCGCGTCAACCCGGTCACGGCGGCGATTATGCGGCGCATGCTCAGAGTGCCGTATGTGACGATCGTCAACGTGCTCCTCGAACGTCCGGCGGTCCCCGAGCTTCTTCAGGAGAACTGCACCGGCGCGCGTCTTGCCGAGGCGGCTCTGGGCCTGCTGCGCGATGGGGGCGCGCGCGAGGAGCAGCGCGCCGCCGTCGCCGTCGCGCTTGCCCGACTCCGTCCCGAGGGCATGAACCCGAGCGCACGGGCGGCGGAGGCGATTCTGGATGTCGTGCGTTGCCGCGCCACCGGCGGCAGCCCGCACGAGACCATCGCCTGAGCGCTTGCCACGACCGCGCCGCTTCATGGCGCGGATCGCAATCTCCGGCGAAACCGAGCCGCCACGGCTCCAATCCGAATGTAACCGGATTTCGGTGTCGGCATGAACGCCCATCGAGGCCCCGATGGCGGTATCCCGCGAGGGAGGAGCGACCGGCTCATCGCGACACGCTCGACTCCGGGTAGCGAAGTAAATTCACCGACCCCGCCGCCGAACACCCGAAATCGCCCCATGGCCCACCGTCCCCCGGCCCCTCCCGCCGGCCGACCATGCTCTGCGATGCCCTATCGAAGGGCGGGGAACCGCCGCGGGCGGTGCCGATCCGCCCCGCTCAGGCTTGACGGCGGCGCTCCGGGTGGAGACTCTGGCCGTTCGGGCATAAATCGAACCGTCGGCCGCCCCGCGCGGCCGCAGGGGGTGACGATCATGCGTGCGGTGTGCTTGCGCGAACACGGCGGAATCGATGCGCTCAGGCTGGAGACCGACTTTCCGGACCCGGAGGTTGGCGAAGGCCAGGTGACGATCCGCGTCGGCGCGACCTCGCTCAACTATCACGACGTCTTCACCTGCGACGGCATGCCGGGGATCAAGGTGCCGATGCCGATGATCATCGGGCTCGACATCGCGGGCGAGATCGTCGAGGTCGGCCCGGGCGTCGAGGGGTGGAGCGTGGGCGACGACGTGCTGGTCAACCCGCTCGACCCGATTACCCCGGAGAAGGGGCTGATGGGCGAGATGGTGCTGGGCGGCACGGCCGAGTACTGCCTGGTCGACGCGACCCGGCTGATCCCGATCCCGGACGGCGTGACCCACGCCCAGGCCGCCTCGCTCCCGGTCGCCTACGGCACCGCGCACCGCATGCTGTTCACCCACGGCGGGCTCAAGGAAGGCGAGCGCATCCTGATCCTGGGGGCGAGCGGCGGCGTGGGCTCTTGCTGCGTGCTGCTCGCCAAGCTGGTGGGCGCCGAGGTGGTGGCCTGCGGATCCACGCCGGAAAAGCTCGAGGCGCTGAAATCATGGGGCGCCGACCATGTGATCGACTACACCGAGGCCCGGTTCGAGCGCGAGATCTGGAAGCTCTACGAGAAGCCGCACCGCCGGCGCTTCACCGGGGGCGTCGACATGGTGGTCAACTTCACCGGCGGCGACACCTGGGTGCCGAGCCTCAAGGCGCTCAAGCGCGGCGGCCGGCTGATGACCTGCGGCGCGACGGCGGGCTACGACCCCAGCGAAGACCTCCGCTATATCTGGACCTTCGAGCTCAAGGTGCTGGGCTCGAACAGCTGGGCGCCGGAAGACCTGACCCGGCTGATGGAGCTGATCCGGGAGGGCAAGCTGGAGCCGGTGATCGACTGCGTCCTGCCGCTGGAAGAAACCAGGGAAGGCGTCCGCCGGCTGCGCGACCGCGAAGTGATCGGAAAGATCGTCATCGAGCCATGACGCGGCCGCGCAACCTGGGCTGCATCTTCGCGGCTCACGCCGGGAGCGACAGCCCGGCGATCGTCGACCTCTACGACCCCGACCGGCCGCGCGGCCTGAGCCACCGAGAGCTCGACCGCGCCTGCGGCGCGATGGCGGCGGGGCTCGCGGCGCGCGGGCTCGGGCGGGGCGACCGGGTGGCGATCTGCGCGGTCAACCGGCTCGAATATCTGATCGCCCTGTTCGGCGCGATGCGCGCGGGCTGCGTCCCGGTGATGGTCAACATCAAGCTGCCGGAAGAGACGATCCGCTTCATCGTCGAGGATTCCGGCGCGCGGATCGTCTTCGCGGACGGCGATTTCGCCTTCGATCCGCCCGACGGGACGGCGCGGGTCTCCTTCGACGGGGAGGAATGGCGGGAATTCGCCTCGCCCGAGCCGCTCGCGCCCTTCGTCCCGCAACCGGTCGACATCGCCGAACAGCCCTACACCTCGGGCTCGACGGGCCGGCCCAAGGGGGTGCTGCTCGACCACGCGGGCCAGTGCTGGATGATCGACAGGCTGGTCGAGACCCGCGGCCTCCGGCCCGACGACGCGAGCGTGATCTCGGCCCCGCTCTATCACAAGAACGCCCTGCTGGCCGTCAAGTCGGCGCTGGCCGCGGGCGGGTCCATCGTTCTGTTCGCGCGCTTCGACGCAAGGCGCTACATCCGGGCGATCGAGGACCACCGGCTCACCATGCTGACCGGCGTGCCGACGATGTACGCCCTCATCCTGCAGGAGGACGACCTGCTCGCGGCAACCGACCTGTCGTCGGTCCGCGCCTGCTCGATGGGTTCCGCCCCGGCCTCGGACAATTTGCTGGACTCGCTCGCCGACACATTCCCCGACGCCGAGCTCAACCTCAATTACGGCATCACCGAGGGCGGGCCGATCGTGTTCTCGTGGAAGCACCCGGACGGGCTCGCGCGGCCGCGGATGACGGTGGGCTATCCGATCGAGGGGGTGGAGCTCCGCCTGGTGGGCGGTCCCGATGCGGACCGGGGAACGCTTCACGTCAGAAGCCCGGGGGTGATGGCGGGCTACCACAACCTGCCGGACGACACCGCGCGCGTGCTGGTCGACGGCTGGCTCGACACCGGCGACGTGCTGAGGCGCGACGCGGACGGCTGGTATTATTTCGTCGGCCGGGTCGACGACATGTTCGTCACCGCCGGCGAGAACATCTACCCCGGCGCGGTGGAGGCCATGCTGGAGCGCCACCCCGACATCATGCAGGCGGTCGTCGTCCCGG
This sequence comes from Defluviicoccus sp., assembly GCA_022823775.1. Classification (GTDB taxonomy): domain Bacteria; phylum Pseudomonadota; class Alphaproteobacteria; order MPNO01; family MPNO01; genus MPNO01. The sequence goes on along the minus strand of JAJEHI010000077.1, from coordinate 10,283 downwards.
CGCCCAACGCGCTCAAGGCCCACGTCCCCGTCGCCTTCGTCGTGGCGCGGCCGCGCGCCGGGATCGACGAGGATACGGTGAAGACCTACGCGCTCGCCAACGGCCCGGCCTATGCCCACCCGCGCCGCGTCTTCTTCATGGACGCGCTGCCGCTGTCGGGCACCAACAAGATCGATCGCCGGGCGCTCCAGGGACAGGCCGCCGACGCTGCGCGGGAGAGCGGGACGGCGGGGTAGGCCCCTCACCCCGGCCCTCTCCCCAGCGGGGAGAGGGGGATTCGCTCGCCGACTCCTCCTCATCTTCCCCCCTCCCGCTTGCGGGAGGAGCCGGGGGAGGGCAGGTCGCTTGGGCACATACCGCCGCGACGAGCGGCGACTCACCCCATCAGCGCGCGGATGTATTCCGGCAGGCCGAAGGCGGCGGCGTGGGCCTGGGGGTTGTAGTAGCGGGTCTCGATGCCGGCGGCGCGGTACCGGCGTTCGATCTCATCGGCCGGCGTTGCCCTGGGTTCGGCGCTCATCGCGCCCCAGCCGAGCGTCATGTAGCCGGCGCCGTAGGTCGGCACCTGGGTGAGGTAGAGCCACGCATCGGCGAAGAGCGGTTTCAGCCGTGCGTACGTGTTCCGCGCCTCCTCCTCCTGCATGAAGGTCACGCCGGACTGGGTGACGAGGATGCCCGACTCGCTCAGGCGGTCGCGGCAATCGGCGTAGAAGGGCTGTTCGAAGAGCGCGACGGAAGGGCCGACCGGGTCGGTCGAATCGACGATTATGACGTCGAACGTCTCGTCGGCGGCCTTCATCCAGGCGGCGCCGTCGGCATGGATCACCTCGGCGCGCGGATCGTCGAACGCATCGCCGCAGATCGAGGGCAAATAGCGGCGCGAGAGCGCGACCACGTCGGGGTCGAGCTCGACCATGACGGCGCGCTCGACATCGTGCTTGAGCGCCTCTTCCAGCGCGCCGCCGTCCCCGCCGCCCACGATCGCCACCCGCCTGGCCGCGCCGTGGGCGAGGATCGGCACGTGGACCAGCATCTCGTGATAGGCGAACTCGTCGCCCTCGGTCGTCTGGACGATGCCGTCGAGCGCGAGAACCCGTCCGAAATAGGGGTTCTCGAAGATCAGAACGTCCTGGTGGGCGGTCTTCTCCCGGTGGAGAATTTTCGAGACCCTGAGCCGCTGCTGGTAGTCCCTGTAGAGCGTTTCGGCGAACCACTCGTCGCTCATCCGAGGACGCCTCGCCGCCGCACCTCGACCGACTCGCGCCCCGGCCGGAACCGGCGCCGCAGGACGGGGATCGCGTTCTCGGGCTCGCACCGCCCGCACATGAAGACGTCGAAGGCGGCGTAGCCGATCTCGGGCCAGGTGTGGATGCTTATATGGGATTCGGCGAGCACCGCGACGCCCGACACGCCGCCGTTCTCCTGGAACGGATGCACGTGGATGTGGAGCAGCTCCGCCTTGCAGGCCGCGGCCGCCTCGCGCAGCGCGCTTTCGACGATGGCGGCGTCGTCGAGATGGGAGGCGTCCCAGAAGTCGACCAGCACGTGGGTGCCCGCATGCACCGTGCCGTCCGTCCGGACGAGGTAATCCCCGTCTCGCGGGGCGGTCGCGGTATCGATCGCCATCGGTGGATTTCCGCCGCCGATCAGTGCCAGAGGCGCTGCTCGTCGAAGCCTTCGAGCAGCGCGGCGCCCTGGATCGCGGCTCGTTTTAGCGACGCGGCGCGCGGCAGGACGCATTCGGCGTAGAAGCGGGCAGTCTCGACCTTGGAGCGGTAGAAAGCCTCCTCCCCGTCCGCGCTGTCCGCCTTCTCTTCGGCGACCGCCGCCGAGCGCGCAAGCAGGTAGCCGCCGGCAACGGTGCCGAGCAGGGCGAGATAGGGGGTCGCGGCGGCCGCGCAGGTCTCCGGCGGCCGCGCGGCCAGCAGCCAGTCGGTAGCCTCCCTCAGCGCCGCCACGCCTTCCGCCAGCGCCTCGCGGACGGCAGCCGTTCCGTCGCCGCCGGCACCGCCGGCGAAGGCATCCATCTCGACGATGAGATCGCCGACAGCGGCGCCCCGGTCGCCGAGGATCTTGCGCCGCACCAGGTCGAGCGCCTGGATACCGTTGGTCCCCTCGTAGATCGGCGTGATGCGCGAATCGCGGTAGTGCTGCGCCGCGCCGGTCTCCTCGATAAAGCCGGCCCCGCCATGGACCTGGACGGCCTCGGAGGTCACCGCGACCCCGGTGTCGCTGCACCACGCCTTGACCACCGGCACCAGCAGGTCGACGCGGGCCTGGCGGCGGGCGCGCTCCTCCGCGTCCTCGTGGCGGCCGGCGACGTCGAGATCCGCCGCGACGACATAGGAGAGCGCGCGCATCGCCTCGATCTCGGCCTTCATGGTCATCAGCATGCGACGCACGTCGGGGTGTTTGACGATGGCGACCGGACCGGCGGCGGGATCGGCGATCGAGCGCCCCTGGACCCGCCCGGCGGCGTAGTCGCGCGCCTGCTGGAAGGCGCGCTCGGCCATCGCGAGCCCTTCCCGCCCGACGCCGAGCCGGGCGTTGTTCATCATCGTGAACATGTACTCCATGCCGCGATTCTCCTCGCCGACGAGGTAGCCGATCGCACCTTCGTCGTCGCCGTAGGACATCACCGCGGTGGGGCTCGCGTGGATGCCGAGTTTGTGCTCCAGCGCCGCGCAGCGGAGGTCGTTGCGCGGACCGAGCGAGCCGTCCGGGTTGACCAGGAATTTGGGCACGATGAACAGCGAGATGCCGCGCGTCCCCTCCGGCGCGCCGTCGACCCTGGCCAGGACCGTATGGACGATGTTCTCGGCCATGTCGTGCTCGCCCCAGGTGATGAAGATCTTCTGGCCGGTAATACGGTAATGCTCGCCGTCGCGCACCGCGCGGGTCCTGAGCGCGCCGACATCGGATCCCGCGTGCGGCTCGGTGAGGTTCATCGTCCCCGTCCATTCGCCGCTCACCAGCCTGGGCAGCCAGGTCTCCTTCTGCTCGGGCGAGCCGTGGATCGAGAGCGCCCAGATCGCGCTCTGGGTCAGCATCGGGCACAGGCTGAAGGCGAGGTTGGCGGAGTCCCAGATCTCGCCGATCGCGGTCGCGACCAGCCACGGCATGCCCTGCCCGCCGAATTCGGGCTGCGCGATGACGCCGTTCCATCCGCCCTCGGTGAATTGCCGGTAGGCATCGGCGAAGCCGTCGGGCGTGGTGACGACGCCGTTCTTCAGCTCGCAGCCCCGCAGGTCGCCCACCCGGTTGAGCGGGGCGAGCACCTCGGCACCGAACCTGCCGGCCTCGGTGAGGACCGCGCGGACCAGGTCTTCGGTCACCCAGTCGAGACCGGGCAGCGTGCCGATCGTCTCGAGCCCGATCAGCTCCTCGATGACGAAGCTCATGTCGCGAACCGGGGCTGCGTAATCGGTCATGGCGGAAATCCTCGAGAGCGCCGTCAGGGGTCGGGCGGGGCCAGAACCTTGCCCGGGTTCATCAGGTTGTCGGGGTCGAGCGCCCGCTTGATCCGGCGCATCAGGTCGATGGCCACGTCCGGCTTGTAGCGCGTCAGGGCCTCGCGCTTGAGCTGGCCGATCCCGTGCTCCGCGCTGATGCTGCCGCCGTGGCGCGCGGCCGTGTCGTGGACGATCGCGTTGAGCTCGCCTTCGCGTTCGAGGAAGGCCGCCGGGTCGGCCCCGACCGGCTGGCTCATGTTGTAGTGGAGGTTTCCGTCGCCGACATGGCCGAAGGCGCAGACCCTGACCCCGTCGACCGCCGCTTCCGCCGCCGCCGCCGCTTCGGCCATGAAGGCCGGGATGCGCGATACCGGCACCGAGATGTCGTGCTTGACCGAGGCACCGTCGAGCTTCTGTGCTTCCGGGAGGGTCTCCCGGATTTTCCAGAAATCGGCGGCCTGGGCGCCGCTCTCGGCGATCACCGCGTCGCGCACCAGCCCGTCCTCCATGGCCTCGGCGAGAACGGTCTCCATCAGCCCGCGCACGTCGTCCCGCGCGGCGCCGGACGACAGCTCGAACAGGACATAGCAGGGGTGGGGTTCGTCGAACGGATCGCGGGTTCCGGATATCTTGGCAAGCACGAGCTCGAACGGCAGCCGCAGGATCAGCTCGAAGGCGGTCACCCGGTCGCCGGTCGCGGCGCGGGCGCGCGCAAGCAGCTCGACCGAGGCCGCCGGATCGTCGATCGCGACCAGCGCGGTCTCCAGCGCCCGCGGGCGCGGAAAGAGCTTCAGGACCGCGGCGGTGATGATGCCGAGCGTTCCTTCCGCGCCGATGAACAGATGCTTGAGGTCGTAGCCGGTGTTGTCCTTCCGGAGCGCCGACAGCCCGTCCCAGATCCGGCCGTCCGGCAGCACCACCTCGAGCCCGAGCGCGAGGTCGCGCGCATTGCCGTAGCGCAGCACGCCGGTGCCGCCCGCGTTGGTGGACAGGTTGCCGCCGATCCGCGCCGTCCCCTCGCCCCCGAGCGAGAGGGGGAACAGGCGGCCGGCCTCGGCGGCGGCTTTCTGGACGTCGGCCAGGATCACCCCGGCCTCGACGGTGATCGTGTAGTTGAGGGGGTCGACCTCGCGCACCCGGTTGAGCCGCGTGAGGCTCAGGACCAGCTCCCGCCCGGTCCCATCCGGCGTCGCGGCGCCGCAGAGCCCGGTATTGCCGCCTTGCGGAACGATGGGGATTTTCTCGGCCGCGCACAGCGCGACGACGCCGGCGACCTGTTCGATGGTCGACGGGCGAACCACCGCCGGCGTCGCGCCGCGATACCGTTCCCGCTCGTCCACCAGATAGGGCGCCATGTCCGCCGGCTCGGTCAGAACGCCGTTCGCGCCGACGATGCCGATCAGGCGCTCGCGGAGCGTATCCTGAAGGTGCGGGTCCATGCCTGACTTTTAGTTGCGCCCCGGCGGATCGACAAGCGGGCGTGGCGCGGCGGCGCGGCGCAGCCGGTCCATGATGGCCCGCCCCAGCCCGGCCTCGGGAACCGGCATCGCGACGATTCCGCTGCAGCCCGACCGGTCGAGCTCGTGCAGCGCGGCAAAGAGGTGCGCCGCGGCCTCGACCGGATCCCCGGACGGACTCAGGTTGCGCTCGACCGCCGCGCCGGGAGGGGCGACGGGGCCGAAGGAGAGGAGCGCCTCGCCGGGCCCCGGGCCGCCCGCGTCGATCCTCAGCGGCAGGGCGGGCGCGTAGTGGCTCGCGAGCCGGCCCGGCGAGCGCGGAGCGTCGGTATCGCCGGGTATCGCCAGGGGGCCGACAAGAGCCTCGATCTCCTCCGTGGGCACGCCGCCCGGACGCAGCAGCGCGGGCCTCTCGCCGCAAAGATCCACGACCGTCGACTCGATGCCGACGGCGCAGGGCCCGTCGTCGAGCACGAGATCGACCGCTTCGCCGAGCGCATCGAGGACATGCTCCGCGCGGGTGGGGCTGACCGCGCCGGCGGGATTCGCGCTGGGCGCCGCGACGGGTCGGCCGGTTTCTTCCAGCAGTCTCGTTGCCGTTCCGCCCCGGGGCGCCCGCACGGCGAGCGTCGGCAATCCCGCCCCGGCCAGTCTCGAAACCGGACAGTCGGGCAAGCGCGGCAGGACGAGCGACAGCGGTCCCGGCCAGAACCGCTCCGCGAGGGATTGCGCCTCTCCCGTCCATTCGACCAGCAGCCGCGCCTCGTCGGCGCCCGGCACATGGACGATCAGCGGGTTGAATTCGGGGCGGTTCTTGGCCTCGAACACGCGGGCCACGGCACGGTCGTCGGTCGCGTCGGCGCCGAGGCCGTAGACCGTTTCGGTGGGAAAAGCGACGAGCCCCCCGCTCCGCAGGATACCCGCGGCCTGCGCGATCGCCCCGGCTTCGGACGCCCCCCTAACCGCGCCCACGGGCGATGAACTCCGGGTTGAGGAACCGCGGCTTGCCGTAGCGCAGCGGCTCGCCGGCGGTCGTGCTCACGCTCCCGCCCGCGGCCAGCAGGACGGCGTGACCGGCGGCAGTGTCCCATTCGTTGGTCTCGCCGTAGCGGGGATAGATGTCGCCCTCGCCGGCGGCGAGGAGGCAGAACTTGAGCGAGCTTCCGACGGTGCGGTGCCGCGCAACCTCCATGCTCGCGAGAAGCCCGGCCAGACGGTCGCGATCGCCGTGCCGGCGGCTCGACAGGATTACCGGGCCGGCGGAGGGCACGGACCGCGCCGCGATCGGCTGCCTCGCGGCGCCCGACGCCGCCCGCCACGCGCCGTCGGGTACGATCCCGCCATAGGTCTCGCCGAGCGCCGGCGCGTGGACGACGCCCAGGACCGGCGTTCCGTCCCGGATCAGACCGATATTGACGGTGAACTCGTCGGTCCCGCCGAGGAACTCCCTGGTCCCGTCCAGCGGATCGACCAGCCAGAACCGGTCGCCGCCCTCGCGCGGCGCGGTGCCCGCCGCGACCGCCTCTTCCGCGACCGCCGGCGCGGCGGGGTCCAACGCCCGAAGCGCGGCCACGATCAGCGCTTCCGCATCCTTGTCGGCGACGGTCACGGGCGAGGAGTCCGCCTTGCGCTCCACGACGACATCGGTTCGGTAGTGGCGGAGGATGGCCCGCCCCGCGTCTTCGGCGATCGCCGCGATGCGATCGAGCAGGACGGGATCGGTTGTCAACGCGCTCCGGGCCACGCGGCGGTCGTCCCGACCCCGGGCCACGCGGCCGGCGCCCGGGCGGCTCCGGCGGCCTCCGAAGGCTCCAGCGCGGGATCCCAGTCGTTGCCGACGAAACGGCAATCGGTCACCCCGTCGGAGGCGTCGGAGGCAAGCCACAGGATCGGCGCCACCATCACCTCCGGCTGCACCAGGGCGTCGCGGTCGAAGGGGGCGTTGGCCGGGATGAAGCCGGTATTGGTGGGCCCGCCCGGGACCAGCACGTTGGCCGTCACCCCGGTTCCCTCCAGATCCTTCGCCCAGGTCGAGGTCGCCGCCTCCAGCGCGGCCTTCGACTGGCCGTAGGGGGTGTAGGCCTTGCGGTGCATGGTATCGAGGCTGGTGGTGACGTTGACGATGCGGCCCCAGCCCTGGGCGACGAGATGCGGCGCGGCGAACCTGGCGATCATGAACGGCGCCTTGAAGTTCACGTCCATCATGCGCTGCCAGCGGTCGATATCGGCCTCCCAGAACGGGACCGGGTCGTTCATGTAGGTCTCGCGGATGGTCTGCATGCCGACGCCGGCATTGTTGACCGCCATGTGGAGCCCGCCGAACGCGCTCCTCGCCCGTTCGACCAGGTCGGCGCAGGCGGCGGGGTCGGTGATATCCGCCGCCACGGTCTCGAGCCGGCCCGGCCCGTTGCGCGCCCGAGCGGTCTCGGCCAGCGCCTCGAGCGGTTCGGCGCGTACGTCGACGGCGAGCACGTCGGCCCCGTCGCCGATCAGGCCGAGCGACATGGCGCTTCCCATGCCGCCGCCGCCGCCGGTGACGATCGCAACCTTGCCGGCCAATGGCTCCGCCACGCATTCCTCCATTCGGCGCTTCCGGAATGCGCGGGAACTTACCCGCGCGCCCTCACCCGGACAACCGCACGCGGGCGTCCCCCGATACGCGGCTCCGCCGCTACTCGGGATGAGGATGGGAGAAAGACTCCCTCACCCTGAGCAGCCGCGAAGGTAGTCTGCCCGGAGCTTGTCGAAGGGGTGTATCGAAGGGGGATTATATACCTGACTAAGCGCCGACCCGGCCCCCTGTAGACGCCGCCCCAACGGACCGGATACGGGTAGTCCTTGGTCACGGGTCTCTCTCCCTCTCTTCCAAATCATCCCCTTCATAGCGAAGGGCGCTGAGGGAAACCGCACCCGTACGCTATGAATACTGATATCAGCAGCCGTTCGTTTGGGAGCTGCGGCCATGGCCGGGACGGTGCGTCTCGAGATTCCAGATGTCGGGAAAACGAAAGGTAATCGCTCCTGGAGTGTCTGGATCCGGACGCACCTCGACGAAGTGATGCAGTAGATCGTCCACCAGCTTGTCACAGCGATCCATGATCTCCTCGGAGATGCCGTCCGTGTTTCTCCAGAGAAAGTTGTGGACGACGAGATTCCTGTCGCACCTGAATTGCCGAAGCCGGTCGTCGAACTGGGACAACTCGCCGCTCGCGGGCCGTGGTGGTTTCTTCTTGGTCTTCTTGCGTGGTGGCTCGCCTAGGCCCGCCTCTTTGACGCGGCTAAGCAGGGCCTCAACAACCATGATGACCCCGACCATTTTCAGGTGGCCTGGTTCGCATCTGCGAACCTGCGATATCAGCTCTGAGAAGTTTGCCCTCGGGTAGATACGATCGATGCGTCCGTCCTTTCCCACCACGGGGAAGTCCAGAAACACACTTACAGTCTGCTCTTGCTTCACAGTGCTTTCCTTGGTGTCGGGGATCATACCTGACTAAGCGGAGTGCCTTTCTCACTCCTCGTCGCGCTTCCGCTCCGCTTAGTCAGGTATATAACCCCCTATCGAAGGGCGGCCGTCGCTGTTATGCGGCGGGCGGCTCGATCTCCCGTTCGATCCTGTCGCGCATCGTCCGTTCGGCGACATCCAGATCGTAGCGGGTCTGGAGATTGATCCAGAACTCCGGCGTCGTGCCGAAATAGCGCCCAAGACGCATCGCGGTGTCGACGGTCACGCCCCGTCGGCCGAGCACCAGATCGTTCAGTCGCGGCCGCGAAACCTTCAGCGCCCGGGCCAGCCGGTACACGCTGAGTGCCATTGGCTCCAGGAACTCGTCGCGCAACACCTCGCCAGGATGAACCGGCGCCAGCCGCCGCCCGGCAGTAACGTCCGAGAAATCGATCCGCCGCCGGTCGACATCCTCTCGTTCGATGGTCGTGTTACCCACGTTCCGTACTCACCCGGCGCGACGGGGCCAGTCGACCCCTGCCGTATGTATCGTCATCCACGCTCCCATCGCAAATTCGGGCGCGATGACAATCGTTCCGTCCGGCAGGGTATCGACGGGAACACCGGCCGCCTCGATGAATCGCCGCGTCGCCGCGATGTCGGCGCATTCGAGGACCGTGGCGGCGATGAAAGGCATGTCGGGTGGGTGGGCCGCGGGAACGATGCGGGCGAGCCCGGCGGGGTCGACGAAATCGAGGCGGCCGCGGTCGAGGGCGATCCCCGCGCCTTGCGGTTCGCGCCCGGTGAAGCGGGCGTAGCGTCCGGCGGCCTCGGCCGGGTCGTCGGTGCAGATCACGACGCCGGAAAGGCCGGAGACGCCGTTGTCGCGGGGGATCGCGGAGGGCTGCCACACCACGTCCGGCGTTTCGTGGCGCAGGATCTGCATGCGTCCTTCCGTCATGGTGCCGGGCGCGACGCGCAGGACGGAGAACGCGGCCTCTTCCTCGCCGCCGCTGTCGACCGGCATCGGGCGGCGCAGATTCGCCACGGGGTGCGGCCCGAATCCCCCGGCATCCAGCCGCCTCGCTTCGGCCTCGACGTCGTCGACCGTGAACGCGATCAAGTGGAGTCCCTCGTAGCGGGCGATTGCGGCGCGGTGGGCGCGCGAAAACGGCGTATCGAGCCCTTCGACATCGGTCAGGATCTCGAGATATCCGCGGCCCAGCATCGCGCAGCGGTTCGCGGTTCCGGTCGGGACCCGGTTGCCGGCCTCGTCCTCGTTGCGGTGGACGGTGAACGGGGTCAGCGGGAAGCCGAGACGGGCGAACGCGGCGCCGGCTTCGTCCATGTCGGAAACGAACCAGCCGACATGGTCGAGGAAGATTTCCCCGGGAGCGGGTGTCTGTCCGGGCGCCCTCAGTCGTCCCAGACCTCTTCCCAGCTGCCCTGGGTCGCCGCCTTCGAGTACTCGGTCGCCCGGTTCTCGAAGAAGTTGGTGTGCTCCATGCCGTTCAGCATTTCGTCCATCCAGGGCAGCGGGTTGCGCTCCATGCGGTAGATCGGCTGCAAGCCGAGCTGGGACAGGCGCCGGTCGGCGATGTAGCGGATGTATTGCTTGACCTCCGCCCCGGTCAGCCCCTCGACGCCGCCGAGCTCGAAGGCGAGGTCGATGAAGGCGTCCTCGTGATCGACCACGGTGTTGCAGATCTTGTAGAGCTCGCGCTGGAACTCCTCGGTCCAGATCTCCGGGTTCTCGTCGACGAAGGTGCGGAACAGGTGGATGATCGATTCCGTGTGGAGCGACTCGTCGCGCACCGACCAGGAGACGATCTGACCCATCCCCTTCATCTTGTTGACGCGCGGGAAATTCATCAGGATCGCGAAGCTCGCGAACAGCTGAAGCCCCTCGGTGAAGGCGCCGAACACGGCGAG
>JAJEHI010000055.1 GCA_022823775.1 Defluviicoccus sp. | reverse complement strand
TCCTGGTGCAGGTTGTCGATGTTCTGGGTGATCACGCTGGCGACCTTGCCGGTCCGGACCAGCTTGGCGACGGCGCGGTGGCCGCGGTTCGGGGTGGCGTCGACGATGTCGCGGTCGATCAGGAACTTGCGCCGCCACGCCTCGATGCGCGCCTCTTCCGAGGCGAGGAACTCCTCGTAATAGATCGGCGTGGTCTGGGACCAGATGCCGGTCGGGCTGCGGAAGTCCGGGATGCCCGATTCGGTCGAGATCCCGGCTCCGGTAAAGACGACCGCGCGGCGCGCGTCCGCGATCAACCCGGCGAGGCGCTCGATGTCGGCGCGCGCGTCCTCCATCTCAGCCGGCCTGGAACTGATCGAACGCGGCGAGCGCGTCGGCGCCGTAGACCGCCGCCGGGCCGCCGCCCATCTCGACCGCGACGCCGATCGTATCGGCGAGCTCCTCCCGCGTCGCGCCGTGCTTAATTGCCGAGCGCACGTGGAAGACGATGCAGCCCTCGCATCGGGTGGCGACGGCGATCGCGATCGCCATCAGCTCCTTGGTCTTCGCGTCCAGCGCGCCGTCCTTCGATGCCGCCCCCATCAGATCGCGGAACGCGCGCATCTGGTCGGGTGCGGCGCGGAACAGGTTGCCGGCGCGCGCGTCGACCTCGCCGGCGAGCGCCTTGTAGTCCTTGCTCATCTGAATCTCCCTTCAGGTGGCGAGCTCGTCCCGGCCGCGGAAATGGTCCAGCGCCTCCGGGTTGGCGAGCGCCTCGATATTCCTGACCGCTTCGCCGTGGACGATCGCGCGGACGGCGAGCTCGACGATCTTGCCGCTCTTGGTGCGCGGGATGTCGGGCACCGCGACGATGCGTGCGGGCACGTGGCGCGGCGAGGCGCCCCTGCGGACCCGGTCCCTGATCCGGTCCTCGAGCGCGCCGTCGAGCTCGCATCCGGGCGCGAGCCTGACGAACAGGACGACGCGCACGTCGCCCTGCCATTCCTGGCCGATGGCGAGCCCTTCCTCGACCTCGTCGAGCTGCTCGACCTGGCGGTAGATTTCCGCCGTGCCGATGCGGACCCCGCCCGGGTTGAGCACCGCGTCCGACCGGCCGTAGATGATCGTGCCGCCGTGCTGCGTGACCTCGGCGTAGTCGCCGTGGCACCAGACGTTGGGGAACCGCTCGAAATAGGCCCCCCGGTAGCGCGCGCCGTCCGGATCGTTCCAGAACTTGACCGGCATGGCGGGGAAGGGGCTGGCGCAGACAAGCTCGCCCTTCTCGCCCGCCACCGAACGGCCCGTGTCGTCGAACACCTGCACGTCCATGCCGAGCCCGAAGGCCTGGATCTCGCCGCGTCTCACAGGCGCCGTCGGGTTGCCGAGGACGAAGCAGGAGACGATGTCCGTCCCGCCGGAGATCGACGACAGGCACAGGTCGCGCTTGATCGAGGAATAGACGAAGTCGAAGCTCTCGGGCACCAGCGGCGAACCGGTCGACATCATCGTGCGCAGCGGGCCGAGCCCATGGCTTTCCCGGGGGACCAGGCCGGATTTCTTGACGGCGTCGATGTATTTCGCCGAGGTCCCGAAATGGGTCATCCCCGACTCGTCCGCGAAGTCGAACAGGGCCTCCATCCCGGGATGCGACACAGCGCCTTCGTAGAGCAGCGCCGTCGCCGCCGTGGCGAGCGTGGACGCGAGCCAGTTCCACATCATCCAGCCCAGCGTCGTGGCGTAGAAGACGCGGTCGCCGGGCTTAACGTCCGTGTGGAGGATGTGTTCCTTCAGGTGCTGGAGCAGCGTGCCGCCGGCGCCGTGGACGATGCATTTCGGCGTGCCGGTGGTGCCCGACGAGAACAGGATGTAGAGCGGGTGGGCGAAGGGGAGCTGCCGGAACTCGATGTCGCCCGCCGGCCAGGAGGCAACGGTGTCCCGCAACGTCTTCGCGGTCGGGAGCCCATCGAGGTCGGGTTCGTCCGCCACATAGGGGACCACGACGACCGACTCGACCGAGGGCAGGCGTTTCAGCGCCTCGCGCACGCGGCCGAGCGAATCGATCGGCTTGCCGTTATAGGTGTAGCCGTCGGCGGTTATCAGCACCTTCGGTTCGATCTGGCCGAACCGGTCGAGCATTCCGTTGACGCCGAAATCGGGCGAGCAGGACGACCAGACGGCGCCGATACTCGACGCGGCAAGCATCGCGGCGATGGCTTCCGGAATGTTGGGCAGATAGCCCGCCACCCGGTCGCCTTCCGTCACGCCCGCCGCCCCGAACGCCTGCGCCAGACGCGACACGAGATCGTAAAGCTCGGCGCGGCTCACCGTCCGGCGTGCCCGGTCCTCGCCGCGAAAGATGAGCGCCGGCTGGTCGTCGCGCCGGCGCAGCAGGTTCTCCGCGAAGTTGAGCCGCGCCTCGGGAAACCAGCGCGCTCCCGGCATCCTGTCTCCGTCCGCCAGCACGGTCTTGCCGCGCGTCTCCGCGACGACCCCGCAGAACTCCCAGACCGAGACCCAGAACGCCTCGCGGTTCTCCACAGACCAGCGGTGCAGCGCGGCGTAATCGGCGAAGGCGAGCCCGTGCCGGTCTTTCATCGTCGTCAGATAGCGGGTGAGGTTCGCGTCCCGGATCCGGTCCGGCGAGGGCGTCCAAAGCGGCTCGGTCAAAACGTTTCCACTCCTCTCGGCGGCGCGGCTATCTCGCGCGGTCGACCCAGCCGCGTCAACCCCGCGGGCGGAGGCGCACCGCGCGCGAAGCGAGCCGCGGGAACCACGCCTTGCGCCACATCAGCCAGCGCTGGTGCAGGGGGGCGATGGCGATCTCCTCGCTTCCGGCGATCGTCGCTCTGACGATCTTGCGGGCAACCTCCGCGGGGTCCATGCCCGATGCCATCGCGGGGTCCATCCGGCCGTAGGCGCTGCCGTCGCCGCGCAGCGCGTTGACCGAGACTTTCGTCCTGACGCTCCCCAGAACCACGAGCAGGACGCCGATTCCGTCCCGGTGCGCCTCCGCCCTGAAGGCGTCGAACAGCCCGTGCAGCGCCTTCTTCGACGCGTTGTAACCCGACCGGTAGGGCGAGGAGTAATAGGCGGCTATGCTGGAGACGACGACGACCCGCCCGCCGCCCGCCATTGTCGGCATCGCCGCCTTGGTGAGCGCCAGAGGGCCGAAGAAATTGACCTCGAACAGCTGCCGGTAGATGTCGACGCCGGCATCGGAGATCAGCGCCCGCTGGGTCTGTCCGGCATTGTGGACCAGCACGTCGACGTGCTTCTCGACCCGCGCCACGTCGGCCGCCGCCGCCGCGATGGCGTCCGGATCGGCGAGGTCCATCGGCAGCGCGCGCGCCGTCCCGCCGTCCCCGGCAATCGCGTCCGCCACCCGGGAAAGCTCGCCCTCCCGCCGGGCCGACAGAACCAGCCGCGCGCCTTCCGCCGCGAAGGCATACGCCAGCGCCTCGCCCAGCCCGCCCGAAGCGCCGGTGATCCAGACGGTTTTTCCCGCGACGCCGCCGGCCATTGCCTTCATCCTCTCCGCACCGGAAATCTCATGGATTCACGTCCGGGTCATTCTTCCTCTTCATGCCGGAGGAACTCCGGGAATGTCTCGATACCGAGAACGGCGTCCTGTCCCAGCCGCTCGGCGGTTTCCGATATCCGGCATCCCATCGAGAAATCGATCGCCAGCCACACAAGCAGGGAGGCGCCGAACGCGAACGCGCCGATCGCGGCCATCCCGAGGCTCTGGACGAACGGATCGCCGCCACCGTCGATGCATACGGCAAGCGTGCCCCAAAGCCCGGCGCCCAGGTGAGCCGGAATGGCGCCGACCTCGTCATCGATTTTAAGGCGTTCCAGGAGCCTGATGCCCAGCAGGCACAAGACCCCGCCGATCCCGCCGATCGCCACGGCCCAGAGATGCGTGGGGATGTCGGGAGCGGCGGCGATCGCGACCAGCCCGCCGATCCCGCCGTTCAACGAAGCGAACAGGTCGACCCTCCCCAGAACCCACCGCGACAGGCAGACGGCCGCAACGACCCCGGCCGCGCCGGCGAGGGTGGAGTTGGCGAAGATGTTGCTCAGAGCAACCGCATCGGAGGCCCCGGTCAACCCGGCGTGGGAGCCGGCGTTGAACGCGAGAAACCCCATCCAGACGATGAAGGCGCCGAGGGTTACCATGGGCACGTTGTTCGGCGGCGTCTGCCTGATTGCCCCGTCGGGCCGGAATTTGCCCCGCCGGGAGCCGACCACCAGAACGGCCGCGAGCGCGGCCCAGCCGCCTGTCGAGTGGACGACCGTCGAACCCGCCAGGTCCCGGAATCCCATCGCGCCCAGCCATCCGCCGCCCCAGGTCCAGGACCCGATCGCGGGATAGATGAACGCCGCCAGTATGGCGATGAACAGCAGGAACGCGTGAAGCTTGACCCGCTCGGCGAGCGTCCCCGACACGATCGAGGCCACCGAACCCACGAAGACCATCTGAAACAGCCAGTCGGCCATCGCGGCCCGGCCGTTGCCCACCACCGCCGCGGTCGCCGTGCCGTCGCCGTCGAGCAGCGCCCGCTCTGCCCCGGTAACGCCGTAAAGCAGGGTCGGGGACCCGATCCAGCCCCCCTCGTCGATGCCGGCGTACATCATGTTGTAGCCGACGACATAGAAGACGATCGCCGTCGTCGCGTAGGCGCCGACGTTCTTCATGCAGATCACCGAAGCGTTCTTGCTGCGGACGGAACCCGATTCCAGCATCGTGAACCCGGCGCACATCCACATGACCAGGGCGCCCCAGAGCAGCAGGGAAAAGGTGTTCAGAACGAAGGCGGTCTCGGGAGTCATTCCAGGGTCGTGCGCCCGCGTCGTGGTGTGCGGTGGTTCCGCCCGTTGCTCCCGATCGTCACGAGGTCCACGGTTTCGTCGAGCCGGCTCAAGGCGTCGCGGATCGCCACCGGCGAGACCCGGTCCCGGTCGAGCGCCTCGCGGTCGGCTTCGGCGGCGGTGAGGAGCCGGGGATGGGCTTCGCCGATCCGGTAAGTGCCGTCGTTTTCCGTGAGCCGTGTCCGGGGGAGCGGCGGGTCGTCGCGAACGCGTCGACCGTCACCTCGTTGTCGAGGATCAGGACCCTGAAACGACCGGGGAAGCAGCGGTCGGGTTCCGCGTCGACGGTCGTAATGATTGCCTCCCAACGTGCGCGCTAGAGATATTCCGCCGTCGCTCCGGTTGCCTTGAAATCGGCGAGGATTCGCTCGCCGGAGGCGATCAGCCCGGCCTTCCTGGCTTCGAGATCTGCGAAGGCGATCCGGCCGCCGCGCTTGCGCACCGTGCCGGCCACCAGCACCGTATCGACGTTTCCCGGGTTGGCGTGCAGCACGATGGCGTTGGTCGCATCGCCGGCGCCGACGAGGTTGAGGTCGGTCTTGCGCAGACAAACGATATCCGCCTGCTTGCCCGGCGTGAGCGAGCCGATGCGCGCGTCGAGACGCGCCATGCGCGCGCTGTCCAGCGTTGCCCAGCGCAGCGCCTCGGCGGTCGTGACGGGGGTCGGGTGCGGCTTTTCCCCGGTCGTGGAAAAGCATTCCATCGAATGCGCGTGGCGCTCCAGTTGCAGCGTCGTCCGCATGACCGCGAACATATCGGCGGCGTAGGCGCATTCCACGTCCGTGCCGATGGCCACCGGCAGGCCGCGCGCGCGCAGCCGGCCGGTCAGTGGCGGACCGTAGGCCATCTGCATTTCGACTTCCGCCGTAACCACGAACGTCGCGCTGTGCTCCACCAGAAGGTCGAAATCGGCATCCGTCAGCTCGTTGCCGTGGACGATGCTCACCCGGTCGCCGATCAGCCCTTCCGACGCCGCCGCCGCGTAGCCCTCCGGGGCAGGCATCGCCGCGCCGGAGTGG
Organism: Defluviicoccus sp.; assembly: GCA_022823775.1. GTDB lineage: Bacteria > Pseudomonadota > Alphaproteobacteria > MPNO01 > MPNO01 > MPNO01. The sequence goes on along the minus strand of JAJEHI010000055.1, from coordinate 9,536 downwards.
TGCAGGCTGGCCACGATGTCGAACTCGCGGGCGAGGCGGAAGTCCTGCAGCACTACATCGTGCACCGACATTTGCGGGCCGAGTACCGCGAGCCCCAGCGACAACAGCCCGTTGTCCGCGGCGAAGCGTCCCTTCCGCAGCCGTTCGACCTCGCCGCGCGGCATCGGTATCTCGCCGTATGGCTTCTGATCCGGACCGGGGTCGGGCTTCGGCGATCCGTGCAGGAACAGCGCCCGGATGCCGGAGTCGGCCAGCCCGTCGATCGCCGCGTCCGAGTGCTCCGGCGTGGGGTTGTTGTGGTGCCAGTCGACGATCGTCGTCACGCCGCAATCGATCTGGTTGAGCGCTCCGACGAGGTTGGCGATGTGGATGTCCTCGGGCCGGAAGAACGTCGCCAGCCCGGCGTGCATGGCGCGGAAGTAGTTCGTGGCCGTCCAGTTCCCGGCGAGGCCGCGCAACCCGGTCTGCCAGGTGTGAATGTGGCCGTTCACCAGGCCCGGCATGACGATCATGTCGCTGGCGTCGATGACCTCGGCATCGTCGACCGGCGCGAGACTCTCGCCCACCGCGGCGATCTCGGTGCCGTCGATCAGCACGTCGCCGCGTTCCAGGTCGCCGATTCCGGCGTCCATGGTGACGACGCAGCCCCCCTCGATCAGCAGCTTCGGCATGGCATGCGCTCCGTTGTCGCCCTTCGCGCGGCCAGCCTAGCCCGGATTTCGCGCCCGGGTCACGGTCCGAAGGGCGCCGCCGCTAACCCGGGGCGTCATTCGAGGAAGTCCTCCAGACGGACCTCGCCCATGCGCGGCGCGAGGGTGCGTTCGAACACCGCCCGGGCGTCCGGACGGCTCAGCGGCGGCTTCGTCGCGTCGATGCCCCATTTTCCCGTGACCGCGTTGCGCGCCCCGCCCGCGACCCGGCGCGCGGTGGGATCGATCGGATGGCCCTTGGCCTCCGGCACGACGAACAGGTCGCGCCCCGGATCGACCCGCGTGGAGATCGACCACACGAGATCCTCGGGCGAACCGATATCGACATCGGCGTCGATCGCGATGGCCAGCTTGGCGTTGGGCCAGCGCTGGCCCAGCGTCCGCATCAGCACGTTGCGGGTCTCGCCGTCGGACTGCGGCACGATCTGGACGACACAGGCGAGCGTGCCGCCCCAGGGAACGTAGAACACCTCGCGGACGTCATGGCCGTCGGCGCGCAGCCGGGTGTAGAGCAGCGCTTCGTGCGGCAGGCTTATCAGCGGTTGATGATCGGAGAACATCAGCGTGTTGTGCTGGCGCAGAATGGGCCGGTCGCGGTGGGTTATCGCGCTCACCTCGATCACCGGCTGCGGGCTTGCGCCGGGCAGGTAATAGAGCGCCTGCGACGGTCCGGGCCCGTCATCGTGGCGAACGCCCGGCCGCACCCAGCCCTCGATGACCACCTCGGCATGGGCCGGAACGTCCAGCGGGACGGTCCGGCAGGGCACCGTCTCGACGGCCTCGCCGATCAGGTTTCCCACCATTTCGAGCTCGCTGAATTCCGCCAGATGGTTCGGCACGCTGTAGGACGCCATGATCTCGTATGCCGGGTGCGTGCCGACGACGCAGGCCATCGGCATCGCCTCGCCGCGCTCTTCCCAGGCCGCGAGGATGGCCCGCTGATGGGGCGAGGAGCCGATCAGGTACGTCGCCCGGCGGGGGCCGATCGGCGTCATCCGGGTGAAGGAGAAGTTGACCGCGCCGGCGTCCGGCTCGCGGCAGACGTTCATCGCGATGAGGGCCGGCGCCGGATCCTTCTCACCGTGCCGGAAGCAGGGCAGGGCGAACAGGTCCGCCTCGTCGCCGGTCAGCACGTTTTGCCCATGCGGAGCAACATCCACCGGTCTTGTCGGTGCCGGTGGCCTGTCCAACGCGGCGGCCAGGCTCGGGAGCACCTTGTCGGGGACGGTATCGAGAACCCGCGCCTGCGCGTGGCGGTCGACGAACAGAAGATCGAGCACCCGCCATCCGGGAAAGCCGGCGACGGCTTCGAACATCACCGGGCGGGCAGCCTGGACGATCAGCGCGCTCAGGTGCTCGCGCGCCACCGTCCCCGGAACCCGGAGGATCGTATCGGCATTGTCCTCGACGAAACAGCGCAGGTCCTTCGGCATGCGACCTCACATCCTTGCCGTCACGGCGTTGTCCGCCCGAGGCAAGAGTCCCGCGCGGCGCGAGTCAAGCGGGACCGTTGCGGTCTGGAGGGGTCCCGGTTGATATGGCACTTTGAAGAGCGCGGAAATCTCATCGGATGGTTATCGGGATGGCGGCCTTCACGGAGTACGAAAATCACGACGCCGTCGGGCTGGCGGCGCTGGTCGCGTCCGGCGAGACCACGCCCCGGGAGCTCCTTGAGGCCGCGATCGAGCGGGTCGAGGCGCGCAACGGGACCGTCAACGCGGTCACCAACCGTCTCTACGACTTCGCCCGCGACGCCATCGCCGACGGCCTGCCCGACGGCCCGCTGAAGGGCGTGCCGTACCTCCTGAAGGACCTCAGCGCCTCCCTTGCGGGCTGCCCGACGACGCGGGGCTGCAAGTTCTTCGAAGACGTCGTCCCGGCGGAAGACAGCGAACACGTCAAGCGGCTCAAGCGCGCCGGCGTCGTGATCTTCGGGCGCACCAATACCTGCGAGCTCGGGCTCAGCCTGACCTGTGAGCCCCAACTTCACGGTCCCACGAAGAACCCCTGGGACCAGACACGGATTTCCGGCGGATCGAGCGGGGGCGCGGCCGCCGCGGTCGGGGCCCGCATGCTGCCGGCGGCGCACGCCTCGGACGGGTTCGGCTCGATCCGCGCGCCAGCGGCTTGTTGCGGCCTGGTCGGCCTGAAGCCGACCCGCGGGCGCAACACCATGGCGCCCTATCTGGGCGAGGGGCTGAGCGGTCTGGCCACCGAACACGCGGTTACCCTGAGCGTTCGCGACAGCGCCGCATTCCTGGACGCCACATGCGGGCCCGGGGCCGGCGATCCCTACAGCGCGGCGGCGCCGAACCGTCCGTTCCTCGACGAGGCCGGCGCCGATCCCGGCGGGTTGAGGATCGCCTATACCCTCCGGGCGCCCAACGGCGCCGCGGTCGAAGCGGAAGCCCGCCGGGTATTGGAGGAAACCGCGCGCCTGGCCGAGGACCTCGGGCACCGGGTGGAAGAGGCCGACCCCGACATCGATGGAGGGGTCGTGGTGCCGACGTTTCTGACGCTGATGGCCGCCAACACGGCGGTCAACCTGTCGAGTCACCCGAGCGCCGGCCGCGCGGCCAGCGAGGACGAGGTCGAACGCATCACCTGGCTGTCGGCGAAGATGGGAGAGCGCGTCGGCGCCGCCGATTTTGTCCGGGCGACCCAGACGATGCACCGGCTGGGCCGGCAGATGGCGGCGTTCCATCGCGGCTGCGACATCCTGCTCACTCCGGGGCTGGGGACGGGAACGGCGGTGAAGCTCGGCTGGCTCGACATGACGATGGACGATCTGGACGAGTACTGGCGCCGTGTGTTCGACTTCTCGCCGTTCACCGTCTGGTTCAACCTGACCGGACAGCCGGCCATCGTGCTGCCGATCGGTACCAGCGCCGACGGGTTGCCCGTCGCGGTGCAGGCCGTCGCTCCCTATGGCGACGAGGCCACGCTCTTCAGATTCGCCGCGCAGCTCGAGGCGGCGCGCCCGTGGTTCGACCGCAGGCCTCCGATAGCTGGCGGAACGGGTTGAGCGGCTGAATTTTCGCGGCGCTCAACCGGTCGCCGTCATCCAACCCAGCGTTTCCTCCGTGGTTCGGCTCGGGAGGTATTCGGCCGCCGTCCATCCGCCATAGTCCAGCCTGTCGAGGGCGGCGAAAACCGCAGGAAAGTCGATCGTCCCCGTGCCGGGTTCGTGTCGTCCGGGATTGTCCGCGAACTGGACATGGCCGATTCTCGGCGCGATCTCCTCAAGCCTCGCGATCAGGCGGCCCTCCATGATGTCCATGTGATAGAGGTCGTGCTCCAGCGCCAGGTTGTCGTGACCGGCCCGGTCGATGACGTCGAGCGCCTGTTCGCTGCTCGACAGCAGAAAGCCCGGCCGGTCGACCGTGTTGACGGCCTCGACCACCGTTCCGACCCCGATCCCGTCCATGATGTCGGCCGCCAGCCGCAGGTTTTCGGCCAGGGTGTCGAGGCAACGCCCGCGCTCGTATCCGTGCCGTTCCGGATAGCCCGTCAGCACGTTGACGTTGGCCGGCCGGAGCGCCGACGCGACATCGCGCGCCGTCTCCACCGCGGCGCGAAACTCCGCCTGCCGGCCGGGCGTGGCCGCGAGGCCGGGCCCGCCCGCGAGCATGTCGCCCACCGGCAGGTTGATGACGGAAACGGCGAGGCCCGCCGCTTCGATCGCTCTCCGCCAGTCGTCCGCCGGTCGGTCGTAGGGGAACTGGATCTCGATCGCGCCGAAACCCGCGGCCGCCGCCGCCGCCGGCCGGTCCAGCCAGGCGCGCTCTGCGAACAGCATCGAGATATTGGCGGAGAAACGGGGCATGGCGTGGCTCGTCGGGGCCGTACGCATCGTATCTTGGCTGTTCCGGGGAGCACGGTCGAGCGGGCGTGCTAGTGTCCCCCGCCGCCCGCCACGATACGGACTGCCGACTTGACCTCTCCCGCCGCGCTCGCCTCCTTTCACGGCCTTCCGGGCGCGGTGCGCGCCGCGTTCTGGTTTGTCTGCGCGGGCACGCTGTTTCTGCTGATGATGGCGCTGTCGCGGCTGGTATCCGACGAGCTCTCCGTGCTTCTGGTGGTGTTCTGGCGGGCCGTGTTCGGCCTCGTGGCAATGGCGCCCTGGCTGGCGCGGCGGGGGCTCAAGGCGATGGCGACGCGGAAGCTCCCCTACCACGCGCTCAGGACCGCGCTCGGCTATGTCGGGCTGCTCTGCGTCTTCTACGCCGTCACGATGCTGCCGATTGCCGACATCACCGCGATCACTTTCATCCGGCCGGTGATCGCGACGCTGCTCGCGATCATGATCCTGCGCGAGAAGTCGCGCGCGAGGCGCTGGGTCGCCATAGCGGTCGGGATCGTCGGCGCGACGATCATCGTCCGCCCCGGCTTCCAGGAGCTCAACCCCGGCGTCTTCCTGGTGTTCGGGCTGGTGCTGGTGGGGGCGACGCATGCCATCCTCGCGCGCTACATCGTGAGGTACGACTCCCCGGATACGGTGGCGATGTACATGGTTCTGTTTCTTCTGCTGTTTTCCGCCGGGCCGGCGGTTGCGGTCTGGCAATGGCCCACCCTCGACCAGTTCCCCTATCTCGTCGCGATCGGCGTTTTCGGGACCTTCAGCCAGCGCTGCCTCGCGCGCGCGTTCCACGCGGCGGATGCCTCCGTGGTGGTTTCGTTCGACTATCTGCGTCTGCCGATCGCGGCGCTGATCGGCTTTCTGTTTTTCGCCGAGGTTCCGGACATCTGGGTGTGGGCCGGGGCCGGGGTGATCTGCGTATCCTCGATCCTGCTGGCGCGGGGCGAATCGGCGGCCGAGCGCCGGGCCGGTCCGCCGCCGTGATCGCGCTGTCCTTCGACCGCCTGCCGGGCGCGCTTCGCGGCGCCCTCTGGATGCTGCTCGCCGCCGCTTTCTTCTCCGCCATGACGGCCTGCATCCGGTATCTCGCGGAGATCGGGTTCCACCCGCTGATGACCTCGTTCTACCGCAGCGTGATCGGGCTGGTTCTGCTGGCGCCGTTCTTCCTCAGGCGCGGGACGGCGGGGCTGAGGACCGGGCGTCACGGCCTGTTCCTGTCGCGCGGGATGGCCTCGGCGGTGGCCCAGGCCGCGTTCTTCGTATCGGTCGCGATCCTGCCGCTGGCGGATGCGGTCTCGCTCACCTTCACCGCGCCGCTCTTCGGCGCGCTGCTGGCCGTCCTGTTCCTGGGCGAGACGGTGGATCTGCGCCGCGGGGCGGTCCTGGTCGCGGGGTTCCTCGGCGTCCTGATCATCCTCAGGCCCGGCTTCAAGGACGTCGACTGGCAGTTCGTCATGCCGCTGGCCGCGGCCTTCGGCATGGCCGTGATCTGGGTGCTGGTGAAGCAGCTCGCCGCGACCGAGACGACCGAGAAGATCGTCTTCTACATGATCCTCTACACCGTGCCGGTCAGCTTCGCGATGGCACTGTTCGTCTGGCAGACGCCGACATGGGAGCACCTGGCGTGGCTGGTCGTCACCGCGCTGGTCGCCAACGCCGGCCAGTTCGCGATGACCAACAGCTACCGCGCGGCGGAGGCCACGGCGGTCTTCCCGTTCGACTTCGCGCGGCTTCCCTTGACCGCGCTGCTCGCCTGGGTCGTCTTCGCCGAGGCCCTCGACCTCTGGACCTGGCTCGGGGCGCTGGTGATCTTCGTTGCGTCCGCGCATCAGATGCGCTCCGAATCGCGGCGCGCTCCGGCCGAGGCCGGCAAGTGACCCCGGGCCGCTTCCGCGCGCTGCCGGCGAACGCGCAGGGCGCGCTCTGGATCCTGATCGGATCGCTGTTCCTGTCGGCCAACGACGCCGTGGTGAAGACTCTCGGCACCGATTTCCATCCGGTCCAGATGGCGCTCTTCCGCTACTCGATCGGGATGGTTTTGCTGCTGCCGTGGTTCGTGAAGGCCGGCCGCGAGACCTGGCGCACCGAACGCCTCGGCACGCACTTCGCGCGCGCGATGATCGCGGGCGTGGGCCAGGCGGCGGTTTATTACGGGGTGATCCACCTCTATCTCGCGGATGCGACGGCGGTCGCCTTCACCCGGCCCCTGTTCCTGACCCTGCTCGCGGTGCTGTTCCTGGGCGAGGTGGTTGGCTGGCAGCGATGGGCCGCGACCGCCTTCGGCTTCGCCGGCGTACTCGTGATGGTACGCCCGGGCGGCGCCGCGTTCGACGTCGCCTGGGCGGTCGCGCTCGCGGCGGCCGTGCTGTTCGCGCTCGGCATCGTCTACATCAGGCGGCTCGCCACCACCGAGCCCTCGATCCGCATCCTGTTCTACTACCACGTCTTCGGGATCGCGTTGTTCGCCGGGCCGAGCGCCGCCATCTGGCAGTCGTTCGAGCCCGACCAATTCGCGCTTCTCATGACGATCGGCGCGCTCACCTGCGCCGGCATGGTCTGCTTCGTACAGGGCTTCAGCATCGGCGAGGCGAGCTTCGTCGGCCCGTTCGAATATCTCCGGCTGATCTACGCCGCGCTGATCGGCTACTGGATGTTCGCCGAGATCCCCTCGATCTGGACCGGCGTCGGCGCCGCGATGATCATCGCGAGCGCACTCTATATCGCCCGAAAGTGAGGCCCTGCCGGGAGCTTGTTCGTTCTGCCGTCATGGTTCGCGACGGCCGGACATCCACGTCTTGTCTCCGGGTCGGGCTACTCGCCCGCCGCGTGGCGTTCTCGATCGATGAAGAAGCGCGTCAGTACTTCGACCGATCCTTCCAGCTTGGCTATGCGCTCGGCGAGATCGCCGATCCGCCGGTCCATCGCCCGCACGTCCCGGTGCAGGTTCCACAGAAACCCGAGGATCGCGACCACGCCCGCGAGCGTCGCATAGTCCAGCGCTTCGCTCATATTTTCCACTTAAAGTAGCATTTACTTCCTGTACACGGTCGGGTGTAAGCGACAACTCTTCGACGGACGTTCTCTCGCGCGGATAACCGACCGGTAACCTCGTCGCCGTCACCCGCGGCACAAGTCGCGGTCGCCGAGCGGTTGCACGGGGCGGTAGTTGTTCGGGTAAAGGGCGGCGAAGGCGGCGATCTGGGCGGGCGACATCGGGAGCGGCGTGTCTAGGACGATCCAGGCGACGCCTTCGGTGCAGGGCGGCGTGGTGAGCGAGCCCCGATAGCGCCACGTCGTGCGGAAGGGGGGCAGCAGCGAAGCGAGGTCCAACTTCCCGGGGACCGCCCAGGCGGTTCCCGGGTCGGGCGGAAGATGGGCCCAGGCTGGCGCCAGCGCGGCGTTCGATCCGCCTTCGGAAATCAACACTCCAACCACCGCGAGACCGCCGCCCTCGTTGCGGTGCACGAGGTGCAGTTCCATCGCGAACCGGGCGCCGTCGACCAGATGCTCGCTGCTGCGGTGGAAATGAAACTGCAACAACTCGTGGCGTATCCCTTCGAGGACGATACCGTGGCCCGGTTCCGGGTTCATCTGGATCGTGTGGCCGGTGTTCTCGACTTCCATGCGCGCCCGGCCGTAGTCGAATTCGATCGGCGTAAGTTCGATCCGCCGGCCGCCGGTCAGGTCTACGGGCGACTGCTCCCTGCCCAGGGCGCACGCGCTGAAGGCAGGTTCGAGCGTTCCCCAGAGCGCGGGTCCGTTACGGGCTTCGTAGCCCCAGGTCGCGGGGATTCGAGTCGTGCGTTGCCCGTCGGCCGGTCCGGTTTCCGCCATGAAGTCATCTCCAGTCCGCGCCCCTCTGGCGCGGCGCCTCCCCGTGCGAGGAATGTCCCGCCTCCGCCCTGACGGCGCGGAGGGGTACGGCCGGGAAACCCCGCCTACGCTAGCGCTGCCTCGATCTCCGCACGGGCATCGGCGCCGAAACCGACCAGGGACCGGCCGCCGAGGTCGATCACCGGGCGCTTGACCAGCTTGGGGTTGGCGAGGACCAGCACGGCGGCGGCGGACGGGTCCGAGATGTCGCGCTCCGCCTCCGGGATTTCGCGCCATGTCCGGCTGCGGCGATTGATCAGCGTCTCCGCGCCGTGTTCGCCGAGCCAGGCTTCGACGGTGGCCGCGTCGATGCTCTCCGACGCGAAGTCGTGGAAACGGTATGCGATGCCGCGGCCGTCGAGCCATTTCCGCGCCGCCCGGCAGGTGTCGCAATTGTTGAGGCCGAATACCGTGACGGTGTCAGTCATGGCTGCCTATCGTCTCCTCGAGGAGGTTGAGCGCGGCCTTGGCGAACGCCCACATATTGGCCTCCCGGTCGGCATCCGCGGTCTCGATGGTGAGGCGGCGCTCGGTGGGGCCGGAGACCGCGAAACAGCAGTGCCCCGCCGCGTCGCCGTAGCTGTTGCCGGTCGGCCCGGCGGCCCCCGATTCGGCGAGCGACCAGGTCGTACCCAGCCTGTCGCGGATCGCCCGCGCGGCGGCGAGCGCGTATGGCTCGGTCGAGCCCGGCTGCAGCGCCTCCTCTTCGGAAAAGCGGAGGAGCGCGCGGCGCGCGTCCCTCGTGTAAACCACGCCGCCGCCCATGAAATAGGCCGACGCGCCGGGGATCGACAGCAACGACGCGGAGATCAGCCCGCCCGCCGCCGATTCCGAGACCGCGACCGTCTCCCCGCGTTCCTTGAGCAGCGCGGCGAGAGACCGCGACATCGAAGAAAGGGAATCCATGTCCGTCCTTCTCCATCCGTCATGGTCGGCGGAGGCCGACCATCCACGTTTTGTTTTTTTGACCGAGCGCTATAAAAACTCGTGGACGGTCGGCCTCCGCCGACCATGACGGATGGAGAAGGATGGACATGGATTCCCTTTCTTCGATGTCGCGGTCTCTGGCCGCGCTGCTCAAGGAACGCGGGGAG
>JAJEHI010000084.1 GCA_022823775.1 Defluviicoccus sp. | reverse complement strand
CTGGGGGAAATCCTGTAGGAGGCCCAGAAGATGCTCAGGGGTCTCCAGGGCGATGCGCTGACCACGGGCGCGGCCCTGCTCGGCGGCTACGAAAAGGCCCTGCCGGTGCAGATCGCGATGATGGACATCTTCGAGGTCTCCGCCGGCGGGGGTTCGATCGCCCGGGTCGACGAGGACGGCGCGCTCCATGTCGGACCGCAGAGCGCCGGCGCCGCCCCCGGGCCCGCATGCTACGGCCTCGGCGGGGCGGAGCCGACGGTGACGGACGCCAACCTGCTGCTCGGCCGCCTCGGCGCCGAGCGCTTTCTCGGCGGCGAGATGGTGCTCGACACGGAGGCCGCCGAAGCCGCGATGCGCGACAGCGTCGCCCAACCGCTCGGCATGGAAACCATCCGCGCCGCCGATGGAATCCTCAGGATTGCGACGACCTCGATGTCTTACGCGGTCAAGGGCGTGACCACCGAGCGGGGGCTCGACGTGGGCGATTTCGCCCTCGTCGCCTATGGCGGGGCGGGGCCGCTCCACGCCTCCGCCGTCGCGCGGGAGCTCGGGATCTCGCGGGTGGTGATACCGCGCGCGCCGGGATTGTTCTCCGCCCTCGGAATGCTGTTCTCCGACCTCCGCTACGACTTCGTCCGCACCTGGTTCACCGCGCTCGAGACCGTGCCGTTCGACGAGGTAGAAGCGGTCTACCGTGCTCTGGAGGAAGAGGGACGGGCAGCGATCGCCGCCGCGTCGGTAGCGCCCGAGGCGGTCACCGTCAAACGGGCGGCCGACATGCGCTATGTCGGCCAGGAGCATGCGGTGACCGTCGATCTGCCCATGGAGGTCTTCGAGAACAGGGACCGAGAGGCGATCAAGGGCCATTTCGACGCGATGCACCAGCAACGCTACGGCACCAACGCACCCGCCGAAAGCGCCGAGATCGTGAGCCTTCGCACGACGGTCACCGGAACGATGCGCAAGCCCGCCTTCGAGACCGTGGAGGCGGGCGCTATCGAACCGCCCGCTTCCGCGCGGAGCGGAGAACGGCCAGTGTACTTCGACGAGGCCGGAGGTTTCGTCGACACGCCCACCTATACACGGGAGGCGCTTCTGGCGGGCAACCGGATCGAAGGGCCGGCCCTGGTGGAAGAGCATGCCTCGACGACCGTGGTCATGCCCGGAGACAGGATGGAAGTCGACCGGTACGGCAATCTTGATATTGCGGTTTCCGGGCGCCGATCGGGGCTGCGTACGGACGGCGGCAGGGAGCGCGGGGAACCGGGAATCTGATCGAATGGACGCATTGCACCAGGAACGCACTGCCCGGCTCAAAGCGGCGATGACCGAGGCTGGATTCGACGGAGTCATGGTCCACGGCAACGCCTGGCATTGCGACTATCTGCGCTACGCCACCGATTTCCCGCCGATCGAGGGGGATGCGCTGGCGATCGTGCTGGTCGACGGCGAGACCGAGATCCTGGTCGACAGCCCGGCGGAGGCGGATCGGGCGCGCATCGCCCGTCCCGATGCTTCCGTCGCATGGTCGGAGGATATCGTCGGTGCCGCGATCCGGCGGTTGGAAGCGATGGGAAACCGACGCATCGCCACGGCGCCCGCGACGTTGATGCCCTACGGCATCGCCCGGTCGGCAATTTCCGGGAACCTCGCCGACGGCACCGACCTGATCGACCGCCTGCTGCTCAACAAATCGCCGCTTGAGGTCGATGCGGTCCGAAGGGCCGCCGCGATGGCGGCCAGGGGTTATCGGGTTTTCATGGAGGCCGCCCGGGCCGGGCGGGCCGAGTACGAGGTAAGCGCCGACGTAGAGGCGTTCTACCGAAGCGAGGGCTGCGCGGAGAACTTCATGATCATGGGTTCCGGCGGGCGTGAAGTGCGCGGTATGCACCCGCCCGGCGAAAGGCGGCTTGAGCCGGGCGATCTGGTGACCACCGAGCTCACCCCGTGCGTCGACGGCTACTACGCGCAGATCTGCCGCACGCTGGTGCTGGGCGAACCCAGCGCGGCCCAGCTGCGCGCGTTCGACGTGTATATCGAAGCGGTTAAGGCGGGATACGCGGTCCTGCGCGCCGGCGTAACGGCGAGCGAAGTGGCAAAGGCGGAAAACGACGTGTTCCGAAACCACGGGCTCGGGAAATACACGACCAGCGAGTACACGCGAGTGCGCGGCCATGGCTGCGGCCTGTTCGTCGACAACAAGCCGCACATCCTGGAAGACGTCGACACGGTGCTGGGCGCGGGCGCGACGCTGATCGTCCACCCCAACACCTACCATCCGGAGGTCGGCTACATGGTGGTGGGCGACACGGTCGTAGTGACCGAGGACGGGTACGAGGACTTCGGCACCGTCCCCCTCGAATTGCTGTCGGTTCCCGTATGAGGCGGGGGCTCCTCGCCTGGTCGCGGGACGAGGTTCCACCCGCCATTCTCGACGCCAGGGTCGCGCGGTGCCAGGCGACAATGGCGAAGGAGGGGATGGATGCGCTCATCCTTTACACCAGCTTCCCACGGCCCGCGGCGGTCTCGTTCCTGACGCATTTCGTGCCCTACTGGAACCAGGGGGTTCTGGTCGTGCTCCGGGACGGCCGGCCGACGCTGTTCGTCAGCCTGTCGAAGCGGGTCGGCGGATGGATCGAGGAAACCGCGCATATCGAGGAGGTAATCTGCACGCCGCGGCTGGGTGCGACGATCGCCGGGTTCGTGAATGAACGGCACGAAACGCCCAAGACGATCGGGGTGCTCGAGCTTTCGCGCCTTCCCGGAGGGATCGCTTCACCGCTGGCCGAAGGCCTGGCGCCCGCGCGGCTGACCGACGCGAGCGCGCTGTTCGCCGCGTTCCGCCATCCGGCGGACGAAGCGGAACTCGCCCTTACGGCGCACGCCGAAGCGATGGTGCAGGATTCCTTCGCCGGGATAGGAACGACGGACACCAGCGCGCCGCTGGTCTCGGCTCTCGACGGAGCGCTGCGGCTGCGGGGCGCGGAAGAGGTCCTGATCGCCGTCGCGCCCGACCTCGACCGCGATGCGCGCTTCATCAGGCCGGAAGCGGATATCGCGTTCGGCGAGCGGGCGGCGGTCCAGCTGTCCCTCGCCTACAAGGGGCACTGGATCAGGGTGACACACACCCTCGGCCGGGACGGGATCGATGCGGAGAGCCACGCAGCCTTGCGACGGTCGCTCGACGGGACGACCCTCGCGGAGTCGTTGAAAAGCGCGGTTCCCGGGGCCCGCCTGCGGTCATGGTCGGCCGAGGTGAATCGCGGTTCGAACCCGCTTTCCGTCGCGGCCGACGAACGGAACCCCGACGCCGTCCTGCCGGGAGGGTCGGTCGTGTCGGTGACGGCAAGCTATGACGGTCCGAACGGCGCACTCCTCCTTGGCGCGCCGTTCATCGTACCGTCACCCTAGGCTTCCCCAACCCGCCCTCCGTCCGCCGCCGGCCCGGAAATTCGGGCAAGGGCGGACGGCAGGGAGCGCGCCGCAACCGGGTCGGTCAGCGCCGAGCCGGCAATCTCGAAAAGGGTCTTCGCATCCTCGCCGCGCCCGAGATTGTCCAGGACGCGCGCGATCTTCGACCGGAGCGCCGCATCGTCAAGCGGCCGTCCGGGATCGCCGGTCGCTTCGACCACGCAACGTTCATGCGTTTGACCCGCGGCGGTGACCGCGACCTTCGCCGGAAACCGCGCGGGGAAATGCGCAATCAGCTCGGGCGAATCGTCCTCGCGCACCGCGATGCGGCCGGCGAGCGCCGCGATCTCCTCGTCGAATGGCATGTCGGTGCGTCCGACGTCATACATCGCGTCCGGGCGAAGCACCGCGAGCGCGATCTGATAGGCCGCGCTCACCAGGGTCGAGGTGCGGTCGCCGGGAACCGCTTTTCGCGAGATCATCGCGGCATAGGGCGGCGGTACCCTGACCTCGATCGATTCGACCGAGGAAGGATCGAGACCTTCGGCAAGCAGTTCGCGCACCGCGTCGGTCGCCGCGATCGCCTGCTTGGCCGAGCAGAACGGTTTCAGGCTGAGTTCGCCGTACACGCAGCGCTCGCCGAGGTCCTCGGTTAGTCGGCTGGGATCCAGCGCAATGCCCTGCATGTTCGAAAGCCAGTCCGGCGAGTCGAGCAGACCGGGGTCGCCGCCGAAACCGACGCTCGCGGCCCGTGCCGCGTGAGCGCCCTGCTCCGCGCCAAGCGCGATCAGCAGCCAACGCGGCGCACGGCCGCGGTCGCGGCGGCTGACGGCGCCGGAGGCGAGATAGAGCGATATGGCCAGGGCATTCGTCGTTTCCTCCGCATCGAGGCCGATCAGCCGGCCGAACGTGGCCGCCACGCCGATAGGCGCGCAGAAATACGTCGGCCAGATGCCGCGATAGAGAATCCGCGCGCCGTCGATCGCGGCGCCCAGCCGGGTCATCGTTTCGGTGCCGACCCATAGAGCGTCGGCGAGCCGCGCGGGGTCCGCGTCCGGCTCCCGTTCGATCGCGGTGATCGCCGCCGGCACCGTCACCGCCGAGGGCGTGACGCAGGACGCGCAGTGGATGTCGTCGACCTCGCTCAGCCGAGCCTCGGCGACGCGCCGGCCCAGCGGGCGTTCGGCAAGAACGCCGGCCAGCGCGTTCGCCTCCTCGGTCGCGCGCCCGGCGATCGTCGCCGCGAGGGCGTCGAGGAAGTGCCGGCGCTGGATATCTCGAAGCGCCGGGTCTTGCGATCGGATCGACGCGCCGGCGGCGAACGTGCCCAACTCTCCGAGAATGTTCATCGGGTTTCGCTCCACGGCGCCCGCGCCCCGAAGACGATCCTAGGCGATCGTCACCGCCCTCGGGAGGCTTATGGAGGCCCAAGTTGCGGGGTACGATGGGCCGGCGGCCGGACCCCGGCCACGAGCTTTCGCGCGCGTTACGGAGTCGTTCCCATTGACGTTACTGGCAGTCGATATCGGCGGGACGTTCACCGATCTGGTCGGGTTCGATCCGGCGGACAACCGGTTCTTCCACGCGAAGAGCCTGACCACGCCGGACGATTTCTCCGGAGGAATCGTCGACTGCATCCGCCAGAGCGGGCTCGATGTCGGCGCGGTCGGACTGCTGATCCACGGGACGACGGTCGCGATCAACACGCTCATCGAACGGACCGGGGCGAAGACCGCTCTGCTGGTGACGCGCGGGACGCGCGATGTCTATATCATCGGCCGCGGCAATCGGCCGGAAGCTTATAACCTCTTCTTCCACCGGCCCCGCCCGCTGGTCTCGCGCCGCCTGACCCTGGAGATCGACGAGCGCATGAAGGCCGGCGGAGAGGTGCTCACGCCCCTCGATTCCGCCGAGGTCGAAGCCCACGCCGAGACGCTTGCCGAGGAGGATATCGAGGCGGTCGCGGTCTGCCTGCTTCACTCCTACGCCAATCCGGCCCATGAGATCGAGGTCGGAAAGATCCTGCGCCGCGTTCTTCCGGGTCCCTTCGTCTCGCTGTCGCACGAGATCCTAAGGGCCTACCGGGAGTACGAACGTATTTCGACGACGGTGGTGAACGCCTATATCGGCCCCAGGGTGAGCGGCTATCTGGAGAACCTGCAGACCCGGCTCGAAGGGATCGGCTACCGGGGCGACGTCGCGATCATGCAGTCGAACGGCGGCACGATGTCGCCCGAGACGGCACGCCACCGCCCGGCTACGATGATGGAATCGGGCCCGGTAGGCGGCATCATCGCATCGGCCGAGGTGGGTCGCATGCTCGGCTTCCCCAACGTCATCGCCTTCGACATGGGCGGTACGACGGCCAAGGCCTCTCTGATCCGCGACGGCGAACCGACCTATGCCGAAGGCTACCATGTCGGGGGCTATGCGAGCGGCGATCCGGTGATCCTGCCGGTCGTCGACGTGGTGGAGGTGGGGGCCGGCGGCGGCAGCATCGCCTGGATCGACGAGGTGGGAGCGCTCAAGGTGGGGCCGCAAAGCGCCGGCGCCGATCCGGGACCGATCTGCTACCGCGGCGGCGGCGATCTGCCCACGATTACCGACGCCAACGTCGTCCTCGGCCGGATCGGGGCAGATGCGTTCCTGGGCGGCCGCATGCTGCTCGACGCCGATGCCGCGCGGCGGGGAGTGGAGGACGGTCTCGCCCGGAAGCTGGGCATGAAGGTGCCCGCCATCGCCGATGCGGTCGTCCGGATCGCGATCAACAAAATGTCTCTGGCGGTCCGCGAGGTCTCTGTCGCCAAGGGCTACGACCCGCGGGATTTCGCGATGGTGGCATCTGGTGGCGCCGGGCCGCTGCACGCGGTGGCCATCGCCCGGGAGCTTCATATCCCGACCGTTATCGTGCCCCGGTTCCCGGCCCATTTCTCCGCGCTCGGGATGCTCGTGGCGGACGAGCGGCACGACGTGACGCGGACTTATCTTGCGGCGCTGGCGAACGTCGATGCCGCCGATGTGACGCGCATACACGACGAGATGGTGTCGGACGCGCGGGGCATGTTGCGTGCCACGGAGGATGTGGAGTTCCTGTGTTCTCTCGACCTTCGCTATGTCGGCCAGGAGTTCTCGATTGCCGTACCGGTCGACCGGTCGATGCTTGAGGCGGGAAGGTTCGACGAAATCAGGGAGAGGTTCGACGAGTTGCACGAGCGCCGTTACGCGCATCATGCGGCCGACGAACCGGTTGAGATGGTCAACATGCGTCTTGCGGCCGTGAGCCGGCAGCCCAAGCTCGATCTCCCCGTCCTTGCCGTGGGAGAAGAGCCGGGTGGGGCGACGCGTAGACCGGTCCTTCTGGACGATTGGGAAATCCCTGTAGAGTGTCCGATCTATCGACGCGAGGTGCTGCCCGCCGGCACCGCGTTCGAAGGTCCGGCGCTGGTTCAGGAGCCCGCCTCGACGACGGTGCTCTTCAACGGCGACCGCTGCGAAGTCGCCGAAACCGGAGAGATGATCGTTTCCGTGAGGGAGACGCGATGAATCTGGCACTCGACCCGGTGACCCTCGAGGTCGCCCGCAACGCCTTTCCGGCGATCGCCAACGAGATGGCGGTCGACCTCCAACGGACCTCGTACAACATGATGATCTATGAGGTGCGGGATTTCTGCACTGCCATCGTCGACGTCGACGGGCGCCTG
This sequence comes from Defluviicoccus sp., assembly GCA_022823775.1. Taxonomy (GTDB): domain Bacteria; phylum Pseudomonadota; class Alphaproteobacteria; order MPNO01; family MPNO01; genus MPNO01. The sequence continues at coordinate 7,311 of JAJEHI010000084.1, read as the reverse complement.
GTCAGTCAGAACGTGGGCGGCGTGTCCCACTTCGTCTCGGATCTCGGTGTTATCGTTATCGACGCGGTGGAACGATACGGGCGCGACGGGTTTGCGCCGGGGGACGTGCTGATCACCAACCACCAGGCGGTCGCGGGCCAACACCTCAACAACATCGTCGTCCATGTGCCCTATTTCTTCGAGGACAAGCTTGCCTTCTTCGCGATGGTGCGGGCGCACTGGATCGATGTCGGCGGAAGCAGCACCGGTTTCGGTGGCGGCCCCAAGGTCGTCGACCCGTGGCTGGAGGGGTTGCAGCTCAACCAGCTCAAGCTCTACGACGCCGGCGCGCTCAACGAGCCGCTCTACCGGATGATTGAGGACAATATCCGCTTCCCCGAGTCCTCGATGGGCGATTTACGGAGCCAGATCGCCGCCTGCCGCCTGGCGACGCGCCGGCTCGAAGAGCTGTTCCGGAAATATGGACCGGCGACCGTGCATGACGCGCTGGAGCGTGTCTTCGACGAGACCGAGGCCAAGTGCCGCGCCGTGGTCGCGGGCATCGAGGACGGCGTCTACGAGGCCGAGACGTTCTTCGACCACGATACGCAGAACAGGGACGAACGGCTCAGGCTCCACGCCCGGGTGACCGTGCGGGGCGAGGAGATGACCATCGACCTGTCCGGATGCGCCGGCGAGCGCAAGGCGGCGATCAACGCGAGGACCTACGCCGCGGCCTATGTCGCCTACAAGGCGTTGACCGCGCCGCTGGAGCCGGTGAACGAAGGATCCTTCCGGGCGCTCAAGGTGGTCATTCCGGAAGGCAATATCATGATGGCGCGGTTTCCCGCGCCCATGGCCAGTTGGAGCCTGATCATCCCGTCCGTGGTCGACACCATCGTGGCGGCGCTGGCGCCCGCGATGCGCGATCGGGTTCCGGCCGCCCATCACGGGCTGCTCGGCGGCTCGGTGGTGTTCTTCGGCCGCCACCCCGAGACCGGGCGCAATTTCGTCGTCCAGAGCATCGAGGGCGGCGGGTGGGGCGGACGACCGGGCGAGGACGGGGAGTCGGCCACCGTCTCGGTGTGCCAAGGGGACGTCCGCAACGCCACCATCGAGGGGATCGAGCTCAAATGTCCCGTGCTGGTCGAGCAGCGCGCGCTCAGGACGGACTCCGGCGGCGCAGGCGAATTCCGCGGCGGGCTCGGGATCGACATGAACGTCGTCAACCTGGTCGACGGGCGCTGGAACTTCCAGGGCAGCCTGCGCAAAACCGCCCCACCCTGGGGGTTGTGGGGCGGGGAAGAAGGCGGGACCCACACCTACCTGCTCAAGGAACCGGCGGACGCCGGATTCCGCGAAATCGACGTTCAAGGCCATGCGGTGCCCCCTCGGGCGGAGGCGGTGGTGCGTACCGGAGGCGGCGGCGGTTGGGGCGATCCGCTGGATCGCGATCCGGACAAGGTCGCGGCCGACGTGGCGGAAGGTTACGTTTCGTCCGAAGCAGCGGAGCGGGACTATGGCGTGGTTCTGGACGCCGAAACGCTCGCGGTCGACGTCGCGGCGACTGCGGCGCTGCGACGCGCGCGCCGCCGGTTCGGCGGATGGTCGATGGTCTCGACTGGAAAGGCTTTTTCGCAATCGCTAGTGTCTTGGCGCAAGGGAGGAAATCGGCGCATTTTCCGCACGGCGCGCCACTCGGGAATCCCATCATCGAATACGAAGGAGAGACTTCCATGACACGATTTCGTTTCCGCTCGTTCGCGGTAAGCGCGCTGGTCCTCGCCGCGTTCACCTGCGAAGCGGCGGCGCAGACCATGGTCATCGCGACCGATCGGCAAGGCAGTCTGATGAACCGGGTCGGCACCGCGATGGCCAAGGTCATCACCGACCATTCCAAGCTGCGCGCGGTGGTGCGACCCTTCGCCGGACCCGATGCGTTCATGGCCGCGCTCGATTCCGGCGAACTCAAGGTCGCGGTTCTGACGGCAAGTTCGACTTACACCGAATTCAACGGCCTGACCAAGTTGAAGAAGCCCCGCAAGAACATCCGGATCCTGCGTGCGGGTCCCAACGTGCTCAGGCTCGGCTTCATCGTTCACGCCGACTCCGACATCAAGCAAATTTCCCAGATAAAGGGCCGCAAGCTGACCTCCGATTTTGGCGGTCACGCCGTGCTTCCGCGCTCGATCGCGGCCGGGCTGTCCAACGGCGGCCTGACCTGGGACGATGTGGTCAAGGTTCCGGTGACCGGGGTGGTCGACGGCGTCAAGACCGTCGGCGCCGGCCGCGCGGAGTCCAGCTGGGCGGCGGTCGGCATGCCGGCGGTGCGCGAAATCCACGCACAGAAGCCGGTCCGCTTCCTGTCCTTCGACGACGATCCGGCGAAGGTCGCGAAGATGCGGGAGATCATGTTTCCGGGTCTTAAGCTGGTCCGGTTCCCCAAACCGATTCCGCCGCTCGCCATCGCGCACCCGGTCAACGTGATCACCTACGACACCTATCTTCTGGCTCACAAGGATCTCGACTCCGCGACCGCCGGCAAGATCGTCGAAGCGCTGTGGAACGGAACCGGCGCGCTGATCAAGGCCAGCCCGATCTTCGGCGGATTCAAGCAGGAGAACGCGGTGACGACGCTTCCCATGGCGCCTTACCATCCCGCCGCGGTCGCGTTCTACAAGGGTAAGGGGCTGTGGACCGACGCCGCCATGATGGCCAACGACAAGATTTCCGCTATGGCGAAGTAGGCTGGCGGAAGCCGGGGCCGATCCGGCTTTTCGGCCGGGATAGCAGGGCGGCATGGCTGAGCGGGGATCGGCCCCGGAGGGGACCGTCGACGCCCTGACGGGCGTGCAGAAATGGCGCCGGCTTTCCGGCTGGCCCAATCTTCTGAAGAACGTCCTGCTGGGCGCGATCACGCTGCTCTGCGCGGCGTGGTCGCTGGAGATCCAGCACTATGTCGGGATCGCGATCTTCAAGGAGCAGTTCCTCGCGCTGATATTCGGCCTCGCGATGGCGGCGATCTTCATCGGCCTGAAGCCGACCGCGTCGACCGCCCACGACCGCGTCCCGCTCCATGACTGGTTGCTGGCGGCGATGAGCCTGGTCTGCGGTCTCTTCGTCCTCTTCGTCTATCGCGACATCGTCGAGACCATCGGAGAACTCAGGCCGGAACGCATCGCGCTCGGCGCGATTGCGGTATTCCTGGTGTTCGAGGCAACGCGGCGCGCCATGGGCTGGACCCTGGTGCTGCTCGGCGCGGTGTTCATCGCTTATTCGGCGCTTTCCCACCTCGCGCCGGGACTGCTCAACGTTCCCAGCACCTCGCCCGAGCGGATCGCGATTTACCTCTATCTCGACAACAACGCGCTTTTGGGCATCCCGCTCGACGTTACGACCAGCATTATCGTCGCCTTTATCCTGTTCGGACGCGTGCTGTTCGCGGCAAACGGGGATCGCTTCCTCAACGATTTCGCCCTGGTCACGATGGGGAAGTACCGGGGCGGTCCGGCCAAGGTGGCGGTCATGGCCTCAAGCCTGTTCGGTACGATCTCGGGCAGCGCCGTATCGAATGTCGTGATGGACGGTCCCATCACCATCCCGATGATGCGCCGGGCCGGTTATTCGGGACCGACGGCGGCCGGAATCGAAGCGGTGGCGTCGACAGGAGGCCAGGTGATGCCGCCCGTCATGGGGATCGTAGCGTTCCTCATGATCGACATTCTGCAGATTTCATATGGCGAGGTGATCCTGGCCGCGCTGCTGCCCGCGATCATGTACTACATCGCGCTGTTCGTTCAGGTCGATCTCGAAGCCGCCAAGCAGAAGCTGAGGCCGGTCGAACTGTCGGACGCGCCCAGCCTCGGGAATATCGTCGGCCGGGGCTGGATTTTCGTCATTCCGATCTTCCTGCTGGTATGGACGCTGGTCGTGGAGCACTGGCAGCCCGGCCGCTCGGCGATGCTGGCGGTCGGCGCGACGTTGGCCGTGTCCCTGTTCAACCCATTTACCCGGCCGAGCCTGGACAAGGTCTGGATCGCGGTCAGAGAGACCGGACAAACCGTTCTGGAACTGGTCATCGTCACGGCGCTGGCGGGGATGATCATCGGGGCGATCCAGATCTCGACGCTCGGCTTCAACTTCTCGCTCCTCCTCACCCAGGCGGCGGGGGAGAGCGGCCTCGTCCTCCTCCTGATGACGGCCGTCGTCTGCATCGTTCTCGGCATGGGCATGCCGTCCGGCGTCATCTACCTGATGCTGGCTCTCCTGATCGCGCCGGCCCTTGTGGAGACCGGAATTCCAAGGCTCGCATCGCATCTGTTCATCTTCTATTTCGGCATGCTGTCGATGATCACCCCGCCGATCTGCATCGCCGTGTTCGCCGCCTGCGCGGTCGCCGGCACCAATTTCTGGCAGACCGGGTGGGCCGCCGTCCGTCTCGGCATCGCCGCCTATGTGGTGCCGTTCGTTTTCGTCTATCAGCCGGCGCTGATCTTCGACGGTACGACCGCGGAGATCGTGACGGTCGGCGCCAAGACCGCGATCGGCGTGGCCGTCTTGGCGGTCGGCATGGCGGGTTACCTGTTTTCCCCGATGTCGCTCGCTGTGCAGGCGGTCACGGCGATTTGCGGCATCGCGATCATGGTTTGTCCGTTCGGTCACCCGGCGTCCTGGCCGGTGATCCTCGGCGCGGCGGTTGCGGTCGGCACGATCGCCTGGATGCAGCGGCGCCGGAGCCGGGAGGATGGGGTCGGCGCCCGACCCTAGAGCATGTAGAAGTCGAGCTTCGTCCGCAAATTGTCGTTGAGGACGAGGACCTTCTTGGAACGGATGCGCCACTCTTCCCCGACGCGCACCAGCCCGAGCGCATTCCGGGCAACGGTGCGGAACTCGCTCCGCCGCTTGGGATCGTATATGTGGGTGATGCACACGCATCGCACGTCCACGGTCCCGGCGGTCTCGTTTTCGATCAGCACGTTGGAGATCGCGTGCGCGGTCCTGGCCAGCACCAGGTTGGCGGCCGACCGGCCGGAACGGATGCGCCCGATGCGCTCTTCCAGGCGCGCGCGGGAATTCAGGTAGATCAACGAGATTTCGCGTCGCGGATCGGCGGTCGCTTCGTGCTCGCCTTTCCAGGCCGGAACCCAGTACTCGACATCCTCTGTATAGAGCGCCAGCCACTCGTCCCACCGCTGTTCGTCGAGGAATAGGGCCTCGCGATGGAGCAGCGCCACAACCTCGGCGTGGCCGTCTCCGGCCGTCATTCCGCAGCCGCCGAACCGTATCGCAGGGAAGGACGATCCTCGCTCGACAGCGCCGCCTTCAGCCGATCCCGCCAGGCCCGGATCGGGCCGTGGAGGATGGTCTCGTCGCCGAGGCTGGGGGATCCGGTAACCGACGTCACCGGGTTCAGCCCGAGCTCCCGTGCCTCCGCGATCGGCTCCCGGCTGGCCGTTCCCATGCCGCGCATGTAGCCCTGGTTCCAGTCCACGGCGTCGGCACCGGCCGCGGCCTGGATATCCTCGAAGATCGCGGTATCGTCGGGCGTCGCCAACCCGCTCGGGTTGAAGAACTCTTCGTATTGGCGGACGCGGAGCTCGCGGGCTTCGTCCGACTCGCCCCTGGGCGCGATGCAGTGGGTGACGATGTCGGTGCGAGACGCGCTCACCGGACGGTTAACCCGGATCTGAAGGGACGCGTTTTCCAGTAGCTGCATGTTGGGGAAAAAGAGCACGTTACGGGTATAGAGCATCCACTTGGCGCGGACGGCCCCGACCCGTTCCCTTAGCTTGTCCAATTCGCGATAAAGCGGACGGGCCTGGATGTTGTCGCCGCCGCCGAACATCGCGTTGTGCCCGTTCGGAAAGCACATCGAGCCGCGCGTTACCGAACCCTCTTTCCGGTGGCGGTAGGCCGATGCCGCCGCCGCGTCGTCGGCCGCGCGGGCGTTCACGATCCGCAGCAGGGTCTCGTGGGTGGGCATGAAGTGGTAGATGTCCGCCGAGTTCTCGATCTGAAGCTTCCAGTTGCCCCGATAGGTGTAGTGGACGGTTCCGGGCACCAGCTCCAGCCCGTCGGGGCCCTGGTCGACGACCAGGTCGATGAAGATCGTGGTCTCGCCCAGATAGGCCTCGAGCGACGGCACGTCGGGGTCGAGGCTGCCGAACAGGAACCCGCGATAGCTTTCGAAGCGGGGGATGCGCCGCAACCCGTGGTCCTCGGCATCGAAGCCCGCCCCGTGGGCGCCCCGGTCGTGCGCCGTGATCGCGGTGTTGTTTCCGGCGCTGTCGTAGGTCCAGGCATGGTAGGGGCAGACATGGGTCGGGGCGTTGCCCGCCGCGGTGTGACAGACCAGCGCCCCTCGATGCCGGCAGGCGTTGATCAGACCGTGCAGGACGCCGTCCTTGTCCCGGCTGACGATGACCGACTGGCGCCCGATATAGGTGGTGAAGAAGTCGTGCGGTTCCGGTGCCTGGCAATCGAGCCCGAGGAACACCCAGCCGCCTTCGAAGATGTACTTTTGCTCGAGCTCGAAAATCTCCTCAGAGCGATAGACGTCGGCATGGACCTTGAACACGCCGTCCTCCGGCCTGTCGATTACAAGCGCTTCGATGTCGCTGGCATCCATGTCGGGATCCCCGCTCGTTCGGCCGCGGTCGGGGACGACCTGCCCCTTGCGAGCATACGCGAATCCTGGGCGCTTGTTGAAAGTCAAAGCGCCGCCCCCTTCCGACGGATGCCGGTTCGCCATCAACCGGCTAGACTCCCGCGTTTGCCGGCCGAAGGGCATCCGGCGGCCTGATGGAGCAGCAAGGCCATGAAGTTCGGAGTGTTCGACCATGTCGACCGGGGCGGCCTTGCGCTCTCCGACCAGTTCGACTGGCGACTGGACTATGTCGCCGCCCTCGGCTGCCGCGCAGCGCCGGGATGGCCGGGGCGGGAGCGGCCGATGAGGGCGTTTAGAGACGGCAGCCGGTGCACGAGGCCGCGGCTGACCGGGAACTCCAGCGCACGATAGACGGTGGGCGGCGAGGGACAGTACCCTTCCCTCGAAAGCACTTCCGGGATCTCGCAGGCACCGAGCGGACGGCGATCCCGCCAGATGATTTCCAGCACCCGCCGGCGCGCAGGCGTGAGCCGTACCCCGCGCTCTGCGCAAACCGCGCGTGCATCCTCCAGCGCGGTTGCCGATGCGAGCCGGAATGGGCGGCGCTGGCCGGTGAGATCGGCGGCGACAACGTCGTCGCGTACTCGGCCACCCATGGACGCCAGGATGTGCACTACATCCGCGCGCGCCCCAGCCTGATCGCCCAAATACGCCGCGCCGACCTC